>JAKISK010000074.1 GCA_021648625.1 Thiomicrorhabdus sp. | reverse complement strand
CTCCACCAAACTTCTTACCTTGTACTATCGTTAGTGCCGCTGTAAGAGTCGTCTTACCGTGATCTACGTGACCAATCGTTCCAACATTTACGTGCAACTTGCCGCGTTCAAATTTTTCTTTTGCCATGATGCAATCTCCTAAGTAGCAACGACTGTTCAAAGCAGCTCGGTGCAGATATAAAAATAATATGGAGCTCTTAATCGGAATCGAACCGATGACCTCATCCTTACCATGGATGCGCTCTACCGACTGAGCTATAAGAGCAAATGTAAAAAAGGCCCCCCCTATCAATCTGAATCAACAAACCAACAAAGAGAGCCTTTAAAATATGGAGCGGGTAAGGAGAATCGAACTCCTCTCATCGGCTTGGAAGGCCGAGGTAATAGCCAATATACGATACCCGCAATTTGGTGGAGGGTGGTGGATTCGAACCACCGAAGGCGGAGCCAGCAGATTTACAGTCTGCCCCCTTTGGCCACTCGGGAAACCCTCCAAATTGTGTGTGCGTATTTTATAGAGTTTTATTAAACTGTCAACATTTAATTGTTAACTTTTTAAAAAATCTAGTTCTGCGACCCCGCAAATCCAAAAGCTTTGACCCACACTCAACAACTCGTCTTTTTTCGTATTGTAACAAGCAACACAAAGAATACAATAGGCGTTTCTATTTTTTACCCCCCCCTCTTGGCAAGCCTGATAAAATACGATTAATTTCAAAAAAACAGCGCCGTCAACTCTTTATGCAAAACAACTGGCATCAACTCCTACAATTTGACCAACAGCACATTTGGCACCCTTATGCCAAAATTCCTAGCACCACGCCCATGATTGGTGTTCAAAAAGCCAAAGGCTCTATCATTACATTGGCCGACAATAAAGAGCTAATTGATGGCATGTCTTCATGGTGGGCTTGCATTCATGGGTACAACCACCCCACGATTCAGCAAGCGATGCATGAACAAATAGAACAGATGCCCCACATCATGTTTGGCGGACTTACTCATCAACCCGCCATTGATCTAGCCAAGCGTTTAGTAAAACTAACGCCATTAGGACTGGATAAGGTTTTTTTTAGTGACTCTGGCTCCGTCGCCGTAGAGGTGGCGATTAAGATGGCATTGCAATATTGGATCAGCTTAAAAAAACCGCAGAAAAAACAACTGATGACGGTTAAAAATGGATACCACGGCGACACATTTGCCACCATGGCTATTTGTGACCCAGACAATGGTATGCACGCCATCTTCAGCCACGCCCTTATCCAGCATCATTTTGCAGCCGCACCCCAGATGGGATTTAACAAAACAAGCGATAATGGTGACATCAATGATTTTAAAGCACTGCTTAGCCAGCATCACCAAAATATTGCGGCAGTCGTCATAGAGCCTATTGTACAAGGCGCAGGTGGCATGCGATTTTACCGCCCCGACTACCTCAAACAAGTGTGCCAGCTCTGCCAGTCCTATAATGTACTGCTCATTGCGGATGAAATCGCCACGGGGTTTGGGCGAACAGGAAAACTGTTTGCTTGCGAATGGGCGGACATCACGCCCGATATACTCTGCTTAGGTAAAGCGCTCACAGGTGGAAACTTAACGCTTGCCGCCACACTCGCAACGGCTAAAATCAGTGAGACAATCAGCCAAGGAAACCCTGGTTTATTAATGCATGGCCCAACTTTTATGGCGAACCCATTGGCGTGCGCTACGGCAATTGCAAGCATTGACCTACTGCTCGCATCCCCATGGAAAGAAAATATTCGCGGTATTGAAAAACACCTACAGCAAGAACTGCTACCACTCAATAAATTTTCTGGTGTTAAAGATGTACGTGTACTGGGAGCAATTGGTGTCATTGAGCTCGATCGAGCCGACCTTGGAGAGAAAATACAGGAATTAGCAGTGCAGCAAGGCGTGTGGCTTCGCCCATTTGGGTCACTTATTTACACTATGCCAGCTTACAACATTCCACAAGCCCAACTGCAACAGCTCACCGATGGCATGGTGAACGCTGTCAAAATAGCGCTTTCATCATAACAAAAACTAGTCAGCCTCAATAATCTCATAATCATGCGACATAACCACCGTTGACTCTAACATCCTAGAGACCGAGCAGTATTTTTCAGCAGACAGGTCAACCGCGCGTTTCACTTTTTTCTCATTTAGCGCAACCCCAATGACTTTAAAATGTACGTGAATTTTACTGTAAACCTTAGGAATGGAATCCGAACGCTCTGCACTAATCTCAATCTGGCAATCTTTAATTGTCTGTTTACTTTTTTGCAACATTAGAACCACATCAATTCCCGTGCAACCTCCCAACCCCATCAAAACCATCTCCATAGGGCGCGGCCCTCTATCTTCACCACCTACATCAGGGGAAGCATCCATTAAAACAGAGTGCCCGCTCTCCGTTGTTGCTTCAAACGCCATATTTTTTTGCCACTTAACCACTGTTGCCATATTTATTTAACCTTTTTCCGAACTTAAAATAAAAAAAGAGAGGGGGGGGGAATTATTTTAAAAAAACAATTCCGATAATTTTTTACCTGGATCCTCTGCACGCATAAACGCCTCACCAACCAAAAAGCTGTTAACGGCATGGGCACGCATTTTTTGAACATCTTCTTTGCCTAAAATACCACTTTCTGTAATGACGATACGATCTTCAGGGATTTTATCCAGCATATTAATCGTATTGTCTAAGGAGACATTAAAACTATGCAAATCACGATTATTAATACCTATCATTGGCAACGGGAGCTGTAATGCACGCTCCAACTCCTCTTCATTATGCACTTCAATCAGCACGTCCATATCCAGAGTCATGGCGGTTTGCGTAAGTTCTGACATTTGAGCGTTACCAATCGCGGCGGCAATCAATAAAATACAATCTGCGCCAATGGCACGAGCCTCATATACTTGGTAATCATCAACAATAAAGTCTTTACGAATAATTGGCAAACTCACCGACTCGCGTACCTGCTGTAAATAGGAATTTGACCCTTGAAAAAAATCACGATCGGTCAAAACAGACAAACACGCCGCACCATTTTTTTCATAGCTTTGCGCAATTTCAACGGGGTCAAACGGCTCTCTTAAAACCCCCTTACTTGGCGAGGCTTTTTTAATTTCTGCAATCACCGCGGATTGACCTGCATCCAACTTGGCCTGCATGGCCGCCACAAAACTTCTTGTTTCTGGTGCCAATAACGCACGCTTTTTCATTTCACGCAACGAAATCTTATCGCAACCCGCTTGAATTTCTTCCAGCTTTCGTAAAATAATTTTTTTTAAAATGGTTGGAGTACCACTCATTTTGTCATCCTTACTTAGAGCCTGAATCCGTAGCTTCACTGCAGCACAGAACGTAAGCTATCCACATTAAAAGCTACGGGTTCAGGTAGAAAAAAGAGAATAGAAGGGGGGGGGGAGAAATTTAGATAAATTTCTCCCCCCCCCTTCAAAGACACCTCTTAACCAGCTTTCTCTTCAGAAATTTTCCATAGAAAATATAATAATAAAATCGCGAGGGTCAATAGCATGCTTTGCAAAATCAGCTCTCCCCATAAAACAGCAATTGAAATGCTAAAACTTAACATAATTACCGCAGTTGCACGTTTTTTAGTACGTCGCTTCATTGTACGCGTTGCTTCCCAACGACGTAAATCATCACCAAAGTAGCGATTATTTAAAAGCGCCTGATGAAACTTAGGTGAACTGCTCGCAAAACACATCGCAGCTAAAATCATAAAAGGAGTCGTGGGTAAAATGGGCAGTAATACACCCACTAAACCTAAGCAAAAGAAAAGCCCTCCCAGCATAAATAGAACATAACGGCGAAGATGTTTTATCATCTAAACATGAACGTAACTACGCAGAATACGACTGAGTTTTTAAGATAAATGCATTAAATTTTTTCTGAACTAAACCTTTTGCAATAACCGTTCGTGCCAAGGTAACCCCCTCTGAATAAGAGCCTGAAAGACCCGTCACATACAAAGCAGCCCCCGCATTTAAACACACAATATCCTTTGCCGCGCTGTCGTTATTGGCAAAAACCGAACGAATAATATTTAAGCTATCCTGCGCCGAATCTACCGAAAGGTCGGCTAAATTTACATGATCCATGTCCAACTCGTAAGGGTCAATTTCCCAATAGTGAATTTCACCCTCTTTTAATTCTGCAACGGTAGTTTTACTGGCAATACTGATCTCATCCAAACCATCATCCGCATGAACAACCATTACATGCTTTGAACCTAGCTTCTGAAGTACCTTTGCAAACAACGTTGTCAATGATTTATGGTACACACCCACCACTTGATAAGGCGCACCAGCGGGATTGGTTAAAGGGCCAAGCAAATTAAAAAGGGTACGAACGCCCATCTCCTTCCGTGCACCAATCACATGTTTCATTGCGCCATGGTGTGCTTGAGCAAACATAAAGCCAACCCCTGTCTCACGAATACACTCCGCTACTTGCTCAGGCGTTAAGTTCAAGTTCACACCTGCAACCTCCAGCACATCCGCACTGCCTGACTTACTTGATATGGAGCGATTGCCATGTTTTGCAACCACCCCACCAGCAGCAGCCACCACAAATGCACAAGCGGTTGAAATATTAAAGGTATTGGCGCCATCTCCGCCTGTGCCACAGGTATCCACCAACTTAGACGTGTCATCCAAGACAACTGGCGTCGCTAATGAGCGCATGACTCTCACCGCAGAGGTCACCTCTGCTAAAGTCTCTCCTTTCATTCGCAGGGCAGTCAAAATGGCACCAATTTGTGCTTGAGTCGCTTTACCAGACATAAGCTGTAACATCACCGATTCCATTTGCTCTTCATGCAATTCTTGGCAATCTAGGAGTTGTGCGAGTGCGTGCTTGAGTTCCATACCACTTTCCATTCGTTAATATTTTCTACGCGTGTTGCTCTAAAAAATTCTTAAGCATATTATGTCCTTGCTCCGTCAAGATCGATTCCGGATGAAATTGAACCCCTTCAATAGGAAGGGTTTTATGGCGAACCCCCATAATCTCGTCCAAATCACCTTGATCGTCTTGAACCCAAGCCGTCACTTCCAAACAGGCGGGCAACTCACCTTGGTCAATCACCAAGGAGTGGTAACGTGTCGTTTGCACAGGATTAGGTAATTCTGTAAACATCCCTACATTATGATGATAAACAACAGACGTTTTTCCGTGCATGACTTGCTTGGCACGAATAATCTTTCCTCCAAACGCTTGGGCGATACTTTGGTGCCCTAAGCAAACCCCCATAATCGGAATTTTTCCTGCAAAATGTAAAATTGCATCCACCGAAATACCTGCTTCATTTGGGGTACAAGGCCCTGGAGAGATGACTAAATACTGGGGGTTAAGCGCCTCAATTTTTTCAATCGTTATTTGGTCATTACGATAGACCTCAACCTCCTGCCCCAGCTCGCCAAAGTACTGAACTAAGTTATAGGTAAAAGAATCATAATTATCAATCATTAACAGCATTTTACCCCCCCCCTACCATTGAATGGTCGAGTGCTGGATTATCGGTTTTCAACCCCTCCGAAACAAACTGCGCGGCACGAAAAATAGCGCGTCCTTTACTCATCGTTTCGTCCCACTCAAGCTGGGGCACAGAGTCGGCGACAATGCCTGCACCCGCCTGTACAAATAGCGTCTCATCTTTGATCACCGCCGTGCGAATCGCAATGGCCGTATCCATATTGCCATGCCAACCCAAGTAACCAACTGCGCCCGCATAGATACCACGCTTTACTGGCTCCAACTCATCAATAATTTCCATGGCTCGAATTTTAGGTGCGCCAGAAACCGTGCCCGCTGGAAAGGTTGCTCGCAATACATCCATCGCACTCATATTCGGTTTAATTTTACCATTTACATTAGACACAATATGCATCACATGAGAATAACGCTCAACCAACATTTTTTCGGTTAGCTCAACGGTTCCCGTTTGTGCAATTCGTCCAACATCATTACGACCCAAATCAATAAGCATAAGGTGCTCGGCCAACTCTTTAGGGTCATTGAGCAACTCTTGCTCTAACGCTAAATCTTGTTCTGCTGTCTCGCCACGTCGCCGCGTTCCGGCAATGGGGCGAACGGTGACTTGACGCTCTTCTAAACGAACCAAAATTTCAGGAGAAGAACCAATAATTTTTACCCCCCCCATGTCCACAAAAAACATATAAGGCGATGGATTTAAATAACGCAATGCACGATACAAATCAATTGGATTTTCCTTAAAAGGTACCGACATTTGTTGCGAAATAACCACTTGCATCGCATCACCCGCCAAAATATATTCTTGTATTTTGGTTACGGCTTCTTTAAACGCCTCCTCCCCAAAACTGGAGTGAAAATCGGCTTCAGAAATACTCTGATGACTTGCTCTGTCCTCAGGCATTTCCATCGGCTGGCTCAACGTTAAAGACAGCTCATCCAAACGTGCTAATGCAACGGATTCGCCATCTGGCTGAGTTAAATCGGCATGTACAATCACGTGTACTTGACCGCTTAAATTATCAAACACCACCAACTCTTCAGAAACCAGCAGCTCAATGTCTGGTGCACCAATATCGTCTCGCTCTGGCATACTCTCTTTCAGCCGTTCTTCAACATAGCGAACCGTATCGTAACCAAAATACCCCACCAAACCGCCACTAAATATAGGCATTCCCGCAGGCTGAAAAATTTTAAATTTTTGCTGATACGCTTCAATCCAAGCCAAAGGGTCATTCGCAACTTGGTGCTGAACCACTTTACCATCCGTAATCTCTTTAATATGGTGACCAGTAATTAACAATCGAGTTCGACACGGTAGTCCTATAATGGAGTAACGACCCCATTTGTCCCCCCCTTGAACCGATTCAAAAAGGTATGAATAAGACCCTTTTGCCAACTTATGATACACACTCAACGGCGTATCATAATCGGATAATACCGTACGCATTAATGGAATACGATTAAAGCCTTGTTCAGCCAAATTGGCAAAATTTACATCACTCATCTTGAGTCTGCCTTAGTACGAGATTGTTTCGCTATTTTTTTAAATACAATAAAACGCCAAATGCCTGAAACCAAACAAATAACGGGTCGAAAAACTGCCAATAATAACACCTTTAAAAAGGTCATTCTTATTTACAACCTCTCTTCTTAGAGAGGTAATTTGGCAACTCCATAAAAGAGTCCATGACAACATCAGGCTGTTCATTACGGATATCTTCGCCATGATTATAACCATAGGTCATACAAAAAATAGAAAAATTTGCGGCACGCGCAGCCTTCACATCCGAACGAGAGTCACCAATCATTAACGCATTGTCTGCTGTCACACCCATCAACTTTGCGGCATGAAGCAGGGGCATAGGGTGTGGCTTTTTTTCAGCGCACGTATCTCCACTAACAATCACTTCAAACAAATCAAATAAATCTTTATTTTTTAACAGTGGAACGGTGAACGCTTCTGCTTTATTGGTAACACACCCAAGACGGTAACCATGCTCTTTCATCCAAGAAATACCCTCTAATACACCATCATATACTTGTGAGCGTTGGGCGTTATTTTGAGCGTACAGTTCTAAAAAAATAGGATAGGCCTTATCCATTAATTCTTGACTCGGTATGCCATTCACAGAGTTGAGCAATGCCCGCTCTGTTAAACGCTGAACGCCATTACCAACCCAATTGCGTACCGCATTTTGACCACGTTTAGGCAACCCTAGCTGAGCCATCATTTCATCAACACAATAAGCCAAGTCTGGCACACTGTCGATCAAGGTACCATCTAAATCAATCAGCACAAATTCTGGGTTTATTTTTTTCATATTTTCTCTTAAACTAATAAAAAACGCCAATGCCTTAAAAAGATAAGACACTGGCGTTTTATTTTAAACAACACTTTTAAACGAAACGTTTAGGGACTAGCAAGAGCATCTCGCATTTGCTTAATAATGCTGTCATAACGATTTGCATCTGCTGTATTTGCTTTACCAAAAACTCCCGAACCAGAAACAAATGTATCACAACCCGCAGCAGCGACTTCAGCAATATTTTCGGCCTTAACACCGCCATCGATTTCTAAACGGATATCACGGCCAGAAGCATCAATTAACTGACGCGCTTGACGTAATTTCTCTAACGATTGATCGATAAAGGCTTGACCACCAAAACCAGGATTAACAGACATAATCAAAATCATGTCAATTTTATCCATTACGTGCTCAAGGTAACTTAAAGACGTTGCGGGGTTAAAAACCAAGCCTGCCTTTAGACCTGCGTTTTTAATTAACCCTAAAGAGCCATCAATATGCTCAGAGGCTTCTGGATGAAACGTTATAATATCTGCACCCGCCGAAGCAAAATCACCAATAATACGATCAACTGGTTTTACCATTAAATGAACATCTATGGGTGCGTTCACTCCTTCTCTAACCATAAAGTTTTTCAACGAATCACACACTAATGGACCAATTGTTAGGTTAGGAACATAGTGACTATCCATTACATCAAAGTGAACAACATCGGCACCTGAGGCGATCACATCTTTAACATCTTTGCCTAGCTGTGAAAAATCCGCCGATAATATTGAAGGAGCGATCCAGTTTTCTTGTTTAGCCATGTTAAAACACCTTAAATTTAATAAACGATAAATAATCCATGTATTTTACCAGTATCCTATAAAATGAGCAAAAAAAGACGCTGTTCAATTTAAAATTTTTAGCATATTTAATTTTTCCAAAAAAAACATTGCATTAAAATACTGGATTTTTAATGCAAAAAAATATACTTTAACTCTTTCTACTTAAGTCAACAGGTAGCTCTACATGAAAACATACCTGTCAGAAGAGACTTTTGTATAGCTAAAATGATTGCGAATCACCTTTGAGCTGGGAAAACTCTCCATCCGCCTTCCTCTCTACATCGCAATTTTTACTTTAATATTACGCTACGGCAGTTTAAAGTGCCCTTACAAACAAAGACGACATTTCTCTGACACCAAAAATTAGGACTGTTTATGCAAGCTCTCTATGAATCCCATCTAACCAGTGTTCCTTTGATTAACAAAGGAAAAGTGCGAGATATTTATGACATTGATGATCAACACTTGCTCATTGTCACAACGGATAGAATTTCTGCATTTGACGCTATTTTGCCCACGCCCATCCCTGGAAAAGGACGAATTTTAACGGAGATGCCTCAGTTTTGGATGCATAAAATGGAGCACATTGTACCCAACCAACTTGCGCCAAAAATGTGCCTGTCAGATTACCTAACACCAGAAGAGCTTCAGGAACTTGATGGCCGTGGCATGATTGTACGAAAGCTTAAACCTCTGCCTGTAGAAGCGATTGTTCGGGGCTACTTAGTCGGCTCAGGCTGGAAAGAGTATCAAAAAACACAAAGCGTCTGTGGCATTTCTCTACCAAAAAACATGAAGCTCGCCGAAAAGCTACCACAGCCTATTTTTACTCCCTCAACAAAAGCGGAGCAAGGAGATCATGATGAAAATATTAGCATGGAGCAGCTTATTGAGATCATGGGGAAAAAGCGCTCAAAGAAGGTACGAGAAATCAGCTTGGCCTTATACCAATATGCCGCAGAGTTTGCACTGCAACGCGGTATTATTATTGCAGACACTAAGTTTGAGTTTGGAGAAGATTCCGAAGGAAAAATATACCTAATTGATGAAGCTTTAACCCCTGATAGCTCACGATTTTGGCCATCATCCAGCTATACAGTTGGAAAAAATCCACCCAGCTTTGATAAACAGTACATTCGGGACTACCTTGAAAATTTAGAGTGGGATAAAACCCCTGAAACCGCTCCTAAACTCCCTGAAGATGTTGTTAATCAGACATTTGATAAGTACCAAGAAGCGCAAGCACGCTTAACCGAAAATCTATAAGATTTATTAAAATGGTTACAAAGCAACAGCAATCAACACAAACAAACAATGTTTCTACCGGTGTTTTTATTACAGGTACCGATACCGATGTAGGAAAAACCTTTGTGGCTTGCTGTATTGCAACTACACTCATCCAGAAAAAATTTTCTGTTTCACCTAGAAAGCCCATTGCCTCGGGCTGTATTCGTCAAGCAGACAACTCCCTTCTTTCTGAAGATGCTTTGTTCTTGCAACAAGCCTGCCTCTCTACTGAGCCTCTAAATGTTATTTGCCCCTATCAATTTGAACCCGCGATATCACCCCAGCGCGTCATTCAAGAAGCAAACCTGAACATTACCATTCAAGACTTAAAACGAGCCTGTGACACAAGTAATAATAACTCTATCGCCCTTATTGAAGGTGCTGGTGGATTTTATTCACCAATCGCCCTTAACGGTCTAAATAAGGATCTTGCTGTTCAGCTCAATTACCCTATCGTTTTAGTTGTTGCCAACCGTATTGGTTGCATAAACCAAACACTTTTGACAATTGAAGCCATTCAAAACTCAGAACTTAAACTGCACTCCATTATTATCAATAACATTACAAATGATTTATTTAATTACGCTAAGGAACTTGATCGTTATACAAAAGTACCTATTTTTAACGTCCGACACACTACAAACAAAAAACCTCAACCCATCACTGATTGGAGCCTTTTCTAAAAAAACCATAGCGACACATCTAACCAGGCACGTCAAAATTACGTAATGCCGTTCTAAAAGCATTAAATGGGTTTAATAACGCGTCTGCAATAATAATAGCAAACCCTATCCAATGATAAAAGTTTGGTTCACGACCTTCCACAAACCATAAATAAGTCAATAAAGCCGTCGCAAGAATCACCGTTACAACCGCCCAAAACTGATCCATTAAAAATGCCATTGCACTGACGTCACCCGACTTAAACATCTCAATAAATAAAACAACAACCGCTAAAGTTATAAAACTATAACCAACAACACCATCCAATGAAAGTTGCATGTATTCGGCAGCAATTAAAAATAAAATAATAAATAACATCCAAGGAACTTTCGCAAGAACTCCGATGACTCCAGTAGATGACACGGACACTTTCGATCCCATTAATAATTACTCCTAACAATCATACTTCAACTATAGCACTCAACTTAGAGGCCTCTAAAGCCATATTAACCTTATTTCAAGTCAAAAAAAAGCCCGCGACAGCAAATGCTATGGCGGGCTTTGGTAATATAAGCTTGGCAATGACCTACTCTCACATGGGACCTCCCACACTACCATCGGCGCTAAGACGTTTCACTACTGAG
>JAKISK010000073.1 GCA_021648625.1 Thiomicrorhabdus sp. | reverse complement strand
GGATTAATCCCCTGAAAACCAGCAACAATGACGACTTTGCCCTGCCCTAACTGTTCGAGTATTTTGGTGCCATCAATGTGTTCAATTCGTGCTTTGGAGTGCACTTTATCGGTTTGAATGGGCACTTGCCAACCGGTGTAAGAGATGGCGGGGTAGCCTTTTGCTTGCAATGCCATACTGAGCAATGCAATGGTGACTTGCTCGCCTGTGGTTAACAGTACATCCATTTCACGCTTAGAGGGTTGCGCCTGCATCTCCGTTGCCATTGCCGTTAGGCGATTGGTTTCGCCACTCATGGCCGAAACCGCGACCACGACTTGATGCCCGTCGTCTACAAATTTAGCCACTTTATTGGCCACGTTTTGAATTCGTTCGACACTGCCGACCGAAGTTCCACCGTATTTTTGAACAATTAATGCCATGATTTTAAATACTTTTTATACGTTATTTAGGATGTTTTAATATTTCTCCCCCCCCTATTTAAACTTAATACACTGTAAATATAGGGGGGGGAGAAAATTTTTGAACGTGTTTTATCTTTGCCTGTTATTTAGACTCAACCCAAGCCACGACCGAATCCAATGCCGCGGCAAGCTTACTAGGATCGTTACCGCCTGCTTGCGCTAAATCGGGACGACCACCGCCTTTACCACCCACTTGAGTGGCAACGTGATTAACGAGTTCACCCGCTTTATACTGCTTGGTCACGGACTTACTAACCCCGGCTACAATGCTGACTTTATCGCCGTCTACCGCAGACAATACAATCACCGCAGGTTCCAGTTTGTCTTTAAGCTTATCCATGGTATCACGCAACACACCGCTGTCTGCCCCTTCCATTTTGGCGGCTAAGACATTAACGTTGCCTACTTTAACCGCTTGGCTAGCAATGTCATTGCCTTGAGAGGCGGCCAATTTGGACTGAAGTTGTTTCAACTCTTTTTCAAGAATTTTGTAATCACTGACCACTTGGGTAATTTTGGATTCAATTTGGCTTTTGTCTGTTTTAATGGTTTGTGCAACAAGGGCTAAGGTGTCGTCATTTTGATAGATTGCATTCCATGCATCCAACCCGGTTACCGCTTCAATTCGGCGCACACCAGACGCAATACCACTTTCGGACACAATACGGAATGGACCAATTTCACCCAGTGCATTTACGTGCGTTCCACCACACAGCTCGACTGAAAAATCGCCCATATCGACCACGCGAACCACATCGCCATATTTTTCACCAAACAGTGCCATCGCACCTTTGGCTTTGGCGGCGTCAATGTCCATCTCCGCCATGCCCACTTTGGCATTGGCAAGAATGTGTTGATTCACCAACTGTTCAATTTGACGTAACGGCTCGGCCGCAATCGGTTCAAAGTGTGAAAAGTCAAAACGCAAACGATCCGACTTAACCAGTGACCCTTTTTGCCCCACATGCTCCCCTAAAATCGTTCGTAATGCCGCATGTAAAAGATGAGTGGCGGAATGGTTACGTTCACACGCGCGACGGTTTTCAACATTCACCTTCGCATGAAGTGTTTGATTTACCGTCATCGCTCCCGCTGAGACCGCACCTTGATGCAAAAAAAGTGACCCTTGTTTTTGAGTGTCGTTCACATGAAAACTGTTCATGCCTTCGGTTAAGCTGCCACTGTCGCCCGCTTGTCCACCCGATTCGGCATAGAATGGCGTGCGATCTAAAATAATAGTGGCCTCTTGACCCTGCTCCACCGATTGCGCGGATGCACCTTCTACAAAAATGGCGAGTATCTTTGCCTCGGCTTCATCGTTATCGTAACCCACAAACTGGGTTTCGGCATCAAAGGCAATACGCGCTTGATTACTTGCACCAAAGTTACTGGCCGATCTTGCGCGTTCACGTTGCGCTTCCATCGCTTTCGCAAAGCCAGCTTCATCAATTGACAACCCTTTTTCTCGCGCCACATCGGCGGTTAAATCTAACGGAAAACCGTAGGTGTCATACAATTTAAAGGCAACATCGCCATCGACCACACTGCCATCCATGTCGGCAATATAGGCTTCCAACAATTTCATGCCGTTTTCTAAGGTCTCGGCAAAACGTGCCTCTTCCAACTTTAAAACGCGTTCAACATTCGCTTGTTCGGAAGCCAGTTCAGGATAGGCTTCGCCCATTTGCTCAACTAAGGTGGACACCAAACCAAAAAAGAAGGGTTGCGTTTGTCCCAATTTATAACCATGACGAATCGCACGACGAATAATACGGCGCAACACATAACCCCGCCCCTCATTTGAAGGTAATACGCCATCGGTAATCGTAAAGGCACACGAACGAATATGATCGGAGATCACGCGTAATGAGTTGTTGCTTAGGTCTTTCTCTCCTGTTAATTGGGAGGCTTTTTTAATTAAAGCTTGAAACAGATCAATGTCGTAATTGTTGTGCACGCCCTGCATCACCGCCGCCAAACGCTCAAGCCCCATTCCTGTATCCACAGAAGGCTTAGGCAAAGGCGTTAAGGTGCCGTCACTGGAACGGTCAAACTGCATAAAAACCAGATTCCAAATTTCAATGTAGCGATCGCCGTCCTCTTCGGGGGTTCCCGGAGGGCCGCCTGCAACGTCTTCGCCGTGATCGTAAAAAATTTCAGAACAGGGGCCACATGGCCCTGTGTCGCCCATGGACCAAAAGTTGTCTTTGGCGCCACAGCGTGAAAAGCGATCTGGGCTGACCTTCATCTCTTTGAGCCAAATGTCTGCGGTTTCGTCGTCCTCGTCAAACACGGTTACCCACAGCTTTTCTTCAGGCAGCTTTAAGGTTTCGGTTAAAAATTCCCACGCAAACTCAATCGCTTCTTTTTTAAAGTAATCACCAAAACTAAAGTTACCCAGCATTTCAAAAAAGGTGTGATGACGTGCGGTGTAACCCACATTCTCCAAGTCATTGTGTTTTCCACCCGCGCGAATACAGCGTTGCACACTGGTGGCACGCGTGTAGGCACGCGGTTCCTGCCCTAAAAACGTCTCTTTAAACGGCACCATGCCCGCATTGGTAAACAATAACGTGGGATCATTGGCCGGTACGACTGGACTGGAATGCACGACGGTATGATTTTTTTGAATGTAAAAATCAAGAAATGCTTGTCTGAGTTCTGAACTCGTCATAATATTAATAACCTATAAAAAATTTTATTTCCGAAATGCTTTCCAGATAATTTCTGAAGAAAACCCTCGACTCTGTAAAAATCGCATACGTTTCGCTTGCTCTTTTCGTTCGCTGGGCAAGTTTGACTCGCCGTATTTTTTAAGCAGAACGTCTAACGCCAGCTCTAACCATTCACTGTCGTCCCAGTCTAAATACGCGCTAATCAAATCACTTCGATCCGATGCTGCGCTCAACTTTTGGCGTATTTTAATGGGGCCACTGCCTTTGGCCGCCCAATTACGCACCGATTGCTCAATGTAACGCTCGTCACTTTGCCAGTTATTGGCTTGGCAACGCTGTAATACATCGTCTACAACCGAGGCCACAAACCCCGAGACTTCTTGGTACTCTGCCAACAGTTCCGGTGTTTCAGGAAACTTAGTCAACAGTTTAGACTTTAGCTCTTTTGCGCCGTGCTCTCGAATGCCTAATAAATAAACCGCACGCGATTCAATTTTTTTATGTAATTCAAATTTACCCCCCCCCTCTTCGAGCAAGGGGGGTAAATTTTCGACCTCATCTGAGACAGAAAATCCGATCTCTTTTAAAAATTCTTCGGCCTGTTTCAATGCTTACTTAATTTTTTTTGGGCGTTTCTTTGGCTTTAGCAGACTCGTCAACTTTGTCGGCTTTCTCAGCTTTAGCGGGCATTAAAACGGCTTTGATTTTATCCATAATTTCTTCTGAAACAGCAGGGTTATCGAGCAAGTATTGACGAACATTGTCTTTCCCTTGCCCAACTTTTTTACCCCCGTAAGCGTACCAAGAACCTGACTTTTCAATAAAGCCTTCTTTCACGCCTAAGTCGATAATTTCACCTTCACGTGAAATCCCTTTACCGTACAAAATATCAAACTGTACCTGTTTAAAGGGCGGTGCTACTTTATTTTTAACCACTTTTACGCGGGTTTCGTTCCCCAAAATTTCATCGCCTTTTTTAATGGCGCCAATACGACGAATATCCAAACGCACCGAGGCATAAAACTTAAGTGCATTTCCGCCCGTGGTGGTTTCTGGGTTTCCAAACATCACCCCAATTTTCATTCGCAACTGGTTGATAAAAATGACCAAGGTATTGGTGCGTTTAATATTAGAGGTTAATTTACGCAACGCTTGGGACATTAATCGCGCTTGAAGTCCCATATGAGAATCGCCCATATCGCCTTCAATTTCCGCTTTAGGTGTTAAGGCCGCCACCGAATCGATGACCACAATATCCACCGCGCCTGAACGCACTAATGAATCGGTAATTTCCAACGCTTGCTCACCCGTATCGGGCTGAGAAACCAGAAGGTTATCGACATCGACACCTAACTTTTCCGCATACGAAGGATCCAACGCATGCTCAGCATCAATAAACGCTGCGGTTCCGCCCAGCTTTTGCATTTCGGCAATAACATGCAACGTTAAAGTGGTTTTACCAGACGACTCAGGGCCATAAATCTCAACCACTCGCCCTTTCGGTAAACCGCCAATGCCCAGCGCCAAATCCAAGCCTAGTGAGCCCGTGGAAACATACTCAATATCACGAGAAACACTGCTGTCTCCCATGCGCATAATAGACCCTTTACCAAATTGCTTTTCAATTTGACCTAAGGCAGCCGCCAGTGCTTTTTTCTTATTGTCGTCCATTAATGCGTTTCCTTTTTGAGTGTGCACGCTAAACCTTTAACCCGCCCAATAAAAACCCCTTGTTACGCCAACACGCTAAAAAAGTCGACGAAAACAAAGGGTTATCTAATTTTTTAGTAGATAATTCCACAAGTGCGAAATTATCCCATAATTTCGATTTAAATCCTACCCTAAACCTCTCTTATAACAGATAACATTATTTATCGTTAAAGATTTTTTGTAGCCAATTACTTAAGTTTGTATATGACATGCTATTGTTATCTAACAATTCTTCCGTCATTGCACCATAAAGCCCGTGGCCTGGTTTTTTTTGCCATGCTAACCAAGTAGCAACTTTAGCTTTTGATTGTAAGTGCGCGCTAAATTTAGGAGAGGATAGATTTTGAACCGAAATGACAGCTTGATCAAAAAGAACCTTCTCATCGCTTTCTACGCACTCAATTATCCAATCTTCCAGCATCCCTTCAGAATGATTATTAGGCATAATCCATAAACCAAAATCTTCTAAGCCATCTGAATGATTGAATAAAAAACCTTTTTGATCTGAATCACTATCCCGTAGTGTAAAATCGAACTCTTCAAGAATATTAGACACCTGAACAAATGTCTTTTGCTTACCTGAGCCATGCTTAATATAATCAGCATCAACAATTACAGCGATATTCGTCAAATGTCCATCATTAAGCTGAGGTAATAAAATATTTAGATGGCTGAGGATTCCGCCTTTAGTATTGTGAGTCCCGCCTAATTCTTTAGGAAGAGCCACTTGAACTTGAGCATTCAAGTCAAGAATTTTACACATCTCTTCAAAAAAACCTTTATCTGCCTCTCCCTCAACTAAAAGTATCTTTTTTGAATGAGCCATTAACGCACCTCTACATCCGATTGCGTAATGTTATAAAGTTGATTCTCATCAAAAACAGTCGCAATAACATGCCCTTTTTCGCTCTCTCGTACACTTTTACCGACTCGGAATAAAACACCTTCAATATTTTTATTTTCACAAGCCACTTTTGAAAAACTTTCAATACAATCCCAACTATGCGTCGTTGCAAAAATTTGTATATTCAGCTTTTTAGAGAGTTTAAATAACAACGCCCATACTTTTTCTTGCACACTATAATGCAATCCATTCTCAAACTCATCAATCAATAAAAAACCATTTTTAGCAGAAAAAACTTTTAAGACCAATTGTAAAATCCTCAACATTCCATCACCTAAACTATTTAGTGGTACGGGTCTAGGCAGATTAGAAATCTTTACCTTTGCTAAGCGATGGTTGTTTTTACGCAAATTATGACTAGAGGCATCATCAATAAAGGTTAAATCCTCAAACTCAGGCAAAACAATTTGCAATGCCTCTTTAACAATATCTTCCCCCTCCGTTAGTGAAATAGCATCCCATTCTGCCGCTAGCTCATCCATAGAAATAAACTGCGTTGGAATAACACTGCATGGAATCATCTCTATTTCTCCAAAATGTCTTCGAGATGGAAAACGCGATGTTGATTCAAGATCCAAAATAGATGAATTATTATTTTTTGAAATAACTAATACATTCTCAACTGGCACAGAAAACTCAGAATCAACATTTAATTCTAGTTTTTTAAGGATTACTCGGCTAATTCTAGTTATTTCCTCACCTGATTCATCCGTTGTGGTTTCCTCTTTTTCAATAAGAAAGGCATGATTAATATTTAATCTTTTTTTCTCGTTCTCAATCGAACCAATTGCAATTCCATCATCATTTTTAGGGAACTTTCTTCCAGTAAAAAAATCTTCAAATGGTAATACTGCATCAAACGCACTTAACTCTTCGCCTTCATTAAATCGATATTTTTCGTTATGGCTTTGCGCAATCCTTTCTAACAACTTTCTATTAGCAGAGCCCGCATAAATCCTTAAAGCTTCTAAAACAGAACTTTTTCCAGAATTGTTTTTACCCACGATTAAATTAACTTGACCTAGCTTTTTTACCTGAAAAGATACTAGCGAGCGAAAGTTTTTAATTTCTAATGACTCTAGTGAATTAAGCATTTTTATCCCTAAACAATATATAAATTCTAACTCTCTGATAAGAGAACTCATCCTGCACAGAATCTATCTGGACATCAGTGGAGAAAAACAAGTATTTTACTCCGTAAAACACCCCGCTATTGTATCTCAAAGTACAGCGGATGATTCAGAGTTCATCTATATAATTAAATTTCTACAACCCTCTCTATCAAAAAAGCCTACTCTCTTAATAACCTCAAAACACCTTTTAGCGCCGCTTCAGTCGTTTGCTCACGTACCGCTTTGCGATCTCCAGAGAATAAAAAGCGTTCGGACACCACATCCTCTTGCCCCTGTATCGCCCATGCCAACCACACCGTTCCAACGGGTTTATCGGAGGACGCGCCGGAAGGCCCCGCAATGCCACTGCACGACACACTCACTTTGGCATGGGACTGTTGCAACGCGCCCAGCGCCATCTCTTCAACACATTGCTGGCTCACCGCACCTTTTTTCTGAATCGTCATCTCCGCAACCCCCAGCATCTCTTTTTTAGATTCATAGCTGTAGGTAATATAAGCCCGATCAAACCAAGCCGTACTGCCCCCAATAGAGGTTAACGCCTCGGCAATCATGCCGCCCGTACAAGACTCTGCGGTGACCACCATGGATTGATGCTTTACCAGAACCTGCCCTACTTGCGCTACTAACATGTCAAAATTCATAAAACGACTCCTTCACTTTTAAGCTATTTTAGCCGACTCTGCTCTTAGAAGCGCAATAAAAAGTCTCCTTAAACACTAGGATCCATTTCAAGAAAAATTCACTTAAAAGTTAAATTAATTTCATTAATGGCCGTTAACGTCTCTGCAAAACATTTGTAATACGGTAGAATGACGAAACTCGGTATTATTTAACTAAAACATAGGCATACAGTACTATTAGCCTAGGTATTTTACCTTACGCCGTAACCTGTTAAACATATAAAAACAAGGGAATTCACCATGTTTGGATCTTCAAAACAAAAAATTATTAGTCTTGAAACAGAAAATCAAACCTATAAAAACGTAATAAACGCGTTAAACCATTCCTTAGCGATTATTGAATTTGACCCTTCTGGCCATATTTTGACGGCAAACGAAAATTTTTTAAACACCCTAGGCTATACGTTGCCAGAAATTCAAGGCAAACACCACCGTTTATTTGTATCCAAAACAGAACAAGACAGCCTTGCATACCAAGCCTTTTGGAATAAACTCGCTAAAGGTGAAGCCTTTAGTGGTCAGTTTTCTCGCATCGGTAAAGATGATAAACAAGTTTGGATTGAAGCATCCTACAATCCAATTAAAGATGCCAACGGCCAAGTGTATAAAGTGATCAAGCTGGCTTCTGATATTACCGAAAAAATGCTTCAAGACATTGAAGCATCCGCCAAACTTACCGCCATTGATAACAGCTACGCGGTTATTGAATTTGATGTAACAGGAAAAATATTAACCGCAAACGAAAATTTTTGCAGTACCGTTGGCTACTCGCTTAATGAGATAAAAGGACAGCATCACCGTATTTTTGTAGATCCAGAGGAGGCCTCACAATCGGCTTACCAAGAATTTTGGCAACACCTCGCACAAGGAAAAGAACAAACAGGCACGTTTAAACGCATAAGCAAGCAAGGCAAAGATGTTTGGATACAAGCGTCCTATATTCCGGTAGCATTTGAAGGCAAAGAACCGCATAAAGTGATTAAAATCGCCTCCGACATTACCGCTCAAAAACTCAATGAAATTGAGTTAGCTAACATGGTTTCCGAAGCCAGTATCGTACTGCAAAACATGTCTAAAGGCGTGCTTACCTACAATATTCATGGTGACTACTCGGATGAGTTAGAGAGTTTAAAACAGGATATTAACCACAGTGTCAACAATCAAGCCCAAGCACTGAGTAGCATTACTGAAGCGACAAGTTCGGTATTAAACTCGGCCAATGAAGTGACCATTGCATCGCAAGGCTTGTCTCAAAGAACACAAGAAATCGTACTGTCTGTTGAGCAAACCAGTGCCAAAATGGATACGATTTTAAATCAAGTTCAAAGCACACACTCAAAAATAAACGATGCGAAAGAAAGCACGACAGAACAACAAAACCTGATTCAATCAGGTACCGATTTAATGAACACCTCACTGGAGGCGATGGAGAAAATTAAAAACTCTTCCGAAGAGATTACCAGCATTGTCTCCTTAATTGATACAATCGCATTTCAAACCAACCTACTTGCACTGAATGCAGCGGTTGAAGCCGCAAGGGCTGGCGAACATGGACGTGGATTTGCGGTTGTCGCAGGCGAAGTAAGAAGCTTGGCGCAAAAATCGGCAGAAGCTTCTAAAAACATCAAACAACTCATTGAACAGTCGGTAAAACAATCACAAGATGGCGTGAGCATCGTGTTGCAACTGTCTGAAAAACTCGAAAGCATTAAAACAAAATCAAGCGAAGTTTCAGGCTTTATTGAAAGTGTCGGCACCTTAGCGCAAGAGCAAACCTTAAGCATTGACGCAATAAACCAAGAAATATCCAATATAGATGCCTCAACACAAGAGAACGCGGCCTTTGTTGAAGAAGCCTCTGCCACCGCTGAAAACCTTTCTGAAAGATCGCAAGATGTTCAAAACATTTTAAGCCAATTTGAACTTCCTTCGAATGCATCACCACAACTAAGCCCCACGCTTAGACTCAAATAACTCTCTGTTCGTTCAAAGAAACATTGGTTAAGTTCTTTTAAAAAAGGCTTAACCAAAAGCTTTCACACCATTTTAGTCTGCACAAAATCTTTGCACACAATAAAAGATACTTATTAATTGCTTTTAATAAAAAAAGAAACTAATATGACTCTTAATTTAATCAAGCAATAGATATGTGTCTTACAATGAACTCACTGCTTCAACAACTTAAAAAACGCAGGTTAGCCCTAGGCCTAAAGCAAAAAGACATGATGCTTCGGATCGGTGTGTCACGCCAGCAGTACCAGCAATTAGAATCCAAGGGAAACCCTAGATTAAATACCCTTGAGCTCGTCGCCAAAGGACTCAACAGTGAATTGATGTTAATCCCTGCCGAAAAACTAAGCAGGGTAAAAGCAATACTGGAGAGTGACAAACTTTCACCGTCACCGCTCAAAAACAACGATGACAAAGCGATTGAAGAAAATACACTCGCAGATGATCCATGGAAAAATTTGCTGGAGCATGAAGAGTGAACCCAAACACTAAAACAGAAAACATAAGCGTTCTTAAACTCACCTTGCACAATAATTTAGTCGGTTATTTGACAGGGTTTCAAAATGGACGCAATGTTCTGAGTTTTGCAGATGGGTTTAAAAATAACCCTGCTCGCCCAACGTTCAGCCTGATTACACACCCAAATTTTTCTAATTCAGAAAAACTTATGTCAAAACCATGGGTAAAAAACCAGAAACTACACCCTGTTTTATCCAACCTGCTCCCTGAGGGCGCATTACGCTCGTTAATCAGCCAAAATTTAAAAACCCATATCGACAATGAATTTCAAATTTTCTCCTATCTTGGTCAAGATTTACCTGGTGCACTGGTCGCCACGGCAATAGAACCCAACGATGTTCCTGATAGTGTCTTAGCGCCCTATGGAAAAACCAACGTCATTACATTTAAAAGTGACGATCAAAAAAGCCAGTTTTCTTTAGCTGGCGTTCAAATGAAGTTCTCCGTAAAAGAAAAAGAGGGGCGCTACAACTTAACTCAAAATTCTGAACTCGGTGACTGGATTATTAAAACGCCATCCACCCAACATAAGCATGTGCCTCTAAATGAATACACCGCAATGTCCTTAGCGGCTTTGGCAGGCATTAATATTCCAGACATTAAACTTATTGAGCTAAATAAGCTGGATAATTTACCCCCCATAAATTTACCAAATGAAAAATTAGCGTTTGCAATCAAACGCTTTGACCGTAAAGGTAGCACAAGAGTTCACATGGAAGACTTTGCACAAGTCTTAGTAAAATACCCGCATGAAAAATACGACGCCGCCAGCTATGAACAAATTGGAAACGTCATTTACAATTACTCGGGTGACGGGCTTAACGATGCACAACAGTTTGCAAGACGCTTACTCGTAAACATATTACTTGCCAATGGTGATGCCCATTTAAAAAACTGGAGCCTTCTTTATCAAGACCAAATAACACCCAGACTCTCTCCCGCATACGATATCGTAACCACCAGCGTTTACATGGGGGGGGAGAAAAAATATGCGTTAAATCTAGGCAAAACAAAGCAATGGTATTCCATCACCCTAAAACACTTTGAATATTGGGCAAACAAATCAGGCGTTCCTTGGAGAGCAATCAAACCACACATGGATGACACCATGGAAAAAGCACGTTCATTATGGCCTAACGCATTAAAAGACCTGCCTATGGATGCCGAACATAAAGAAAAACTCAAAGCCCATTGGCTTAATCTGCAAGCAGATTTTCAAATAAAAACCTAAAGCTCAACTCCCCTGATGCATTACTCATAAGATATACTAATCACACATTTATAAGAAAAAACCGTAAATTTATGAAAAATACAACCGTACAACACACCCCCATGATGCAGCAATACCTAGGCATCAAAGCCGAACACCCAGA
>JAKISK010000072.1 GCA_021648625.1 Thiomicrorhabdus sp. | reverse complement strand
ATTATTATGGTAACCCATGATGAACGATTATTAGGCTATTGCGATAAAATTTTGAAAATTGTGGCGGGCAAGGTAGAAACCTCTCATGTTGTTGAGGGGGAAGTCGTTTAGTTTGAAAAATTGAATTTTGAATACAAATAAAAGGAAAGACCGATGTTAAAACAAGTAATCGTTGTATGGGCGCTTTTAAGCGTGAGTTTGATTCCAGTCAGTGTCATGGCTCAAAGTGTTAAGGTTAATAAAGCGAATCCTCCGCCATTTTTAATTACACAGAACCTTCCGCACTTAGTAAAAGAGTTGAAAAAACACTGGGATAATCCCCTTCTTGGTTTGAGCCAACAGCAAAAATCAGAACTGCTTGTGATTCGTAAAGAGACCATTCAAGCTGTTAATACGCTTTCTGCTAAGATTGCGCCACTTGAAAAACAGGTGAGTGAGGGCATTTTTGGTCACAAAACACCTGAGATGCTTCAATCGCTTGTGAAGCAGGTTTCGGAACTTAAAATGAAAGCCACGATGGTTCATTTAAACTGTATTTTTAAAACCAAACAGGCGCTCAGCGCTCAGCAGTTTCAGTTTTTATTAGAAAATAGATAAAAAAACCGCCTATGAAGTCTCTCTTGATAGGCGGTTGATGAAAAAATCACTTTTACAAAGTGATGGGCTTAAAATAGGTTAGATATTTTTTGCTTGATGGTATCAAACCAGCCTTGGCCACTTTTTCCATAGGTACTTTTTTTCTCTAATAGATCAATTTGTTCATAGATACCTTGGTAGTTTTCTTGTTTTCCGTAGCCAAGTAGCTCCGCCATTTCAAGCTGTATTCTGGCTTCATCAAGCAGTAAAGCGAGTGTATTATTGTCGCTTTCTGAGTGATCGGATGTTTGTGCAAGCACTTCAGCTTTGCCCAGTAAGAGCATGGTTCTTAAAATAGGCAGAGGTATAATCTCTTTGGTGGCAGCAGGGTAGGTGGCTAAAGGAACGGAGGTTGTGTGGATTCTAATCTCACTGACTAAGTCTTGCTAAATTAAACGTGCTTGTTGTACTTTGCCTTCATCCAATTGTTTTTCGGCATCGTAGATCAGTGCTTTGATGACACTGGGTGAGGCTAAAAAGTCCTGGGTTTCAACAGCAACATCAATGGGAGCCATTTTTAAGCTGGGTTCTCTAGCCAAAATTGTTTCAAGTTTTCCCGTTGATTTTTCAAGTGCCGCCAATGCTTTTTTAGTATCATCGTTTTTTTTGGTTAATTTATCATTGGTCGTTTGATTGACACCCGCTTGTACCGATTGAGTGGTTTTTGAATGCTCAACGGCACTTTGTGCTGTGTTTTGAGCGTAAGCAGAGCCGGTTGCCGCAAGCACTAGAGCCAAAATAGAGAGGCTGGTTTTTTGTAAAATATTCATAGTAGGTTTCCTTGTAGAAAAAATGGCCACACTCTTTATTAGGGTGCGGCAACAGAGTTATTTAATTTTAACTTCGATTTGGTTTGGTTTGGATTCTTCCGGTTTTGGAAGGGTTAAGTTTAAAACCCCATCTTTATATTCGGCTTCAATCTCGGTTTTTTTCTCGCCTCGAATGGTTAAAATTCCATTTTCGAGGTGTACATGTACATCGTCTTTTTCAACCCCGGGTAACTCTGCTTTGACAATAAAATCATCGTCGGTTTCATAAATATCAACCACAGGCATCCAGTCACCCACTTCAAATGTTTTTTCATCATTTTTGTTTAATGCTTTGCTAGAAGGCCTGCCATAACGATCTAATAGAGCTTCCATTTCATGTAGTGGATCCCAAACAGATAAATCCATAGTAATTCTCCTTTATCAATATGTTTTTATTTCAAGTTTTTTACATTAGTTTATCTAGGAATTCGGAGATTTTTTTTCAAGAAACCTGAGGTAAAAATTTATTTAAGTAGAGGAAGTTTTGTAATGAATGCATTTTTTTGGGCGTGTAGATGGGGGGGGGAGAATTTTTTTAACCTACTCAAACTGAATGAATAAGCAGGCTGGATTGGAGGAAAAAAGGATCTATTTAGGCGTATTACAAACCATAACCGCTCTTAAAGGCGCAGGATAGCCTTCAATGGTTTGGTTGTGGTTTTCTGGGTTTAAAAAGTTCTCTAGTGAATTCCATTGCATCCAATCGGTGGTGCGTTGTTCTTTGGTGTTGGTTTGGTTTTTATCGACGCAACGAATGTTTTCAAATCCACAGCGTTTGAGCCAGTGAGTGAGTTCTTTAACGGTGGGCAAGAACCAGACATTTCGCATTTGGGCATAGCGGTCTTCGGGTATTAAAATTTGACTGTAATCGTCTGGAATCACAAGGGTTTCCAATACCAGCTCACCACCGGGTACAAGGTGTTGTTTGAGATCATAAATATGGTCAATGGGTGAGCGACGGTGGTAGAGCACACCCATAGAAAATACGGTATCAAAAGCGCCTCCTTTGGTGGATAGAGGCAGTTGCTCTAAGGTTAGGGGCAAAAAATAGGCAGGAACGTCTTTGCCAATAAAATGTTTTAGCGTTAAAAACTGACTCATTGAGAGTAAGTTTGGGTCTACGCCCACCGCAAGTTCTGCGCCTTCTCCCATCATTCGCCAGAGATGGTAACCACTGCCACAACCAATATCGAGTACCTTTTTACCTTTTAACGGCGATAGGTATGGGCAAACCCTTTCCCATTTCCAGTCGGAACGCCATTCGGTATCAATTTGAATGCCGTGAATATTAAAAGGCCCTTTGCGCCAAGGGTGAAGACCGCGCAATGCAGTTTCCAGTTCAGCTATTTTTTCAGGGCGTAAAGAGGGGGGGGAAGAAATTGTGATGGCCGATTGATTTAACGCATAGTGATCAGCCGCTGGATAGGTACGTATGCTTTCCAAAATCGTTAACCAGCGAGAAAGGTTGCCGTTATTTTCAGGATTTGTTGCAGTTTCTAAAAGACTGGGAAGTTGTGTAATCCAGCTTTCGAGCTTGGTCTCTTTTAAGTGTGTCCAAAAAGTATCGTAATGTTGTTTCACGTGAAACCTGTTTTTAAGGGGTTGTTTTAATGGCAAGAAAAGAGGCGAAATTATAGGCTTGAAACCAAATGCCTGCGGATTGAAATCCTGCTTTTTTAAAGCGGGTTAGGTGGTCTTGCTCGGTATCGGTAATTAGGACATTTTCTAATGAACTGCGTTTTTGGCTGATTTCCAGTTCAGAGTAGCCATTGGCGCGTTTAAATTGTAAATGTAGGTGCTCAATACTTTGTTGCAGTTTAGGGTCGTTAAAGTGCAGTTTTTCTGAAAGAATTAAAATACCACCGGGGTTTAGCCCTTGATAAATGGTTTTGAGCAATGTTTCTCGTTGGTTAGGGTCAATAAATTGCAGGGTAAAGTTAATAATGACGACGGAGGCATTTTCAATAGGAAACTGAGTCATATCGGCACAGTGCAGTTGCACGGGTATCTCAGAGTGATAGGCGTGAAGGTGCTCTTTGGCACGTTCAATCATCGCTTCTGAATTATCAATGGCGATAATTTGGCACTTTTTCCCCTCTACTTTACGGCGCATGGTTAAGGTGGCCGCACCCAAGGCGCACCCTAAATCATAAAGATTGCTGTTATTTTGGGCGTGTTGTTGAGTGAGCTCTCCAATACCGGACAAGATGGCTTGATAACCCGGAACGGAGCGTTGAATCATATCGGGAAACACTGCCACAACGGATTCATCAAATTGAAATGCCCCTACGGCCTCATGTGCTTGTGCGTATAAGGTGTCTGTATTGTGAGGGGGGTTATTTGGAATATGGCTTATCATGGGGGTATTTTAGGGGATAACTTGATGAAATGTCGTTGTTTTTTAGATTATTTGGTTGATTTGTTTTATAATCATAAATAAGTCAATTTGTAACTGCTCAGATGGCGCCTGAAAATGGTCAAATCGAGGCGAAAAATTTGAGTTTACAAGTGTAAATGATTATTTTTTAACACAGAGTTGACCTTTTTCAGGGGCTAGCTGAGTCGTTACGTCAATTTTAAATTAGTAAAAGGAGCCTGTCATGAATGCGATTAATCCATCTCTATCGGCGGCACTTTCTTTACAGCCGCAAAACAACCAAATGAACGCACGGCCTGAGTTAAAGATGGATGATAAATCCTCTGCTCAGGCCACGAATGGAGGCAATTCAACGGTAACGTTATCGGATAGCGCGCAAATGCTGTCGGGTCGTTCAAATGAATTGGCTGCGTCTCAAAGTGTTCGTAATAGCGCAGATGTTGAAAATAATACTATGGATGCGAATGAAACCACCTCGGGTGTGAGCGTGGTAAGTGATCTACAAAGTAAAGCCAATTTATATGCAGAAGTGGCAACCTTAACGTAGTTACTTAATTTATTCCTGTTTTGACGGTATTTTACCGTGCAGTAGCGCATTAACCTTTTCGGTTTTTGCGCTTTTATTTTTTCTCCCCCCCCTTCATCTCTCTCGTGCAAAGGTTTCTTTATGCGTGATCTGTTTTTTTTATGGCTACTACTCACCAGTTTTTTTGCGTTAACCTCTTGCAGTCAACCCGATTTTAAAAAATTGGAGGAGGGGTCGGTCATTGTGGCGTTTGGCGATAGCTTAACTCAAGGAGTTGGGGTTTCTGTCGAGCAAAATTACCCAGCGATATTGCAAACACTATCGGGCTATAAGTATAAGGTGGTTAATTCTGGCGTATCGGGAGAAACCACGGCGCAAGGGGTGTTGCGGTTTGCTCAGGTAATTGAACGAGAGCAGCCTAGATTGATTATTTTGTTAGAAGGGGGAAATGACATCCTTAAAAACATTCCTCGTGAACAAACTAAAGACAATTTAGCCAATATGATTGCTGTGGCGCAAGCGAACAATATCGCTGTTTTATTGGTGGGGGTGCCCGAAAAAAGTGTTTTTTTCAGCAGTGCGGAATTGTATGAATCACTGGCCGAACAGTGGAATATCCCCTTAGAAAATAATATAGTGGGTCATTTAATGAGACGTACTTCGATGAAGTCGGATTATGTTCATTTTAATGAAAAAGGCTATCAAAAACTGGCGGAAGCGATCTACTTAAAACTGCAAGAGAGTGGGGCTATTTGAACGGTTGTCATCTCGTTATTATTTTTTATAAAAATTACGATTTTTACGAGGCGTAGAAGCGTCTTTAGTTGTTTTTACTCTTTTTTTAGGGTGTTTTTTAGCGTTAACGTTATTTTTGGGAAGGGCCACTTTGCTGGAGCCTGAAACCGCTTGGTTGATTTCAGCCATCTCTTCTGAGGTTAAGTCACGCCACTCATTGGGTTTTAAGTTGCCTAAATGCACGTTCATAATACGGTTACGAATAAGCCGAGTCACACGGTAACCTAAGTGCTCCGCCATACGACGAATTTGGCGATTGAGTCCTTGGGTGAGAATAATGGTAAAGACAAAGCGGCTTTGTTGAGTGACGGTGCAAGGTTGGGTCACGGTGTCTAAAATGGGCACACCTTGTGCCATTTTTTGAATAAACGCCTGTGTAATGGGCTTATCAACCGTTACAGAATACTCTTTATCGTGTGCATTTTCGGCACGTAATATCTTATTTACAATGTCGCCATCGCTGGTGAGAAAAATCAGTCCTTCAGAAGGTTTGTCTAAGCGTCCAATCGGAAAAACACGTTCTGTATGCCGGACCGCATCAATAATATTGCCTTTAACTCGACTCTCTGTGGTGCAGGTAATGCCAACAGGCTTGTGGTAGGCAATGTAGATACGATCTTTTTTATCGTCACGAACCGCTCCGATGGGGGTGCCATCGACTTTGACAATATCTTCGGGCTGTACTTTTGTACCAAGCTCAGGAATGCAATCATTGATGGTGACACGATTTTGTTCAACCAAACGATCGGCTTCTCGACGTGAGCAAAACCCTGAATCACTGATGAATTTATTTAAGCGTTTTTCGGTACGGAGAGTCAAAAAGAGATCCTTGAGGTGTGTTTGATGGCTTATTATAGCAATCTATTTATAAATAGAGAGAGAGGGGGGGTAAAATTTACGCTCTCTTTTTTAAAGAAAGGTTAAGCGATTGTGGCGGTAATAAATGTTGTAGAAGCGGTACGTCAATTGCAGGCGGGAGAGGTTATTTCATACCCTACCGAGGCGGTGTACGGACTGGGGTGCAATCCTTTTGATGTAGAAGCCGTTAAAAAATTGTTTCATGTGAAGCAACGCCCGTTTGAAAAAGGGGTGATTTTAGTCGCCGCCTCTGTTGCACAAGTTTTACCCTATATTGAACTGCAAGGTCAAATTTGGGAAGAGGCCGTATTGAACACATGGCCAGGCCCTATGACGTGGGTGTTGCCTGCAAAAGAGGGGGTGCCCGATTGGGTAACGGGGGGAAGAGATACCGTGGCGATTAGGGTATCGGATCATTCTGTGATTCAAAATATTTGTTTGGCTTATGGTCAACCAATGGTCTCGACCAGTGCAAATATAACCTCTATGCTTCCAGCAATGTCTTGTGTGGAAATTGATTCGATTTTTAAGGGAGTCGTTGATTGTGTTGCCGGAGATTTGGGGGGCTTAAATAAACCAACCCAAATTCGAGATGCGAAAACAGGCCGTATGTTGCGCTAAAAATGTTTAGGAATGAGCACGGAATAAATTATTTCGTGCTCATTTTTTAGTGGCGAGTGCTGGCCTTAAACAGGGGTTCAACACGCTTGGCGTATTTGGTTAAATCTTTAATTCGGCTTGCGTGTGAGGGGTGAGTGCTTAAAATTTTAGGAGGATTGCCTCCTTTGGACTCTTTTGCCATTTTTTTCCATACATTAACAGCGGCATAAGGGTTATAGCCTGCTCTGGCCGCCAGCTCCACACCCATTCGATCGGCTTCTGTTTCATGGGTTCGGCTATTGGGCAGTGTGAGCGTAACTTGCAGTGCCAAGGCGGTGGCATCTAAAGCAGGGCCTCTTACGCCCGTAAAGATACTTAAAGCCGATAACCCCACTTGAGTGAGTGTTTGTTGCGAGGCGCGTTCTCGTCCGTGTTCGCGCAGTACATGCGCCACTTCATGTCCCATAATGGCAGCGATTTCGTTATCGGTAAGCTGAAGTTTTTCAATGATTCCAGTATAAAATGCAATTTTGCCACCTGGCATGGCCCATGCATTGAGCTGGTCAGATTTAATGACGTTTACCTCCCAGTTCCATTTAGGCGCATCTTTTCGAAAGACAGCGGTTTGTGGAATAATGCGATTGGCAATGCGCCGTACACGTTTTACAAGAGGATCGTTAGTGGGTAAAAGTGTATGTGTATTTTTTGCCTCTTTAAGTACCGCGTTATAAGCTTGTTTGCCACCTTCGGACATTTGAGCAGGGGAGATAAGAAGCAGTTGCTGGCGGTCAATGCCTACACTGCCTTTTTGCGTGGTGGTACTTAAACAGCCTGTTAGAGTGGCGGTGAGGAGTACGGCGAATACAATGGAAAATTTTTTCATGGCGAGAATGTTAGCCTTTTTTAAAACGAATGTAGAATCATAGCATACTGTATTTAAGGCTTTTTACGCAACCAATGCGAGTAATTTTATGGATTAAGTTATGCACTTATTAGTTGAATCCAAGTCTCCTTAAACTCTAAATACCGTGCGTAATATTTGTGCTCATCATACTCGGCTATGGAACCGAGAGCTTGGCTTAAAACCAGAATTACCTAAAAACTGGCAGTCCGACCCTTTTTGGAATTAACTTTTTTATTTAATTTGACTGTTCACCCCCAACTCCCCTAAAATGGCAGGTAATGAAAAAACTACTGATTTACACATTGCTGTTGGCGCACCTTTGCACAGGGTTGGTGTTTGCTTCGGATGCGCATTCTGAGGCGTTTGTGACGCATGATGCGTCGGGCGTTGTGTTGTCGGTGGTGAGCCATGCTGGTCATGGGCATGATGAGGTGCAGCGTGATGGCGCTTATTCTTCGGATGAAATACATTACGAAGATCATCATTGTCATGGTTCGGCGCATTTGGTTGGGCTTATTTGCAGTCAAATGATGCCACTGGTTCCAAATCGTAATTTCTCTTTTTGGGTGCGTTCTCAAGCACCTGTTTCAATTTATACCCCCCCTCTTTTAAGACCTCCAATCGTTTAATTCTTTTTATGACTTGTTAATGCACGGCTCTGTTGAGCGGTGTGTCTTTGTGTCTTTAAAGGATTTATCTTATGTTATTAAAACGTATTTTGTTAACGGGTGTTTGTGCCTGTTTAACGCTCCCTGCTTGGGCGAACGATTCGCCCATGTATTCTAAGGCGGTTATTCCGTCTGTTTATTCCAGTCCCACTTTATTGGTAAGCGATCTTGCTAAGCGAACGGTGGACGACTCTCTTACTTTATTTGTGGAACACATTTGGGCAAAAAGCCCTGAAATTAAACGCGCTCAGTCTGTGATTGATACAGCCAAGGCACGTTTAGAGGGGGCGGATCGTCCGCTTTATAATCCGAGCCTTGTGTTGGATGTTGAGCGCAGTGATTTGAACACCACCACCATTGGTTTTAATCAAACGCTGGACTGGAACGATCAGCAAGCGACTTACACCTTGGCCGCAAACAAGCGGGTGTTGATGGCTCAGGCCGCCTTGCGTGAAGTGAAGAAAAAAGTGGCGGAGGAGGTTTTAACGGCTTTGGTAACGTATCAAACGGCACGCACCATGCAGGCGTTAGGTGTGCGTCGTGGAGAGTTGATGAAAGGATTTTTGGATACCGTAACACAGCGTCAGTTGGCGGGCGATATGGGCGCATTGGAAGGCGCTTTGGCTCAGGTGACTTATGGCGAGGCGTTAATGCGTCAAGCTGCTATTGAGAGTCAGTTGGCAGAAGCCGAGGCGGCATTACGTGCGGTAACAGGGCTGGATATCACGTCATGGCCTGCTTTGCCAGAGTCATTGCGTTTGCCTCCAAACCAACTGGATAAACGAGAGACAGAGGGGGGGATAAAAAACCTCCCTGAGTTGCAAGTGATTGCACATCGTATTGAGGCGATGAAAGCGGGTGTGTCGGTGGTAAAAAATGCGACGAATGCACAACCGACCATTGGATTGCGTGCGGGGCGTGAAGGCTCGGAAACCTTATTGGGCGTGAGTTTTGAAATGCCTCTGTTTGTGCGTAACGATTTTAAATCGTCGGTGCGCGTGGCGTCTTATGAGGTGGCAACGGAAGAGCAGGTGTATCACGAGGCGTACCGTCGAGCAAAAGCGCGGTTGCAAGGTGGCTTAGGGCGTTTTCAAAATACGGTGACTGCGTGGCAGTTTTGGGTAAATTCTGGCGAACAAGCACATCAAAATCAGGTGCGTTTGTTGGAGCAAATGTGGCAGACGGGTGAACTCAGTGCCACCGATTATTTGATTCAGGCCAAACAGAGCCTTGAGACACAAAAAGCGGCGACAGAGCTGATGGGTGAGGTATGGAAATCGGCCATCGTTTGGTTGGATGCATCCAATCAATTGAGCGAATGGTTAGGGGTTGCGTTGAATGCACCGGTTGAAACACAGAATATAGGAGAGAGAAAATGAGTAAACAATTCGCACTTTGGATGGTATTGGGGTTAGCGGTTTCCAGCATCGGTTATGCAGGGGAAGGACACGATCATCCTGCGCCTGAACGAGGCTCTTTAATGAGCTTGGATAAGCAGGATAATGAAAACCACGAAAGCCATGAAGGTCATGGACATGATGATCATAGCGATCACGGTGGAGACGACAATCATGCAAGCCATGATGACGATCACAGTGACCACGGAGGGCATGATGATCACGCAGACCATGGCGATCATAATGAAAAAAGTGAGAACGACCACGGCGGACATGATGACCACGGTCACGAAGAGGAATCCTCCGTCGCGGAGCTTTCCGTTGCACAGCGTGCGATGGCGGGCATTGAAACGTTGGTGGTGACTCAGCAGTCGTTAGGTCAAGCCATTACCGCACCGGGTGAGGCGGTTTTAAACGCCTATAAAACCACTCAAATTACACCCAGAACTCCCGCTCAGGTCATCGCGCGTCATGTACGTTTGGGCGATCATGTTGCAAAAGGTCAACCGTTGGTTAAGTTGTCCAGCATGGAGATGGCGCAAGCACAAGGAGAGCTGATTCAGGCCAATGCCGAACTGCGTCGGGTGAAAAAATTGGGGCAAAAAGTGGTGTCGGGCAAACGGTTTGTGACCGCGCAAATCGCCTATCAATTGGCGTACGCCAAGGTCAATGCCTACGGCATGACCAAAAAGCAAATTAAGTCTTTTTTAAGAAAGGGCGATGCCACCTTGGCCACGGGCGAGTTTGATCTGTTGTCGTTTCAATCGGGAACGGTTATGAGCGATGATTTTGTGGTGGGTGAGTTGATTGAACCCGGTCAGGCGTTAATGACCATCAGCGATGAGTCGATATTGTGGATTGAGGCGCGTTTAACGCCAGAAGATGCCACACGCATTCAAGTGGGTGCGCCTGCGCGTGTTCAGGTGGGCGATGTGTGGGTAAGTGGCAAGGTGGTGCAGACACGTCATGCATTGGATGAAGTGACGCGCACCCTATCGGTCAATATTGAGGTGGCCAATGAGCGAGACACCATTCACCCCGGACAATTTGTGCATGTGGTGATTGAAGACAGCGTGAAACAACACGGCATTGTGCTGCCCGTTGAGGCGGTGGTGCGCAGTGCCGATGGGCATTGGCAGGTATTTGTAGAGACCTCTGAAGGGCATTTTGAACCCCAAGAAATTACCGTTTTAAAAACGGTGGGCGATCAGATGCTCATTGAGGGCATTGCAGAAGGCACAACGGTGGTCAGTAAGGGCGCTTTTTTTGTAAGCTCTGAAATCGCAAAAGGCGGGTTTGACCCGCATAACCATTAAGTAAATAAACGGATCAGGAGAAACCTATTATGTTTAATCGATTAATCGATTGGTCGGTCACTAACCGTTTATTGGTGGTGATTGGCTTGATGGCGATGTTGGCATCGTCTGTTTTTGTCATTCCAAAGTTGAATTTAGATGCCTTTCCCGATGTGACCAATGTACAGGTGGCGATTAATACCGAAGCACCGGGCTTGGCATCGGAAGAGGTTGAAAAGCTCATTACCTTTCCCATTGAAGCGATGATGTATGCACTGCCGGATGTGGAGCAAGTACGTTCGATTTCCAAGACGGGATTGTCGGGCATTACCGTGGTGTTTAAAGAGGGCAAAGACATCTACTTTGCTCGCCAGTTGGTATTTGAGCGGTTGCAGTCGGCCAAAGAGTTGATTCCAGAGGGGGTGGGTACGCCAGAAATTGGCCCCAATACCTCGGGCTTAGGGCAGGTGTATCAATACCTATTGGTGGCGGATGAAAAAAGCGGTTTGGATGCCATGGCTCTGCGCAGTTTAAACGACTGGGTGGTGAAGTTATTGTTAATGCCCGTGGACGGTATTACCGATGTGCTCTCATTTGGGGGCGATGTGCGTCAATATCAGGTCAATATTAATCCGTCGCGTTTATTGGCGTATGGGTTGAGCCAGCAAAATGTGATTGATGCATTGGAAAACAACAACGCCAATGCAGGCGGTTGGTATATGGATCGCGGTCAAGAGCAGTTAGTGATTCGTGGCGTGGGTTGGTTAAGTCACGA
>JAKISK010000071.1 GCA_021648625.1 Thiomicrorhabdus sp. | reverse complement strand
AAAGACGTGTTCTTTTAAACCAACAATCAATTGGTCGTCTACAAACGCACTGGGGGGTGGGTTTTTAAGAGTCACTTGCACGCCACGGCCTTTCACGGTGACTTTGATGTCAAAGTCTGGAAACTTGGCGCGTAAGCCATCGTTACTGTCCTCTTTAGAGCCGGTATTTAATACCGCTAAAGCGCACTGTACTAATAAGTCATTGAGACCTTTATCCGAACAGTCACAGAGTTGTGTGGCTTCTTGATGGGATAAAATTTGAAGCGATCCTTCGGGTCGAATAATGACTTCTGCAATATTGGTATTCATATTAAGATACACTCTGTCTGAAAATAATTTTTGAGAGGTTTTATTATGCGTGACAATCGTCCTTATGAGGAAGGTTTTTTAATCATTTTATTGTTGTTGGCATTAATCGGCTTAATTTGGCTGTTTTCGCCCTTTTTAGAAGCGCTGTTTTTTGCAATGATTTTAGCCACCGCCAGTTATCGTTTATATGAAGGGTTGCTGCCGCATTGCAATGGCTCTAAAACGCTGGCCGCATCCGCAATGAGTACGTTGGTGTTTGTGGGGGTGATTGCGCCCGTGACGTATTTGTTGGTTGAAGTCAGCTTACAGGTAGGACAGCTGTATGGGGATGCTCAGCAGTGGATTGGATCGCAAGACTCGGAAAGTTTAGCGCAGTTAAATCAGACTTTATTGGGGTATTTGCCACTGAGTGAGGCGGCACAAAACAGTGCGTTAGAGCAAATTAAAGCCAATTCAGAAAAAATCATCGCATTTATTCAAAAAACCACCGTCTTTTTATTAGAGGGCATGGTGGGAACGACGTCTTCTTTTCTTGCATTTATTGCACTGTCCGTCTTTGCACTGTTCTTTTTTTACCGAGATGGCCATGCCATTGCCAAACACATTGCGATTTTATCCCCTCTAGACAATCGTTACGACCGTATGATTATGCAACGTTTTGCTAGTTTATCGAGTGTATTGACCTTAAGCGTGGTGGGCATTGCCGTATTGCAAGGGGTCTCTTTTGCACTGGTGTCATGGGCATTAGGCTTGCCGGGGTTGTTTATTGGGATGGCGATTGCGGTAACCTCGTTTATTCCCATTGTGGGAGCAGCGTTGGTATGGATTCCAGTGGCACTGTATGCCGTGGCACAAGGTGAAATTGTCGCCGCGTTGGTCTTGGTGTTTTGGGGTGTGGTGATTACTGGGTTTGTGATTGATAATATTGTACGCCCCATTATGATTACCAAGTTAACCAAAACCCTCGGCCAAGCGGGCGAGGGGTCGATGGTGGCCAATCATACACTGTTAACGGTGCTGTCGACTTTTGCAGGTTTGATTCATTTTGGGGTGATTGGGCTGTTTTTTGGCCCCGTCATTGCGGCGATGGCGATTACGATTTTTGATGTTTATGAACATAAAAATTCTAATGTACTCGATAGAAGTTAGTGATAATTCGGTTTGTTTTTTGATGGTATGATGAGGCTCTTTATGCTGAAAAGGAAAGTGAAGATGAAAGCGGTTACTCAAAGAGGGCTTGTGTCAGTGGCCTTACTCAGTGCCTTGTATACGATGCCGGTTCTTTCATCAGAATCCGCAATACAAGATCCTTATATTGAAGGCTTTAAAGCCTATGCAGAAGAGGTGAAAAGTTACAGTAATGACTTAAACCATTCAATATTAAGTTATGTCGATGAAGTGAAGCAGGCGGAAAAACAAGTGGGCTATATTGGTGAAGTATTGCCGATACCCAAAGCCATTAAGGTCACCGATGGGGTGTACACCGTAGTTGGCAGTATGATTTGGCATAACCCGAGTAACTTTGGACTCAATAATAATCTCTCTTTTATTATTTTTGAAGACGGCGTGTTTGTCTTTAATGCGGGCGCCAATGCGGCCTTGGCATTTAGCCTTCATCAACAAATTAAAGCGTTGACGGATAAGCCTGTTAAGTGGGTGGCGGTCGAGAATAACCAAGGTCATGCCTATTTAGGCGCCAGTTACTGGGTGGATGTGGGGGTCAAAAATCTTTACTCAAGCCAAGCCGCAAATGAGCAGTTTGATGCAGGGTTTGAGCGCACCAAGCGGTCGTGGTCAGAGCGTGTGGGTAAAAATATCACACTGTCGGCACGTAATGTCAGTGACCAATTTACGACGTTTGTGGACGAGATGGTGATTGAGGTAGGGGGGGGAGAAAAAGTCTATTTATACGATTTTGGCCCTGGGCATACGCCTGCTTCTACCACTCTATACGTTCCTTCACGTAAAGTCTTTTTTACGGGCGATTTAGGCTTTAATGAACGCATGCCCATGTTTTTTAAATACACTCATTCAGGGGCGTGGATTGAGTCGTATGAAGCGATGATGGCAAAAATTCCAGAAGATACCATTATGGTGGCAGGTCATGGCACTCCTACCGATATGGCAACCTTAAAAAAACAAACGTATGATTATATTGTGTATTTGCACACCCAAATTGAGAAAATAGTCGAAGCCGATGGCACAATGGAAGAGGCGTTAGCATTGGATCAATCCATGTATAAAGATCGCCCCGTATTTGACCAAGCAGCAGAGAGCAATGCTCGACATGTTTATAATGAAATTAGTGGTGGGGCGTTTTAACCAAAAAGGGCGTTTACACAGAATCATTTACAGGGCCCATTATTATGCGCAACTGTGCTAGGTGTCATGGTTCTATACCCTCACTTCAAAATATTACGGAATATAATGTGGCCGTGAAAGAAGCTCAAGTAGATGAAGGAGCGAGTGTTTCTACGTTAGCGAGAGTGTCTCATATACATTTATTTGGTATTTCATTTATTTTCTTTTTTATTGGTTTGATTTTTTCTTTGGCTCTTGGATTTAATAAATGGGTAAAATCAGGTCTGATTATTTTTCCATTTTTATTCTTAATCGTTGATATTTCTTCTTGGTGGCTAACTAAAATTGACCCTGGGTTTGCTTGGTTAGTGATTATTGGTGGAATTGGTTATAGTCTTGCCGCTTCGGTAATGTTGCTTTCATCTCTTTACCAGATGTGGATTATGCCCTTAAGACAGCAGCATACGGATGTGAATGCCTGGGATGATGACTCGAAAGCATAGCGATACAAAGGTTTTATTTAGATAATAAAGTTAGACAATAAAAAAGCCTGAATTCAATGCTATTGAATTCAGGCTTTTTTATGTAGCAAGCTTTTACTCTTTTTTAGAAAAAGTTTGCCTATTTAATAAGTTCAACATCCACTCGACGGTTATGCGCGCGACCTTCGGCGGTCTTATTATCAGTTCTTGGACTGGTTTCGCCTGCACCATGAGTTTCCATGCGGTTGGCAGAGATGCCTTTATTAACAAGGTATGCTTTTACTGCATTGGCACGTCTTTCAGAAAGTGACTGGTTATAGCTGACTGTTCCACGAGAATCGGTATGCCCTGTAATTTTTATTTTGCTGTTTGGTTGAGTTTTCATAAAATTTTCATAGGCATCAAGTTCTTCGTGCGCTGAATGCTTAAGTGTTGCTGATTCTGTATCAAAGAACCCGCGAAATGCAGCGATAGTAGGAATCGGAGCTGGTTTTATTGGAGCAACAACGGGGGCTGGAGCAACAACGGGAGCTGGTGGAGCAACGACGACTGGCGCTGGAGCTTCTACAACTTCTTCTTTGCCTTCACAACGAGCGATTTCATTTTCGGTTGTCCACTCAATGGTACGAACACATCCGCCCCAAGAATCACGAACTACATCGCCATCAGAGTCAATGGCATAGCCACGTAATCCGTTGTCTTTAATGTCATTGTTTACAACGGCAGCGGTGGTCGCTTCAGCTGTTGTAGCAACGTCAGATGTAGTATCGGTCGTTGCCGTATTGCCTACGTCGCTGCTTTTTTCACAGCTTGCAATGGCTGTTTCTGGAGTCCAGTTGATAGAGCGAGTACATTCACCCCAAACGTCTTTAACGATATTACCGTAAGTATCGGTAACATAAGCGCCTGTGTTGTTGTCTTCTGCTTGAGCAGTAAAAGAAACGGCTGATAACACAGCAATGAGGGGTAATAATTTAGTTTTCATAAGTAATTCTTCCTGATTAAGTTATATTTTCGCAAATAATAGCACATTTTTAAGGTGGTGTTTGGAGTTTGTGTGTAATTATAAGAGATACTTGTGATTAATGTTGCGTTATTTGCGTAGCTTGGGGGGAAATTACATGTTTTTAACTTTTTTAAATATCTTTTGGTCGAATAAATTGAATAAGCTTGCCATCGCCTTGTTCGAGCGAATGCCAAGCTTGAGGCAGAATAAAGTGTGCGAGGGAGGTGGTTGGAAATAACGTGACGGATTCCGTGTTTTCAGGGCGTGGAGTGTTTTCATGATTTAAAAATTCAAAAAGCATTTCGAGTCCAGGGTTATGCCCAATAATCATGATGCGTTCAGCAGGCGGGGCGTCAGATAATGTTTGTAGCAGGGTATTAAGGTCGGCAAGGTAAAGTGAATCAACGGTAATGTGATTGGCAGAACAATCATTGCATACACGTCGTAAGGTTTGCTGTGTTCTTTTGGCGGGGGATACTAAAATTAAGTCGGGGGTCAGATCATGCTCTTTTAGCCAGCGCCCCATTTTAGTGGCGTTTTTTTTGCCTCGGTCAGAAAGAGGGCGTTCAATGTCGGCTAATGTACTGTTTTTCCATTCGGACTTTGAATGCCTTAATAGCATGAGTTCGCGCAGTTTAGTCGCCATTTATTTTCCCTCTACCAATGTTTGTTTAAGTTGGGATAAATCATCAACTAATCCCATATTTGGCACGATATGTTTTCATCGCATTTAAATATTGTTGGCTTGATGCTGTATTGGATTGTGCAAGATAATCAATAATATCATTTAAGGTAATAATGCTTTTAACGGGAATGTCAAACTCTTTTTCGACCTCTTGAATGGCAGAAAGTTCGCTGTTGCCCTTTTCCATTCGATCCAGTGCAATCACAACTCCCGCGGGTTTGGCGCCATTTTGAGTAATGATATCGATGGCTTCACGTATGGCAGTGCCTGCTGTAATGACATCATCAATAATTAATACTTTTCCTGTTAATTCGTGCCCGACAATACTGCCACCTTCACCATGTTTTTTGGCTTCTTTGCGATTAAATGCATAGGGCTTGTCTTGTGAAAACTGTGTGGCAAGGGCAACGCTGGTGGTTGCGGCTAGAGGAATGCCTTTGTAGGCAGGGCCAAAAAGTACATCAAAAGAGAGGTTGGATTTGTGAATGGCATGTGCATAGCCTGTAGCAAGGGTGGCGAGTTGTCCGCCTGTATTAAAGAGACCTGCGTTAAAAAAATAGGGGCTAACGCGTCCTGATTTAAGCGTGAATTCGCCAAGCTTTAAGGCACCTGTTTGCATGACGAATTTAATAAATTGGTTTTTATTCATTGAGTGGTGATTCATTTTCTGAGAGAGGGTAATATCTTACTCTAACCAAATTAGGGACAGCAAGTTTTTTTACCCGAAAGAGACATCTGAGCCGTTACCTTTTATTTAAGAAGGGGGGGGATAAAATTTTTTAGTTGTTGAATTTCTTCTGGCCAAATGCTCATATCAATGGTTTCTAAGGTCATGGGAATATTATCAATTCGTGGATCTGCCATGAGTTGCTTAAAACACGTCCAGCCGATCTCCCCTTCGCCAAGGCTGTGATGACGATCCAGTTTTTGCCCTAGCACGGCCTTGGAATCATTTAAATGCATGCCTTTTAGGTATTGAAAGCCCACGACGTCACTAAAGTTTTTGAACACGCCTTGGTAGTCATTTTTTAAGTCGTACCCTGCGGCATAGGCGTGGCAGGTATCTATGCAGACGCCAATTCGAGTTTTGTCCTCTACCTTGTCAATTAAATAGGCGAGCTGTTCATGTTGATAACCTAAGTTAGAGCCTTGTCCTGCGGTATTCTCAATCACGGCGGTGACGCTTTGTGTTTGGTCGAGTGCGGTATTGATGGATTCGGCAATAAATTGTAGACATTGTGCTTCACTTATTTCGCGCAAATGGCTGCCAGGATGAAAATTTAAGAGAGTAAGCCCAAGTTGTTCACAGCGTTGCAGTTCATCAATAAACGCATCCAACGATTTTTGACGTTTTTCAGGATTAGGATGTCCTAAATTGATAAGATAGCTGTCATGAGGCAATATTTGATGCGGTTGGTAGCCATAGGTTTCGCAGTTGCGTTTAAATTGCTCAATGCTGTGCTCGGTTAATGGTTTTGCCTGCCATTGACGTTGATTTTTGGTGAAAAATGCAAATGCGGTTGCACCAATTTTATGCGCACGAATTGGGGCATTTTCAACCCCCCCTGCGGCGGAAACATGAGCGCCTATGTATTTCATGTTGTAAAAGTCCTTATTTGGCATGTTATATGCATGCCATGCATTATAGCGAATTAAACCGTCAATTAATTGGCATGGCTGGTGATTTTAATGAGTCATTGTTTCAGGTGAATATGTAAGGGGTATTAAAAGATGGCAATTGATTTACGAAAAGTAGAACCTTTGGGCTCTAAGAGTGTGTTGTTAGAGCAAGCCATGCGTCGTCAAAAAGGCAAGGGTGGGAATATTGGCGGAGGGCACCAGATGAATGACATTGATATGTCGGACATGATTACCCCTGATTTTGAATGGTTAAAAGAGGATAAAATGGCAATAGAAAGCTTGGTCAAGCAGATGGATTCCTCAATTGGTGTGCTGGCAAATCAAATAAAAAGTATTGATGCGGCGTCTAAAAAGTCGCAAGAGATGATTGAAAAAGAGCAGCAACTTTTGTTTAAGCAAATTCGCACGTTGAACAGTCTTTTAAAAAATCAGGTTGATCTTTTTGGCTCGATAGAGCGTAAAATGTCGAATGTTGAGCTAAAGCAAAATAATTTATTGCCTCAAATTGGAATTGGTTTAATGGCGGGCTTGATGTCTGCGGTGACGATTTTAGCCACCGCGCCTTGGTTAACGGTTTTAATTGAAGGGATGCGATAACGCTCAAACTGAACAGTTATACCTTGAGGTGTCACCGATATTTAAGTGTGAAGTCAATGGCATTTAAATGCTTCGCTTCGGTTTCTAAATCGAGTTGAGTCAGTGGGTGGAATGACAGCCAGTCGTCTTCAAATTCAATATAAATTTCATTGTCTTTTTTTATGGTAAGCGTAGGCTTAATGCTTTCAAGATCTCTTCCACGGTGAATACGTACCGCCAGCCTAAGAAGGAGCGTTAGGTAAATTAGGCTTTGTGCAACACTCTCATCCATGTCGTTGTAGACGCTCATGTCTAGCTTGCCACGATGATTGAGCATTAATGCGCTTAACATCTGTTTTTCTTGCTGATCAAAGCCCGGCATGTCGGATTGAGAAATCAAGTAGGCACTGTGCTGTTGGTAGCGTTTATAGCTGATGGCAATGCCTGTTTCATGCAACATGGCAGCCCACTTAAGTAAACATTTAAAATCATAATCGGGTGTTTGCAGTGCCCATGTTTTGTTGGCTTGTTTATAGAGCGCATTCGCGGTAGTAAGAATGTAGTCGGCTTGTTGTGTGTCTACACTCATCCAACGTTGCATGGCTTGAATACTTATTTCACGAACGTCTTCCGCGTAAACTCGCCCTAAGGTGTCAAGAATTAACCCCTCCCGTAAGGCATTGGCCGAGACCTGCATTTGTTCAATATTAAGCTCAATAAAGGTGGCAATTAAAATGGCTAATCCGCCCAAAAATACGGGACGACGTTCCTCTTTTAAGCCATTTAGCTTGATGGTGTGAATGGATTCCGATTCAATAAGTTTTTGGTTGAGCTTTTGCATACTTTTTAGCGTGATGCCTGATTCGCTCCAGCCATTTTCTTCAATAATTTGTCCAATGGCTTTAATGGAACCTGATGCTCCAATGGCGGTATCCCAGCCTTTTTTGTTTAATTTGCTGCGGTGGGGGCGCAGAATTTGACGGCAGTGTGCAATGGCCGAATTCATGCTCTGTTCGGTCACGTTGCCTTTGGCAAAAAAGGTTTGTGTGATGCTAATACACCCCATTTCGGTACTGCTAAGATGGCTGTTTTCAGCGTGCTTTCCAATAATATACTCGGTGCTTCCGCCGCCAATGTCCATTACCAAGCGCTGTTCATCACCCGCTGGCAGTCCGTGGGATACGCCTAGGTAGATAAGACGAGCTTCCTCTTGGCCTGAAATAATTTTAATGCTGCACCTAAGCGCTTGCTTGCCTTGCTTTAAAAATTTTTGGCTGTTTTTGGCGTTACGTAAGGTGTTGGTGCCAACGGCACGGATGTTCTTATTTGGAATGCCTTTTAGGCGTTGTCCAAAGCGCTCTAAGCACTCAATGCCAGCCTGAAAGGCTTTGTCGGTTAGGTTTCCTTCTTTATCAAGCCCTGTACGAAGGCGAATCATCTCTTTATGTTTGTCAATTACTTGAAATTGTCCGTGGGTTTCTCGGGCAATAATCATGTGAAAGCTGTTGGAGCCTAAATCAATGGCGGCATAAAGTGACTGATCTAGGTTGTCGGTTGCTGAAGCGTCTGTTATATCATGCGTTGTGTCGCTTATTTTATCGTTTGTTTTTTTAGCCATGTTATTTCTGCTTTGTACGAGTGTAGGTGTCAATAAGGGCTTGCTGTGCATTAAAGGGGGGCAGGTTATCCTGTTTTTGTCGGTAGCTTCCATCTGGCTGTAGAAGCCATGCGCCCGTATTATCGTTTAAATAGACGGCAAGGCCTTCTTCATACACTTGTTGAAAACAATCAGGGTCTATTACGGGAAAACAGGTTTCCACACGAGCCCATAAATTACGCCTCATCCAGTCGGCACTTGAACCATATAGCTCCGCTTGACCACCCGTATTTAAAAAGTAATAGATTCGATGGTGTTCTAAAAAACGTCCAATAATGGAGGTGACAGTAATGTTATCCGATACGCCAGGAACGCCTGGTCGTAGACTGCAAATGCCTCGAACAATGAGGTCAATTTTAACACCGGATTGTGAGGCTTCGTACAGTGCGTCAATAATGGTAACCTCTTCCAATCCATTCATTTTAGCGATAATACGGGCAGGTTTTCCTTGACGAGCATTCTCGGCTTCGCGTTGAATTTTCTCAATCATGCTCGTACGCAAGGTAAAGGGCGATTGCAATAGGACATCTAAATTTTTGGTGTCTCCTAAGCTGGTTAGTTGCTGAAAAATTTTAGAGGCATCGTTGCCTATTTCTGGGTTGGCAGTGAGCAGTCCAAAATCGGTATAAAATCGAGAGGTGATGTGGTGATAATTTCCTGTTCCTAAGTGGGTGTAACGTTGAATTTTATCCCCCTCTCGTCGAATTACTAAAATCATCTTCGCATGGGTTTTGTAGCCCACCACCCCATACACCACATGAACACCCGCATCTTGTAGGCGCATGGCTTGAATAATGTTGTTGTCTTCATCAAAGCGGGCGCGCAGTTCAACCACCGCAGTCACTTCTTTACCGTTTTGGGCGGCACGCTCTAAGGCTTTAATGATCTTAGAGTTTTCGCCGGTTCGGTATAGCGTCATACGAATGGCGAGTACATTTGGATCGGTAGCGGCCTGTTGTAAAAAATCAATGACAGGGGTAAAGGCATCGTACGGATGGTGCAATAAAATATCTTTTGCTCGAATTTTATCAAACAGCGTTTCGGTGTCTTGGCGTTTAAGCAGTTTAAATGGGTTTTTGGATTTACGCTTGGTATTCATTTTTTTGGGGGCGTAGGGTGGAAATAACAAGTCTGAACGATTTGCCATGTCGGGTACCGCATTTAAACGGTGAAGGTTGACGGGGCCGTTCACTTGAAAGAGCGCATCTTCATCGAGTTGAAAGCGATCAAGTAGGTAGTTAATAATATTTCGTGGGCAGTTATCGGCCACCTCCAGTCGAATGCTTCCACCGTATTGACGACCTGAAAGTTCTCCGCGAAGTGCGCTCATTAAATCTTCAACTTCTTCTTCATCAATCACTAAGTTTGTATTACGGGTGACTCTAAATTGATAACAGCCCGTGACGGTCATACCCGGAAATAAACGGGACACATTGGCGTGTAAAATAGAGGAGAGAAAGACAAAATCATTTTCTCCCTCCGTGGCTTCGGGGGGTAATTTTATTACGCGAGGTAGCGAGCGGGGAACGGGTACGATGGCAAGCCCATTAGAGCGTCCAAAGGCATCTTTTCCTTCAAGCGACACAATAAAATTTAGGCTTTTATTTAACACCCTTGGAAAAGGGTGTGATGGATCCAGCCCAACGGCACTCAATACGGGTTGCAATGATTCAGAAAAAAATTGAGTAATCCACTGGTTGTGCTGTTCTGTCCAGTGATTACGGCGTAAAAAGTGAATGCGCTCTTTTTCTAATTCTGGAATTAAAATGTTATTTAAGGTGTGGTATTGATCTTCAACAATGTTCTTTGCGGCTTGCAACAGATTCTTAATAACTTCTTTTGGGTCTTGTGCATCGGGCGTGGTTAAGGCGCCAAGGTCTCGAGACAATTCATACAGTCGTGCCAAGCGAACCTCAACAAATTCATCCATATTACTGCTGGAGATACAGAGATACTTTAAACGTTCTAATAGAGGGATGCTGGGCTTTTTAGCTTGAGCCAATACCCGACGATTAAATTCAAGTAAGCTCATCTCTTTATTAATGTAGCGAGGGTAGCTGGATGGTTTTGGTTGGTGGGCTTCGGTCGAGCTGTGCATAAGGGGATCCTGAATGATTTTTCTAAGGGAGTAATGCCTTCTATTCTAGCGAGTTTTTAGGTAAAAATCATAAAACTCAAACCGAAAAGATAACACAGAGCAGGATTCGTTAGAGAGCGGTAAATGTTTTTTGTTATACTAGCTCTTTTTCGGAACTGACGACTCTTCTTTCTAGGAATCTTATCGAAAAGTTAGCTGGGGCGTTTACAAAATATTTAAAGGGGGCAGGTATGTCTGCTATTCCAACACCATTAGACTTCACTGAAGCGGCCGCCGCTAAAGTAAATGGTTTAATTGAAGATGAACAAAATCCAAATTTGAAGTTACGCGTGTACATTACCGGAGGTGGTTGCTCTGGTTTTTCGTATGGCTTTACATTTGACGAAGAGCAAGCCGTGGACGACACCGTGGTCACCAAAGAGGGCGTAACGTTATTAGTCGATTCGATGAGCTTTCAATATTTAGTCGGTGCTAAAATTGATTATTTAGAAGACTTACAAGGCGCACGATTTGTGATTGAAAACCCCAATGCAACAACAACGTGTGGCTGTGGTTCTTCGTTTAGCGTTTAAAAAAACTGTAAATTTTCTCCCCCCCCCCCTTATTCACTCTTTTTAAAATAAGTTAAATAGGACAGGTTATGGATTATATTCCCGGTTTAGCAGGGATTCCGGTAACGGAATCAAAGATATCTTGTATTGATGGTCAAAAAGGAATCTTGTCATACCGTGGGTATGATATTCAAGAGTTGGCAGAATTCTCTTCGTTTGAAGAGACGACGTTATTGTTGCTTTTTGGTGATTTGCCTACGGCAGAAGAGTTGGCGCGGTTTGATGAGCAGTTAAGAGAGAACCGACGCGTTAAGTACAATATTCGCGAAATTATGAAAAACCTACCGCCTACCACGCACCCTATGCACATGCTGCAAGTGGTGGTCGCCAGTTTAGCCAGTTTTTACCCCAGTACGGAGTACATGAAGGGTGGCACGGAGAATGAAGATTATATTAACGATGTAACCGTTAAAATCATTGCGCACATGGGCACGTTGGTGGCAATGTGGGAGCACATGCGTAATGGTTATGACCCAATTGAGCCACGTAAAGACTTAACTTACGCGGAAAACTTTTTGTATATGGTTACCGGTGAAGAGCCCGATGCAAATTGGGCGCGTTTGCTGGATGCGATTTTGATTTTACATGCTGAGCACACCATTAACGCGTCTACCTTTACCACGATGG
>JAKISK010000001.1 GCA_021648625.1 Thiomicrorhabdus sp. | reverse complement strand
ACCAACCGATTATTATGGGACGCACCCACGATGCCGTAAACCCACTGCCCCACGCCCTGCCTCAACACAAAACAAGAATGAGCATTAAATCCAAAACCCACAAAGGCACAGGATTTAACGAACTGCGATTTGAAGATAAAAAAGGCGAAGAAGAAATTTACGTCCACGCCGAAAAAGACTACAGACGACTGATAAAAAACAATGAAATCGTTAAAATAGAAGGCGAACTCAAAGTAAACGTCATTCAAGCCAGTGAAAAAAAAGCCAAATCCATCCAAATCACCGCCAATGATTTTATCGAGTTTAATCTGGGCGCCAATCAAATTAAAATGACCCCCACCCAAATTACCGTGGCAGGTAAAAACGTCTCAATCAAAGGCCAAGCCATGACCACCATTCAAGGGGGAATGGTTAAGATTAATGCGGGCGGAAGCGGCGCTTCTCAAGCCAAGACAAACCTTGAAAACATGGCGGTGGGAGCTAAGACTGGGGAGTTTGAAGGGTTTGGGAAGAATGTGACCGAAGAGATTTCTTTTACCGAAAAAACGAAGAGTACCGCGTCACAAGGTGGAGGCGGAGCGCCACCATCGGAAGGCGGTTATGGAAAAGATGATGCTGCCAGTTTAGCACTGGATGCCATGCCAGTCGTTGGCGTACTTAAAGGCATAGCTCAAGTGATTGTGGGCAAAGATTTAATAACGGGAGAAACTCTAAACCGAGGTGCCGAAGCTCTTGCAACCGTTGCGGGTATTGTCCCTGGTGGCAAGGTGGCAGCTAAGGTTGGGATGAAGGTTGCGGGGGGTAAAAATGCAGGAAAAATACCAGAAACTCAGTTTGGGAAATTACGCTTATCTTATGAATATTATAAAAACTTAGGCTGGTCTAAAGGCAGAATAAAATCTCACCTAGATGGAATTGATTTTTCAAAACCTGTAAAATTGACAGAACTACCCAAAGGGAATAAAACATCTCAATTTCAGGTTCCTGGCGGAAAAGTAGGGCATTATTTTGCAAAACCAAATGCAAAAGCAACAGAATTAGGAATCAACCCTAGTGCAGAGGTTAATGGTGTGATTGTGAAAAAAACTAAAACTATTTTTGAATTGAATTCTAATACTACAGTTCTCGAGTCTACTGCAAGAAGTGGAATTGTTGATATATGGTCTGCTCCTTCCAAGCCTTTTAAAACAACTGGTGGAGGAACGCAATATTTTACGCGTGACAATACTGCCTTTATACCAAAGGATTAAGTGTTATGAAAATAGATGAAGCTCAATTGTTAGTGGAAGAAGCTATAAAAAAATCTTATCAAGATTTTTCTGAAGATACTACATGGCAACCTGTAATTTCTACGAGAACACAACTAAATTATATCTTAGATGCTCTATACAATCGAAATGATAGAAGTAAATTAAAAGATATTATAATCGGTATTATTGCTGTTAGAGAGTTTGAAGCTAATTATGAAGATTTTTCAAATATGATTTATAAAGTAGTCGAGATAGTAGATTTGATAAAGAAAGGGAGGATTTAATGCCGCGTCTTTGGCTAAAATACACAGTAGCTTAGGATGAAAAAATATCAATTTTTATTGAAAAGGGGCTGGAACCCTTAAATGGTAACCTTTATAAAATAAAAAAAATTATGGTAAATCAGAAAAAAATAAACTTATTTCTTATAATAATCGTTTGTACAACGACGCTCTTTTATATGGCGATGAAATTACTCAAAACGAATATTTAAAAGGAAAATAATTATCTTATGGACAACTTGGATAAAGCGATTGAATTAGCTTGCAAAGCACATAAAGGTCAAGTGGATAAGGCAGACCAACCTTATATATTACATCCTTTAAGACTAATGCTAAAGTTTAAAAATAAACAAGAGCAAGTAGTTGCGGTTCTTCATGATAGTATTGAAGATAGCGATATGACGCTTGAATACTTGGCAAGCTGTGGATTTTCTCAAGTAACACTTGATGCTCTTGATTGTTTGTCAAAAAGAAAAAATGAAGACTATGAAATATTTATTAACCGAGTTTTGACTAATCAATTAGCGATAAAAATAAAAATTGAAGATATAAAAGATAACCTAGATTTGACGAGAATTAAATCCATTAATAACGAAGACTTAAAAAGAATATTTAAGTATCACAATTCCTTGCAAAAACTATTAAGCGCTCTGGAATAACTCTACTAAACCGACACTTTTTAATATCGTGAAATATCGCCTTCCTAGAAGGGGGCTAAAATTCCAATCCAAATTCCCCCTCTCCACCCCCTACCAAGGCAACATACAAGTCGCCAGTCGCAACACAAAAATTAACCCCACCGACAGCATTGGTCATCAAGTCATCTTAAGCATTCACCACAAGTACGACGCCAACATTCGCTATTTTGTGGGAACGCTTAAACAGATGATCGTTCAAGACATTGTGGATGGGTGGGCGTACTACACCCTCCTCATTGAACCCGATCTACAACGATTAAGCCTCACCTCCAACGCCCGTGTGTTTCAACAACAAACCGTTCCCGACATCGTTAAAAAAATACTCAAAGAACATGGCTTGGTCGATTACGAATTTAGAACCCAAGACGATCACCCGCCCCGTGAATATTGTGTGCAGTACCAAGAGACCAATTTGGCGTTTATCGAACGACTCCTCGCCGAAGAGGGCTTTTTTTACTTTTGGGAACACTCAAAAAGCGGCGCAAAGCTGATAGTAATCGACCACAGTTCGCTTGGCTCAGTTCTGTTGGAACCCAACATTGAATACAACCCCGACCCCAGTGTGGTGCTTAAGGGTCAGTTTATGTACGATTTAGACTGGACAGAATCCCTTGGCACCACCGACATCAAACAGCGCGATTACTGTTTTAAGAACCCACGTTACAACCAAGAACACACACTTTACCAAGCACGTCTGGGCGGTGAACCCGATGTGTATGAACAATACAATCCCTACGGACGCTATAAAGACGATGGCAGTGGCAAACGTTTTACAAAATACCAGCTTGAGGCCGAACGCAATGCCATCACACACGCCACGGTACACAGCAATGTGCCCCACTTAAGTGCGGGGCATGGCGTTACGCTGTTACGCCATCCCAATACAAACAGAAACCAAACCTACCAAGTTATCACTACTATCCACACCGGCACACAACCCCAAGCCACCGAGGCACGAAACGACACCCAAAGCCAAGACACCCGTTATCACAATGCATCGATGCTGTTTCCGCTGGGGGCATACAGTTGGCGAAATAAGATTCCCACAAAACCCACCATAGACGGCCCTCAAATCGCCCATGTGGTCGGTCCCCAAGGCGAAGAGATTTATTGCGACGAACATGGACGGGTTAAGGTGCAGTTTCCGTGGGATATAGAAGGCCAATACGATGATTTTAGCAGTTGTTGGGTTCGCGTCTCACAAGGCAGTGCAGGCGCAGGCTGGGGAAACATGGCGATTCCCAGAGTAGGACAAGAAGTGATGGTTAAGTTTTTAGAGGGCGACCCCGACCAACCGATTATTATGGGACGCACCCACGATGCCGTAAACCCACTGCCCCACGCCCTGCCTCAACACAAAACAAGAATGAGCATTAAATCCAAAACCCACAAAGGCACAGGATTTAACGAACTGCGATTTGAAGATAAAAAAGGCGAAGAAGAAATTTACGTCCACGCCGAAAAAGACTACAGACGACTGATAAAAAACAATGAAATCGTTAAAATAGAAGGCGAACTCAAAGTAAACGTCATTCAAGCCAGTGAAAAAAAAGCCAAATCCATCCAAATCACCGCCAATGATTTTATCGAGTTTAATCTGGGCGCCAATCAAATTAAAATGACCCCCACCCAAATTACCGTGGCCGGAACAAAAATCACCATCAAAGGCCAAGGCATCACGACCATCCAAGGGGGAATGGTTAAGATTAATGCCGGCGGTGGCGGCGCTTCTCAAGCCAAGACAAACCTTGACAACATGGCGGTGGAACCGAAGGCTGGGGAGTTTGGTGGGTTTAAGGCGAATGAGACGAAAGAATTTGGCATAAATAAAAGTGTGGAGCCTGTTCAGGTCGCAAGCAGTGGTTCTCAAGTTCCTGATGATTTTGGCAGTGGAGCCATCGAACCTCTATTTTTTCCAACGGATATGTTGGGAGATCTTTCGCCTAGAAAAATTTTTACAAACATTGTTAAAAATGTGTTTGGTAATAAAGATAAATCCGATAGTAATAATGCTGTTGACAACAATAAAGGCAATGAAAAAGATGATATAATTGATAAAAAAATTAAATCTGTTGATCTAATTGCTCACAGAAAAGATCATATTCTTAATCGTCATCGAGCGGGTACTGGTAAATCTGGAAAAACAGAATTTCCCGCTAATTGGAATGATGAAAAAATTCTTCAAAATATCTCAGATATTGCCAAAGATCCCAATTCGATCAAAGGAGTTGGAAAGTGGAATTCTCCTTATGTTACTGGTGTTCGTGATGGTATAGAAATACGAGTTGATTTTTATCCAAAAAACCATCCTAAATATGCTGGCCAAATCTCTACCGCTTACCCAACTAATGTTAGACCTAACCCATAGAAATGATAATGATGAATAAAAAAGATGATACATTCTGGATAAATAATTCAGAACATTTACTTCAAATTTTGTTAGATAAATATTCTGAACAATTAGATATTGAAACTGTGGAAGCAGTTCAACATTATATTGATCATAATGAATATGAAATGGCCTATGAAGGCCTTTTTATTGAACTAATGAATCTAGACCAAAAGCCAAAAAACATTGATTTCGACATGTATACAGATCTTGGTAAAGGACTAAAAATAGACGTTGAAAGTGTATTTGACTCCGATTTTTGGAAAAAATACATTCAATATTCATCATCCTGATAACTCAACAAACTAAAATAACAAAACATTTTTCGACATCAAGAAAAAAAAAGGGTCAAGCCTGTTTTACAACATTCAAAAGCATTATTATTCAGATAGAAAGCACTTTTTAATATCGTGAAATATCGCCTTCCTAAAAAAAGGGGGGGGGTAAAAATCCAATCCAAATTCCCCCCCCCATCTAAAACCAATCCAAAAGCCAACATTATAGGACGCACCCACGATGCCGTGAACGCACTCACGCCCAGCACGCAAACACAACTTGACCCCAAGGATGATCTTAACAAAACCCGTTATTGCAGCGAAGGCAACCCCCAAAGCCATCAAGACATGGATCAATTGCTCAAAGCGCAAGAGAACGAAGACATAAATACCCCATACTCAGAAAAACCCCTAACCGAACCCAACAAAAGCCGCCCGATGGGAAGAAACAAAATGGCTAGAGACAAGATGAATAAAAGAAAAAATAAACAAGAGAATCGCCCATGAAAAATAAAAAAACGAAGGAAACCGTCACATGTTTACATTTAAAAAAATACGAACCCTTGGCCTTACCCTATTACTCAGTTTACTCAGCAGTTGCGAACTCACAGGAAACACCATGAAACTCTCAGATTTTTTTGAACCCAATATGATCGAACTCATTAGCGCCATCCAAAAAGGCGATGAACTTAAAGCGCGTAGCCTAATTGATCAAGGCCTGTCTTTAAACGTACACGGCAACGAAGGCATTACCCCACTGTTTTGGTTCATCATAAACAAAGATAAAGCCGCCATGCGCTTGGCAATGAAACTGGGAGCCGACCCCGATTTTGCCGACCCTGATGGAGATACGCCTCTTTCCATAGTAGTGGAAGACAATGATGACGAAATGATATTGATTCTGCTAGAAGGTGGTGCAAACCCTAATACGATAGACAGTGATGGTGAACCCGTGATGTTTCCCACCGTTGTAAATAACCGAAAAGAGCAACTGGATATGTTGATTAAATTTGGAGGGGATATTAATTTAACGGATAAATCGAATAAAAATAGTGCCCTGTATGCAGCTCATATGAATCAATTTAAAATGGCGCATTACCTGATAGAAAAGGGGGCGGACTTTGATAAACGTAGTTCAACTCGTGCAGATATTGCGTGGAATATACATAATGGCTTTTCGAAAGGCCTCATTAACCCCGAATCCGATGCCTACGATTGGGCATTAAAAGTAAAACAACAATTACTTGATCGTGGCGTAAAATTCCCCCCCCCTCTCCATTCGATGTTCGCTGGAGTAAGGGAAACCCAGACAGTATTGACATTGATATACGCAAAAAAGATCTAAAAGAAGAAATAGAAAACACATCGGATCAAAATAAGAGAGAAGCCTTGCAAAAAGAGTTGGAAGCCGTTAAAAAATTAATACCAAAACAATGATAAAACCTCATGCGTGTTTCTATGTTTAATTTAAAAAAAACCATCGCCCTCACCACTGGCTTATTGCTTGCGGTGTTGTCGGGTTGCGAACTCACAGGAAACACCATGAAACTCTCCAATTTTTTTGAACCCGAGATGATCGAACTCATTACAGCCATCGAGAAAAACGATGAACTTAAAGCCCGTAGCCTGATTGATAAAGGCCTGTCTTTAAACGTACACGGCAACGAAGGCATTACCCCACTGTTTTGGTTCATCATAAACAAAGATAAAGCCGCGATGCGCCTAGCTATAAAACTGGGGGCTGATCCTGATTTTACTGATTCCGATGAAGGTAGCCCTATTATTCTTGTAACAGGTGCGAAAGACTCTGAATTGTTGCTAATTTTGCTTGAGGGGGGAGGAAATCCCAATACAATAGATCGTGATGGGCATCCCGCTATGTTTGCGGCTGTGGCCGGAGAACGCCTTGACCAAATTAAAATGCTGATTCGTTTTGGTGCAAACATTAATTTAATGGATCGTTCTGGTCTTAACAGTACATTGCATGGAGCGATGATCAATCGATTTGAAATGGTGTATTATTTAATTGAACGGGGTTCCGATTATACTATTCGAAGTAAGGGAGGACGAGCGGATCTTGCATGGCTTGTTCATGAAGGTCTTTCTAAAAACCTACTCAGCCCCGAATTCCCCGCCTACGGCTGGGCTATCAAAGTCAAACAACAATTGATTGATCGTGGTGTAGAATTCCCCCCTCCCTCTCCGCGAGAAGTTCGTTGGCAAGAAGGTAAGCCGAATAAATACGACATTAAGGCACGACTCAAAGAATTGGATAAAGCGATAGATACCGAAACCGATCCAACCAAAAAAAAACGTTTACTGCAAGAACTTAAAGAAGTAAAAGAATTTGAAAAACGAGAGATAGAGAGAGTCAAAAAAATTCGTGAGGCAAATAATAATTCCTAACGTATGCATCATTTTTTTGAGAATAAATTTTATATCATTTAAAAAAATATTCACCCTCCATTCAAATAAACCTTATAAATCCCTCACTTCCAACAAGGGGGGATATTTACAACATCCATTTCAAAAATCATCCCCCCCCCCTATCCAAACCGCCTCAACCTCAACCCAATCAACGCTGATTCACCTTGACGACCAACCGATCATTGAAGTCACCCTCAAAGACGGCAGTTTTCGCTTTGGCTCTGCTAAGTTAAACCCCAAAAAACGTGAAGGTTTAACCCCCGTGTTAAACATTTTAAATCAATACCCAAACACCACCGTACACATTGAAGGCCATACCGATTCCATCGGAAGCAAAGCACTCAATCAATCGCTCTCTCAAAAACGCGCTGACAGTGTGGCGGCCTACTTGGTTCAAAACGGCATTACTCAAGAACGTATTCAAACGTTTGGTTATGGCGAAGAGCGCCCCATTGCAGACAACACCCACGCAAGCGGACGACAAGAGAATCGTCGTGTGGTTTTTTTAATTCGTCATCCTTAACCCACTACACGCTCTAAAACGTAACGAACGTAACGCGCGTTAACATAAACAACCGCACGACAGAAAGGCCATCCCATGAAAGCAGTCACTCATCTAATCCAGCAAGACCAACCCTACGACTGGGGGTTTATGCTCGAATTAGGCGGGCAACCCTCTGGGAGCCTTCGTGTGCTGGCGTTTGAGTTTACTGAAACCCTCTCCACGCCCTACCAAGGCAACATCCAAGTCGCCAGTCGCAACACAAAAATCAACCCCACCGACAGCATTGGTCATCAAGTCATCTTAAGCATTCACCACAAGTACGACGCCAACATTCGCTATTTTGTGGGAACCCTTAAACAGATGGTCGTTCAAGACATTGTGGAAATGAAACGGGGAATCGATTCTGACTTTACTGATTCCGATGATAGTAGCCCTATCACCATGAAAACAGGGGAAAACCCGTGATGTTAGCCACCGTCATTATGACCAAAAAAAGCCAATAAACACCAAAATACTGATAGAATCACTTCCATCTAAAAAAATGAAAAGGATTTATATATGGGAATTTTTAGTGCCCTTTTTGGTAATAAACTGACGGCTGAATTACAGCAAAAAATTGAACAGATCATTACCGAGTATCAAAACCCACTGGAAGAGGCGGTAAACGCTGAGAAACGTTTTTTATCCGCTAAATCACTCTCCGAGTTAACCCTTAAAAAAGACTCCTTAAGCTTTACGCTGTCGCTTCCCTACCCGTGTAAGAGTTTGTGGCCCAGCATTGAACAAGCTCTGAGCCATGAACTGACGCAACTTGAAGAGATTCAAACGGTTTCCATTACGTTTAAAACGGTGATTGTAGCGCATGATGCTCAAAAAAATGTGTCCCCTCTCCCTGAGATAAAAAACATCATTGCCATCGCCTCTGGAAAAGGCGGCGTTGGAAAGTCTACCACCACGGTTAACCTTGCATTGGCACTACAACAAGAAGGCGCAAAGGTAGGTATTTTAGACGCCGACATTTATGGTCCAAGCATTCCAACCATGTTAAATCTAACCGAAAAGCCCACTTCAAAAGACGGTAAAAGTATGCAACCGCTTTCGGCGTATGGTTTGCAAGTGATGTCGATTGGCGTGTTAATTGAAGAAGATTCACCAATGATTTGGCGTGGCCCGATCGTCACCCAAACCTTAACGCAACTGCTGAAAGAGACACAGTGGGAAGATTTGGACTATCTTATTATTGACTTGCCACCAGGCACGGGTGATGTGCAATTGACCTTATCACAACAAATTCCTGTGACCGGTGCTGTCATCGTGACCACACCCCAACCCGTCTCACTCATTGATGCGAAGAAAGGTTTAAAAATGTTTGAAAAAGTTGAGATTCCGGTACTGGGTATCATTGAGAACATGGCCACCCATATTTGCAGTCAATGTCAGCATGAAGAGGCCATTTTTGGCGCCAATGGTGGGCAGGAGATGGCGCGTCAATATTCGGTGGATTTTTTAGGCAGCCTGCCTTTGGATAAACGCATTCGAGAAGATGCCGATCAAGGAAAACCAACCGTCACCGCAGAACCCAACAGTGACGTTGCCCAGAAATATCGCAATATGGCGCATCAAATTAGCTATAAAATAGGCACTCAAAAACGCAACTATGCGAATGTATTTCCAAAAATCGAAGTGTTAAGCAGTTAAGTTTAGGCTGGAGGGGGGGATAAATTTTAGAACCGTCTAAAAAGATGGGGGTTTTAGACGGTTTTTAGGAGGCTTTTCGTACCAAGGTCTCTTTAGGTTAAGCGGTTTTCTTAGATTCAATTACAAACAATTGATTAAACTGGGCAATCTCTAAAATATTCAGTACATTCTCTCCTACATTAATCAAACGAACGCGTGATTTATCACCTCGGGTTTTCTCTCTGAGCAATAACAACATGCCTAACGCAGAACTGTCCATGTAGGTGGCCTGTTCTAAATCAATAACAAACTGGTTTGAATCGGTTAAATATTTTTGGCAATTTTCTTTAAACTCTTCGTAAGCACTTACGTCAAAGCTGCCGATAACGGAAATGGTAACCCCTTCTTCATCAACCTTTGTTTTTATACCCATTAGAGCGTGCCTCTTTTAACCCGTTTTTCAATCCTAGAGAGCTATCATAAAATAGTATCTTAACGACCACAAGCGATAAACTACGCACGTTCACTTTTAATCCAATAAAGCTTAAAACAAACGGTGTAATATCGCTATAATATTCGGTTATCTTTTTAGACCAAGTGGAAGAAACGTTAACATGCCAAACACCGCCAACACGCCCAGAAAAATCCTGATTACCAGCGCCTTACCTTATGCCAATGGCCCCATTCACCTTGGTCATCTAGTGGAATACATTCAAACGGATATCTGGGCACGTTTTCAAAAGATGCGCGGTCATACGTGTACTTATGTGTGTGCAGACGATGCACACGGCACGCCCATTATGTTACGAGCGCAAGCCGAAGGTATCACCCCTGAAGCGTTAATAGCCAAGTCGTCTGAAGAGCACCAAGCGGATTTTGCAGGGTTTAATGTGCAATTTGACCACTATGACAGCACCAACTCCGCTGAAAACAAAGCGTTTGCAGAGCAAATTTACCTTACCTTAAAAGAGAAAGGTTATATTTCACGCAAAACCATCTCTCAATATTATGACCCTGAAAAAGAGATGTTTTTGCCCGATCGCTTTGTCAAAGGCACTTGTCCAAAATGCAAAACGGACGATCAGTATGGTGATAACTGCGAAGCCTGTGGTGCTACGTACAGCCCGACCGATTTAATTAACCCAACCTCTGCCGTCTCGGGTGCGACCCCCATTGAAAAAGAGACCGATCACCTGTTTTTTGAGCTGAATCAATTTGAAGAGATGCTCAAAACATGGACACGTGAGGGGCATTTGCAAACACAAATTGCCAACAAACTGGATGAGTGGCTTAACAGTGGATTACGCGGTTGGGATATTTCGCGTGATGCCCCCTACTTTGGGTTTGAAATTCCGGGCGAAAAAGATAAGTTTTTCTACGTTTGGCTGGATGCTCCCATTGGCTATATGTCGAGCTTTAAAACATATTGCGATCAATCGGGGCTTAATTTTGATGAGTATTGGAAAGAAGATGCCACCACCGAGTTGTATCACTTTATTGGTAAAGACATCATTAACTTTCATGCGCTTTTTTGGCCAGCGATGCTCACTGGAGCAGGCTTTAGAAAACCCACGGGCATTTTTGCCCACGGGTTTTTAACGGTAGACGGACAAAAAATGTCCAAATCCCGTGGCACGTTTATTATGGCTAAAACCTATTTAGAGCACCTAAACCCTGAATATTTACGTTATTACTATGCGGCCAAGTTAACCAGTCGTATTGATGACATTGATTTAAACCTTGAAGACTTTGCGCAGCGTGTTAACTCCGATTTGGTGGGTAAAGTGATTAACATCGCCAGTCGTTGTGCCGGTTTTGTGGTCAAAAAATTTGATGGCAAACTGAGTGGTCAATGGTCTCCTGAGGCAACGGCGTTATACCAAAGCTTTGCAGATAAATCGGAAGAGATCGCCGCACTGTATGAAAGCCGAGACTACGGTCATGCAATGCGTGACATTATGGCATTAGCCGATAAAGCCAATGAATACATTGCCGAAACTGCACCGTGGGTGCTCGCAAAACAAGAAGGTAAAGAGGCGGAACTCCATGAATCCGTGAGTGTGGGAATCAACTTATTCCGCGTGTTAATCAGTTACTTAACCCCCGTTCTTCCAGTCACCGCAGACAAGGCCAATGCCTTTTTAAAGCTTGAAAATATCGCGTGGAATGACATTAAAAAACCGTTGTTAGATCATGAAATTACTAAGTTTAAACCCCTTTTAACTCGACTCGAAATGGAAGGCATTCAAAAAATGGTTGATGCGTCTGCCAGTACAATGAACAACGGTAAGGCCGCTCCCGATGGTAAAAAAGAGCGCAACGACAAAAAGGCAACATCAAAACAACCATCCCCCGCTTTTGAACCCATCGCCGATGAAATCAGCATTGAAGAGTTTGCTAAGATTGACCTCCGCATTGCCAAAATCATTCATGCCGAAGCCGTGCCTGATGCTAAAAAACTGCTCAAACTTACCTTAGACATTGGTAACGAACAGCGTCAAGTCTTCGCGGGCATTAAGTCGGCCTATGAACCCGAAGAACTGATTGGAAAATTAACCGTCATGGTTGCCAATCTTGCCCCACGTAAAATGCGCTTTGGTCTATCCGAAGGCATGGTATTAGCAGCGGGGCCCGGTGGCAGTGATCTCTATATATTATCACCAACCGACGGGGCAACCCCTGGTATGCGAGTTAAATAGGTTTTTATAAGGCTCCCTTTATATGCAAGAATACATTTTAATTTTGATTGGTACCGTACTGGTCAATAACTTTGTATTGGTTCAGTTTTTAGGACTGTGCCCTTTTATGGGGGTGTCAAAAAAAACCGATGCCGCATTAGGCATGGGGCTGGCGACCACGTTTGTGCTAACGCTCTCTTCGGTGTTAAGTTACCTTATTTATGCCTATTTACTGCAACCGTTTGGGTTGGAGTATTTACAAACCATCGCCTTTATTATCGCCATTGCCGCGGTGGTGGGCTTTACAGAGATGGCGATTCACAAAACCAGCCCTGTGCTGTATCAAGTATTGGGCATTTACCTCCCTCTCATTACCACCAATTGTGCGGTATTAGGCGTTGCACTCTTAAACGTCACTGAAAATAATAACTTCATTGAATCGGCCTTTTTTGGGTTTGGTGCCGCTGTAGGTTTTACTTTAGTGATGGTGCTGTTTGCCTCACTGCGCGAACGCATTGATGCCTCTGATGTGCCCGCACCGTTTAAAGGCGCACCCATTGCGTTGATTACCGCTGGACTAATGTCCATGGCCTTTATGGGCTTTGGTGGAATGGTGCATTAATGTTAACCGCAATTATTATTTTTGTGGGCTTGGCTCTCGTCTTTGGCCTGTTATTGGGCTATGCGGCCATTCGCTTTAAGGTGGAAGGCAATCCCATGACAGAGCAAATTGATAAGGTGTTGCCGCAAACCCAGTGTGGACAATGCACCTTTCCTGGCTGCAAACCTTACGCCGAAGCCTTAGCAAAAGGCGAAACCGAGGTCAATTTATGCATTCCAGGCGGCAACGATGTGATGCTCTTAATTGCAGAGATTACCGGGTTAGAACCCAAGGCACTGGATGAAAGTGTTGCCGTAGAGAAGCCTAAAGAGACCGCCTTTATTGACGAGGATGTCTGCATTGGGTGTGTGTTATGCATTAAAGCTTGTCCTGTTGATGCCATTATTGGCGCTACAAAACTGATGCACACCGTCATTCAATCAGAATGTACCGGCTGTGATAAATGCGCCCCCGTATGTCCCGTGGACTGCATTGATATGCGCCCTGAAAAAGTATCTCTGGAAAACTGGCAATGGCCTGAACCTAAGCCTAGCATGGAATCCACCCCACTTGCCTCGCAATATTTAGTGACGGAAAAAACACAATGAGTGCTCATTCTCCTTTCATTCAATCGGTCGTTCAAGGCGTTGCGGCCATTTACCCGATGGCAAGGCGCTGGCTTCATCGCTTTCATGGGGGGGTTTACCCTGCACACCATAAGGCCTTGTCCTTACAGCACCCAATCAAAGAGGCGGTGATACCTGAGACCCTTACGCTTCCACTAAAACTGATGGCTGGGCAAAAAGTAGAGTGGCTGGTCAAGGTAGGCGATGAGGTGCAAAAAAACCAATGCCTTGCTCAAGCCGCCAAAAATAATAAAAAAGGCTGGATTGTTCCGATTCATGCCCCCACTTCGGGCATCATTCAGGCCATTACGCAAGCGGAGTTCCCCCACCCTTCTGGCTTAACCACTCAGGCAATTATCATTACGCCCGACGCTCAGAATCGTGAGCTTAAAAATGCCCTTAATGTTTCTGGACAACCACCAACCAGCCCGCAACAATTAAAAGACATTTTACTTCATGCCGGCATTGTGGGGTTAGGGGGAGCAGGCTTTCCAACCTTCGCTAAAATTCCCGCTCAGCAACATCAAATTAACACCCTCATCATTAACGGTGCCGAATGCGAACCTTTTATTACCTGTGATGATGTGTTGATGCAAACCCAAGCCGAACAGATTATACAAGGAGCCGTTATCGTAGCGGAAGCCTTGGGGGTAAAACAGATTTATTGTGGCATTGAATCCAATAAACCACTCGCCATTCAGGCGATGAAAATAGCCGCCAGTAAAGTAACAAACCAATCCCTTTCCATTGAAACACTGGAAGCGGTTTACCCTATGGGGGGGGAAAAACAGATCATTTTAGAACTCACAGGGATTGAAATCCCTGTGAAAACCCATGCCATTGACAGTGGTGTACTGGTCTTTAATGTTGCCACATTTCATGCTATTTTTAATGCGGTGATTCATGGCAAGCCATTGACACAACGACTGATAACCGTTGCGGGATTTGGGTTGGCCGATTCTTACAATACTTACGCGCTATTAGGCACCCCTTTTATCACATTGGCCAATGCTGGAGGCCCTAAAGCGCCCATTCACTACCCCCTTATTATGGGAGGTCCCATGATGGGGTTTGAGGTCGCTCACAATGATGTGCCGGTGATGAAAACCACCAACTGCATATTGGTCAATCCTCCCGAACCCAAAGCGTTTACCATGCCATGTATTCGCTGTGGTGAGTGCATGGATGCCTGCCCAGTCAATCTCTTGCCTCAACAATTGTACTGGCACGCTCAAGCCCATGAATTTGAGAAAGTGGAAAAGCTGAATGTGTTTGACTGCATTGAGTGTGGCTGTTGCAGTTACGTTTGCCCCAGTCACATTCCTCTGGTGCAATATTATCGTCATGCAAAATCAGAAATTAAAATCCAACACGCCGAACAGCAAGCCGCTGAACTGGCGAAACAACGTTATGAGTTTAGACTGGCACGCATTGAACGTGAAAAACAGGAACGAGAAGCGCGTTTAAAAGCCAAAAAAGAGGCGGTTAAAAAACAGAAGCCTGCTTCCGATTCGAGTGACGTTAAAAAACCCAGTGCGGCGGCCGCCGCCGCCCGAGCCGCAGCAGCAAAACGTGCCGCAGCCAATAAAAAAAGCAGCACCTCCGTAACAAACAATGCAAATGCCGCCACACCGCCTTCGGCACGACAAAAAGCGATTGAAGCCGCTCAAAAACAAGCGGCTGCAAAAGTCGGCTCTAAGGTGGCTACGGCCAAAGATCCTAGAGATTCAGCCAAAAAATTGGCTAAAAAATCCGCCGCCATGGCAGCCGCCAAACGCCGTGCAGAGGCTAAAAAAACCACCGAAGCCACTCCTACGGATGCCATTATTCAAACAAATGAGTCATCCCATCAAGTTGATGTTACAAACGACAACGCAAAAGAGGATGCCAAAAACAAACGTCAAAAAGCGATGGAAGCCGCCAAAAAACGCGCCGCTGAACGCAAAGCGCGTCAATCACAACAAGAGACGCCTAAATGAAGTTACCCAGCTCCTCCCCCTTTGTGCACAGCAATCAATCGGTACGCGCTTTAATGTTTAAGGTGCAGTTGGCGGTGATTCCTGCGTTGTTAGTACACCTCTACCTATTTGGCTTTGGTATTGTGGTTCAGTGGTTACTGGCGCTTACCACGCTGTTGGTGGTTGAGTACAGTATGCTAACGCTCAGAAACCGCCCTATTAAACCCTTTTTAACCGACATGAGTGCCCTCATCACCATCACCGCTCTGGTCTTTTGTGTGCCACCCGGTGCGCCTTGGTGGATTATTGTTACGGGTACGGCGTTTGCTCTTATTTTTGGCAAACACCTCTACGGAGGATTAGGCTACAACCCGTTTAATCCCGCCATGTTGGGCTATGCGTTTTTATTAATTTCGTTTCCCGTGCAGATGACGCAATGGAACCTGCCCGCCGAAGTCGCCAATTATTACATTACCTTTAGTGATGCTTTTTCGCTCATTTTTACGGGGAAAATTGAGGGCATATCACTCGACATGATTACCAGTGCCACCCCTTTAGGCAAACTGCAAACGGACTTAACCCAAGGTGTGGGGGTGATCGAAAGCTTGGCACATACCTTAGTGCAAACCGTTGAAGCCCCCAATATTAATGCCGACTCCCCTTTTCATGTTATTCACCAACTGGTCGATTTAAACAGTTGGGAGTGGATTAATGTCGCCTTTTTAATCGGTGGTTTATGGTTACTGTATACCCGAAGCATTCGCTGGCAATACCCCATTGGCTTTTTAAGCAGCTTAGCACTGATGGCCTTTATTTTTCACACCTACGATCCAGACACCTACCCACCCGTGGACTTTATGTTGCTCTCCGGTGGCACCATGCTGGCGGCCTTTTTTATTATTACCGATCCTGTCACCTCTTGCACCACACCCAAAGGGCGCTTGATTTTTGCCGCAGGCATTGGCGTATTGGTTTACGTGATTCGTACGTGGGGCACCTTTCCCGATGGCATCGCCTTTGCGGTTTTATTAATGAACATTGCCGTACCACTGATTGATCAATACACACAACCTCGTGTGTATGGCCATCGACGATAAGGGGGGGGATAAAAAATGAAAAATAGCTTAAACTCACCTCAAACAAAGACCGATAACCCCTTGTTTAAACAGATGTTTAACTCGGCCTATAAGTTAAGTCTGTTTATGTTTGTCTGCATTGTTTTATTGTTAACGATATACAAGCTAACCGCTCCACAAATTGCACACGAACAGCGTGAAGCGATGCTGAACACCTTTAATAAAGTATTGCCGCCCTCTCTTTATAACAACACGCCACTGGAAGATACGCTGGACATTACCGACGAAAAATCACTTGCACTGCTGGGCAGCAAAAACCCTGTTACGATTTACCGTGCCCGACAAAACAATCAACCCGCAGGGGTCATTTTTCAGGTGGTAGCTCGAAATGGGTATAGCAGTCACATCACGTTATTAATGGGTGTATTGCCCGACGGTAGCGTATCCGGCGTGCGGGTATTAGACCATCGCGAAACCCCTGGATTAGGTGATAAAATCGAAGAACGAAAAGACGATTGGATTTTAAGTTTTAATGGTCGCACACTCCATACGAATACAACCAACCAGCAAGTGATTGCCAACGATCCTCGCTGGGCGGTTAAAAAAGACGGCGGTGAATTTGACCAATTTACAGGGGCAACCATCACCCCAAGAGCCGTCATATCGGCCGTTAAAAATGCCCTATTATTTGTTCATCAGCGAGGAGAGTCTCTGTATGAGTAATGCAACAGATACCACCGATTTACCGGATAGCACGCCTTCGCGCTGGCAAGAATACCAAAAAATAATGGACAACGGCCTCTGGAAAAACAACCAAGCGTTAGTGGCCTTACTGGGGCTTTGTCCGTTGCTTGCGGTCTCAAATAATGTGGTTAATGGCTTATCTTTAGGGCTGGCGACCTTAGCGGTGCTGTTGATTTCAAACGGCCTGATCTCATTAATTCGAAACCACGTATCCAGTGACATTCGCATCCCCGTATTTGTTGCCATCATTGCCACCGCCGTGACCATGATCGACCTGTTAATGAACGCTTACCTTCATACCTTGCATGGTATTTTAGGCATATTTATCCCCCTGATCGTCACCAACTGCGCCATTTTAGGCCGTGCAGAAGCCTACGCCTCTAAAAATACGTTAGATAAAGCGTTGGTCGATGGCTTTTTTATGGGGCTGGGGTTTATGGTGGTACTGGTATTACTGGGCGCCATGCGCGAAATCATTGGTAACGGTACCTTATTTGACCATATTCACATGCTATTTGGCGATATGGCGCTCAACTGGACAATTCACTTTAGCGATGACTATCAAGGGGTGTTATTGGCGATATTACCACCCGGAGCCTTTATTGGACTGGGGCTGATGATTGCACTTAAAAATGCCGTGGATGCAAAAAAGAAAAACAAATCCCCTAAAGACTTAGGCATTCCGATTCAAGTTACTCAAAAAACAGAAGCAACCAACAAAACGCTATGAATAATCAAAAACGCCTTGCTATCTTTGAGCGGCTCAGTGAAGCCATTCCCAACCCCGAAACCGAGCTGAATTACAGTAATCCCTTTGAGTTATTGATTGCGGTGATTTTATCGGCACAAGCGACGGATAAAGGGGTCAACATCGCCACGAATAAGCTCTTTCCAGTCGCCAATACGCCAGAAGCCATTTACGCTCTAGGCGAAGAGGGACTAAAAACCTACATCAAGACCATTGGCCTGTTTAACACCAAAGCCGCCAACATTATTAAAACCTGTAAAATGTTAGTTGAGTTGCATAATTCAACGGTTCCCGATACGCGGGAGGCGCTAGAAGCCCTACCCGGCGTTGGACGTAAAACGGCCAATGTGGTGTTAAACACGGCTTATGGCCAACCCACGATGGCCGTAGACACCCACATCTTTCGAGTATCCAATCGAACCAAGCTGGCGGTGGGAAAGAATGTGTTAGAGGTTGAAAAAAAGTTACTCAAAGGGATTCCAAAACAGTACATTATTCCCGCACACCATCTGCTCATATTGCACGGACGCTACACCTGCGTGGCACGTAAACCACGATGCGGTGCCTGCTGTATTTATGATTTATGCGAATATAAAGACAAAATTACAGAGTAAAAACGATGATGCTATATACTTCTGAACGAGACAAACTCAGACAATTTTATGTCGATACTTGGCAAAAAGCCCGTTTTGGCTTGCCGATGGATCCGATGGAAACCATGATCGCCCGCGTGGTTGAACAACATCCTGAATACCATGAGATGTTAAACAATGGAAAACACCTCGGCAACGAATACAAACCCGAAGACGGGGAAACCAACCCTTTCTTACACATGGGAATGCACCTAGGCTTACAAGAACAAGTGTCGATGGATCGCCCCGTGGGAATACAGCAGGTTTACCAGCAATTGGGTGAAAAACTTGGCGATGTACACAAAACCGAACACGCGATGATAGAGTGTTTAGCAGAGTCGTTATGGAGCGCACAACAAAACCAAATAGAACCAGATGAGCAAGTTTATCTGCAAAACCTAAAGAACTTACTGCTTAAATGAGTACCCCTATTCTCATTCACCTCTACAGCGATGGCAGTTATTTTGAAAAAAATAAAATTGGAGGCTGGGGCGCGGTTCTATTTAAAGCCACCCCTTCTTTGCATGAAGTTTCAAGAATATCAGGTCATAAACTCAATACGTGCAGTTTAGAAATGGAATTAATTGCAGCAGACAATGCCTTGAAATTACTTAAAAAACAACTTGATATTTCAACAGATAAAATCGCACTAGGCTATCACATCACCCTTTTTACCGACTCTCGTGTTTTACTGGAAGGGCTGAATCAAAAAATTCAACATTGGCGTCAAAAAAACTGGATTCATAAATCTGGCAACCCTGTTAAATACCAATCTTTATGGGAATCCCTAGACGCACTCACGCAACAATATCAAGTAACATGGTGCTGGGTAAAAGGCCATAATGGTAATTTAGGAAACACCTTAGCGGATCAGTTGGCGCGAGATGCCGTTTGTTAAAAAAACTGATGATATAGCTCAAGTTTTAAGCAAACCTTATGTTACAACACATTAAAAATACTTACCATTTTTAATTAACACACCAAAACCATGATATTATGGCATTTTTAAATTTCACCACTTCCCCCCCAAAAAAAATACCCGCGTACCTTCTAACAAGGAGTCTTCTTTTGAGCCGCTTTTTAAAAAGAATTTATCAAACCTTATTGTGTGCCAACCAGCCAAATACCTGTATTAGCATAGAGGGGCTAGAAAATTTAGCCTATAAACGCAAACGTATTTTGCTTAAAACGTGCCTTTACATTACGTTTATCATGCTCTTTTTCTTTAGCACCTTACATGCCTTTGTTTATCAGAGTATTAGCAACAGTGCTTTTATTCTTGAGCTGTTTACCGGCTTGGTGGCGTTGTATGCCATTATGTCGCTTAATCGTAACCCAAGTCGTGGCAATACCGATAAAATAGCGCAGTTTGCAACCTTGGCCTTTGCGGTCTTTTTACTGCTGTTTGTCGATTTAAATCAAAATGAAAACTTCAGTTTAATTTGGGTATTTTTCTTTCCTGTTTTTGCATTGGTCATTAACGGTCCAAAAATAGGATTACGTTACGCGCTGGTATTTTTAGCCGTATTACTGACACTCGCCTATAACGGCATTGGCCAGTGGCAAGAAGGCCTCTGGAGTGAACTGGGCTTTATTCGTCTCACCGCCGCGCTATTCATCTTAACGTTTATCATTTACATTAATGAAATATCTCTACTCAAGGCCAGACAACAGGCCAAACAAGTACTGGATGAGCTGCAAACGCTGTCAACCATTGATGAACTCACTAAAATATCCAACCGACGTAATATTAATACCGCGCTCTCTAAAGCCATTAAAAATGCAGAACGCTATGAGACACCACTCTCCTTAACACTATTTGATATTGATAACTTTAAAGGCATTAATGATCAGTATGGTCACCTTATTGGCGACAGCGTACTCTCTGAAATGGTACAGGAGATAAAACCCATTATTCGTGCCACAGATGAGTTTGGCCGCTGGGGGGGGGAAGAATTTTTAATTGTTTTACCACATGAAACCCTTGAGTCCGCCAGTCTGTTTTGTGAAAAGGTAAGGGTTCGTATTGAAAACAGTGCGTTTTCAGAGAGTGCGGTGCACATTACCTGTAGCTTTGGTGTAGCGCAATTACAAAAGGGTATGACCGCTGAACAGCTCATCGATCAAGCCGATCAAGCACTTTATGCAGCCAAACAAGCGGGAAAAAACCAAGTGAGACCTTTGCACAAAAGGATGCACGGATAAAAAAGGCTAAAATATACCTGATTTTCGTTGAAAACCTTGCGAATAGCTGGCTATTCCCTACTGTTTCCGCCTCAATCAGTCAAATTTTATCACTTTTTTCTCTCGCGCCCCTTTCGTGCAAAGGTCTCCAAGTAAAAGCATTTTCTCCTACGACTTAAAATGATCCCTCATAATTGAGGGTGCAGTGCTTAATTTAATTCCTAATTTAATTCCTTATAGGCTTCAGAAGCTTGTGATGGTGATGGCTTGCTCTCTAACAAGTTTGCCCACAAATCATATTCATCTGCCGCGACAATCTCAACCGTCACAAACTGCCCTGCTTCTAAGTGCGTTGCCCCATCAATAAAGACTTGGCCATCAATTTCAGGGGCATCGGCCATTGAGCGTGCTACCGCACCCTCCTCAACCACTTCGTCCACTAACACCTGCATTACTTGACCTATTTTGGCCTGCATTTTGGCTAAGCTAATCGCTTGCTGAGTTTGCATAAAGCGATCAAAACGGTCTTGCTTCACCTCATCAGGCACTTGCTCTGCAATTTCATTGGCCGTGGCGCCTTCAACAGGTGAGTATTGAAAACAGCCGACACGATCCAACTGTGCCGCTTGTAAAAAGTCCAATAGCTCTTGAAACTCCGCTTCGGTTTCACCCGGAAAGCCGACAATAAAAGTTGAACGAATGGTTAAGTTAGGCACCGCTTTGCGCCACTTATTAATGCGCTCTAAGGTTTTTTCAACATTACCGGGACGTTTCATTGCTTTGAGCACCCGTGCATTTGCATGCTGTAATGGCATGTCCAAATAAGGCAATATTTTACCTTCAGCCATTAATGGAATGACCTCTTCAACATTAGGGTACGGGTAGACGTAATGCAAACGAATCCAAAATTCTCCCCCCCCTGCTTTATTTAACTCTCCCAATGCTTCTGACAGACCCAACATAGAGGTTTTGGTGGGGCGGCCTTCTGCAAAGTCCGTTTTATATTTTACATCCACGCCATAAGCCGCGGTATCTTGAGATACCACCAACAACTCTTTAACCCCCGCCTCTTTTAAGCGTTTCGCTTCCTCGATCACTTCAGCCACAGGACGGCTCACTAAGTCACCCCGCATGGAGGGAATAATGCAGAAGGTACAACGGTGATTGCACCCTTCTGAAATTTTTAGATAGGCATAATGTTTTGGGGTTAACTTAATCCCTTGAGGTGGAACCAAATCGGTAAAAGGATTGTGTTCTGGCGGTGCTATGACATCATGAATCGCGGACACCACTTCCTCGTATGCCGCAGGTCCTGACACGGCTAATACTTTAGGATGTACTTTGGTAATTTGTTCCTCTCTAGCACCCAAGCAGCCTGTTACAATGACTTTGCCATTCTCTTCTAAGGCTTCACCAATGGTGTCTAACGACTCTTGTACCGCGCTGTCAATAAAGCCGCACGTGTTTACAATAACGGCATCGGCATCTTCATAGCTATTGGTTAAATGGTAGCCTTCCGTACGCAACTGCGTCAAAATTCGTTCGGTATCCACCGTTGCTTTAGGACACCCTAAACTGATGACACCAATGGTTGGTTGTTGCTTAGACATAGCTCTCTCTCATTGTTCAAATATTCGGCTATTTTAGCCTATATTGCTATCTGTTATTAAATTTGAGGCATAAAAAAACCCAGCTTTCCGTGTTTAAAAAGCTGGGTTTCCAAGTAGTTTGGGTATAAGTCGCTTAAAACGGTTTAACGACGACCAATACTAAAATAATAAACACCAAGAACAACGGAATTTCATTCGCCCAGCGATAATAGACACCACTGTGATCTAAATGTCCCTCTTGCATCTCTTTCATACGACGTTTTGTCCATAGGTGATACACCACTAACAACACGACCACTAATAGCTTGGCGTGTACCCATGCCGTTGCATTTTGAAAATAAATTAACCACAGTGCTAAGCCAGAACCCACTGCCAGCATCATCATAATGGTCATGAAGGTATAGAGACGTTTGGCCATAATTGCCAAACGATCTACATTTTGTCCTGCTTCTTTGCCCTCGACAAAGTGTACAAAAATTCTAGGAAGGTAAAATAGACCTGCCATCCAAGACATCATGAATAAAATATGAAAGGTTTTAAGCCACAACATAAAATTTTCCTCTTAAAAAAGTAATTGTAAAAAATAATTTGCCTGTATCATACTCCTAATCGCAATTAAATTAAGCGTAATTAACCCCCTTTTTTAATAAGGATTAATAAGGAATTTAAAGAGATGAATATCGAAAAAAATAAAGTCGCACAAATTGAATACACCTTAACGGATGCAAAAGGCGAAGTGATGGATGCGTCCGATGGCAACCCTTTGGCTTACCTACACGGACACAGTAACTTAATTCCTGGTTTAGAAAAAGAGCTTGAAGGCAAAACAACAGGCGATAAATTTAAGATCACCGTTCCTGCTGGAGAAGCCTATGGCGAACGCGTAGAGGCTCTTATTCAAACCGTTCCAGCGGACATGTTTCAAGGAGTCGATAATTTAGAAGTGGGCATGCGTTTTGAAGCCCAATCGGAACAAGGAATGCACTCGGTTGAAATTACCGCAATGGAAGGTGATCAAGTAACCGTTGATGGCAATCACCCGATGGCTGGATTAGAGCTAACCTTTGAAGTGGAGGTCAAGGACGTTCGTGATGCCACAGAAGAAGAAGTTGAGCATGGTCACGCTCATGGAGCCGGTGGACACCAACACTAAAAAATATCCACTTAGAGACCTTTGCACGAAAGGATGCACGGATGAAAAAGGCTAAAATTCACCTGATTTTCGTTGAAAACCTTGCGAATAGCTGGCTATTCCCTGCGATTTCCGCCTCAATCAGGTAAGTTTTATCACTTTTTCCTCTCGCGCCCCTCTCGAGCAAAGGTCTCATAGTGGTTTTTTAGTTTTCGTGACATAATTTTAAATTTTCTCCCCCCCCCCTCTATCGAATCAATAAGGAAGGGGGAGAATCTTCTAGGAAAAAACAGTATGGCGATACAGCAAATTAATATTCCAGATATTGGTGATTTTGACTCGGTTGAAGTCATTGAAGTATTGGTCTCCGTTGGAGATGTCGTTGCAGTTGATGACTCTCTATTAACCTTAGAGTCGGATAAAGCAACGATGGAAATTCCTTCGCCTGTGGCCGGAACCATTACTAAGATAGCGGTTTCAGTGGGGGACGATGTGGCAGAAGGCGACATGGTGTTTGACATTGACGTTTCTGCCAGCGCATCGGAAGACGTGCCTAAAGAGGAAAGTGTCGTGCCGGCGAAAGAAGCACCTATCGCCCAAGCGTCTACAGCACCCGTTGCAGAGGTTCCGAAAGCGGCCACTCAAGCGCCCGTTGCCAGTGCCAATAAGCCTGTGAACGCTCAAAGCATGGGGGCGACTTCACACGCATCGCCATCGGTACGTGCCTTTGCACGTAAATTAGGCGTTGAATTAACGCAGGTTACGGGAACAGGTCCCAAAGGGCGTGTTCAGCAAACGGATGTGGAAGGGTTAATTAAATCCGTAATGCAATCGGGTGGCGCAGCTTCGGGAGCAACAAGTGGTGCGGGTATTCCACCGATTGCGACCATTGATTTCAGCAAGTTTGGTGACACCACCACAGAAGCGCTGGGTCGAATCAAAAAGATTTCGGGCAAGTTCTTACACGCCAGTTGGTTAAATGTACCGCACGTCACTCAGTTTGATGAGTGCGACATTACGGATATGGATCAGTTCCGTAAAGACCAAAAAGCCATCGCCGAAAAACAGGGTATCAAACTGACCCCGTTGGTGTTTGTAATGAAAGCCGTAGTGAAGGCATTGCAAGATTTCCCAAGCGTCAATGCATCGTTATCGCCAGATGGTCAATCCATTATTAAAAAACAGTATTACAACATTGGTATTGCCGTCGATACGCCAAATGGCTTGATGGTTCCCGTGGTGAAAGACGTCGATAAAAAAGGCATTTATGAACTGTCTCGTGACCTAATGGAAATTTCAGGTAAAGCACGAGAAGGTAAGTTGTCTGCGTCGGATATGTCGGGCGGTACGTTTACTATTTCAAGTTTAGGCGGCATTGGTGGAACTCAGTTTACCCCAATAGTGAATGCACCCGAAGTCGCGATTATGGGGTTGTCTAAAGCAAAAATGCAACCCGTATGGAACGGTTCCGAATTTATTCCTCGCTTAATTATGCCGTTCAGTGTTTCTTACGATCACCGCGCATTAGACGGTGCGGAAGGCGTTCGTTTTACCACCACAGTGGGTAAATACTTATCTGATTTACGTCAGCTGATTTTGTAGGAAGTAGATATGACCAAAATTGTAGATATTGTTGTCCCTGATATTGGGGATTTTGCCGAAGTTGAAGTGATTGAAGTATTAATATCGGCAGGCGAAGAAGTCGCACAAGATGACTCCTTATTGACGTTAGAGTCCGATAAAGCCACCATGGAAATTCCAGCGCCTTTTGCGGGAAAAATTGTCTCTTTTTCAGCCGAAGTGGGTGACAAACTTGCGGAAGGCTCCATTATTGGCACCATGGAAATCGCCAGTGCCGAAACCATTGCAAAAAATGTAAGTGCGTCAGTTAACCAAACAGCACAGCCAACCGAAGAGGCTAAACAACCAGCCCCTACGGCGATCGAATCCGCCAGCTTGCCCGATGCCGATATTCAGTGTGAAGTATTGGTATTAGGGTCAGGCCCTGGAGGGTATACCGCTGCTTTTAGAGCCTCCGATTTAGGCAAAAAAGTGGTGATGGTCGAGCGTTACAGCAGTATTGGGGGCGTTTGTTTAAATGTTGGTTGCATTCCGTCCAAAGCATTACTGCACATGTCTGTCGTGCTGGATGAAACGCGCGGCATGTCTGCACATGGTATTACCTTTCAAGAGCCCGAGATTGATATTGATAAAATTCGGGCTTACAAAGACGGCGTCATTCATAAATTAACGGGTGGTTTAGCCGGTTTAGCCAAAGCACGAAACGTCGATATTGTGAATGGTTACGGCAAGTTTAGCTCTGCCAATACCCTTACCGTTGAACTTACAGATGGTGGCACAAAAACCATTGCCTTTGAAAACGCCATTATCGCCGCCGGTTCTCGTGTGGTGAAATTGCCATTTATTCCACACGATGATCCAAGAGTGATGGACTCCACCGATGCATTGGCTTTGGAAGAAATTCCTAAACGCCTTCTTGTGATAGGGGGGGGGATTATTGGGCTTGAGATGGCGCAGGTGTATAACTCATTTGGCTCTAATATTACCGTGGTCGAACTGGGTGACACCATTATTCCCGGTGCCGACAAAGACATTACTAAACCGTTGTTGAAAAAGATTAAGAAACAGTACGAAAATATTTACCTTAAATCCAAAGTCACCAATGTTGAAGCCACCGATGCGGGTCTAGTGGTCTCATTTGAAGGCAAAAACTGCCCTGAAACCGATACCTTTGATCGTGTGTTAGTCGCCGTAGGGCGTTCACCCAACGGCAATTTAATTGACGCTGAAAAAGCGGGTGTAGTGGTCAATGACTGGGGCTTTATTGAAGTTGATGAACGTCAAAAAACCAATGTTGATCATATTTACGCCATTGGTGATCTTGTCGGGCAACCGATGTTAGCGCACAAAGCCGTGCATGAAGGCAAAGTGGCGGCCGAAGTGATTAACGGCATGCCAAGTGCCTTTACGCCAATGGGCATTCCGTCGGTGGCGTACACCGACCCAGAAGTCGCTTGGGCGGGTAAAACCGAACAAGAGCTTAAAGACGAAGGCATCGAGTACGAAAAAGGCGCATTCCCATGGGCAGCATCCGGTCGTAGCCTAAGTTTAGGACGCGATGAAGGGCTAACCAAAGCCATGTTCTGCGCCAAAACACACCGTCTACTAGGTTGTGGAATTGTAGGGCCAAACGCAGGTGAATTGATTGCCGAAGCGATGCTGGCGATTGAAATGGGGGCGGACATGCAAGACATTAGCTTAACCATTCACCCACATCCAACCCTATCCGAAACGCTCTGCTTTGCCGCAGAGATGGCAGAAGGCACCATTACCGATTTGATGCCACCTAAAAAGAAAAAGTAAGAGTAAGAGTACTTAATCTTTAATGTTTCATTAAAAAAGCCCCGTTTACTTTCAAAGTAAACGGGGCTTTTTTATAGGATTGTTTGGTGCTTAAACTGATTGATAGGGGGGGGGGAGAATTTTTAGCGAATTTTAAAAATGGTTATTTCAAACAGCCACTTAATTGCAGTAACTGCTCAGTAAATAGATTTAAACAGGAATTTTATCATGACAAGCACTCAACAACGTGCCGAACTACAGCGCCAAATTTGGCAAATTGCGAACGAGGTTCGTGGTTCCGTTGATGGTTGGGACTTTAAGCAATATGTATTAGGCACGTTATTCTATCGTTTTATCAGTGAAAACTTTTCCAGTTACATTGAAGGCGGTGATGAAAATGTTCATTACGCAGAACTTGATGATAATGTGATTACCGCAGAAATTAAAGACGATGCCATAAAAACCAAAGGGTACTTTATTTACCCCAGCCAACTGTTTGCCAATGTCACCGAGAACGCTCATAATAACCCCAACCTAAATACCGATTTAGCCGCCATATTTTCCGCCATAGAAAGCTCCGCCAACGGCTACCCATCTGAACCCGACATCAAAGGCTTGTTTGCCGACTTTGATACCACCAGCAACCGTTTGGGTAATACCGTGGTCGATAAAAATACGCGCTTAGCCGCGGTACTAAAAGGTGTGGCAGGGCTTGGTTTTGGCAAGTTTCAGGACAATCAAATCGACCTGTTTGGCGATGCCTACGAATTTTTAATTTCAAACTACGCCGCCAATGCAGGTAAATCAGGGGGTGAGTTTTTTACCCCGCAAAGTGTCTCCAAGCTTATTGCCCAGTTGGCGATGCACAAGCAAGACAAAGTCAATAAAATTTACGACCCAGCTTGCGGCTCAGGTTCGTTGCTATTGCAAGCCAAAAAACACTTTGATGCCCACATTATTGAAGATGGTTTTTGGGGGCAGGAGATCAACCACACCACTTACAACTTGGCACGTATGAATATGTTTTTGCACAACATAAATTACGACAAATTTAATATGGCGCTTGGTAACACCTTGTTAGCCCCGCATTTTGGCGACGACAAACCTTTTGATGCAATCGTCTCCAACCCACCTTACTCCGTAAAGTGGATTGGCAAAGACGACCCCACCCTCATTAATGACGAACGCTTTGCCCCCGCAGGCGTGTTAGCCCCCAAATCTAAAGCCGACTTTGCGTTTGTGTTACACGCGTTAAGCTATTTGTCGAGTAAAGGACGAGCGGCAATTGTCTGCTTTCCTGGTATTTTTTACCGTGGTGGAGCGGAGCAAAAAATTCGCAAATACTTGGTGGACAACAACTACATCGAAACCATCATTTCACTTGCGCCTAATCTGTTTTTTGGCACTTCCATTGCGGTGAATATCCTTGTACTGTCTAAACACAAAACCGACACCCGCACCCAGTTTATTGATGCCAGTGGTCTGTTTAAAAAAGAAACCAATAACAACGTACTGACTGACGATGACGATGTAAAAAGTCCGGGGCATATTCAGCAAATCATGGCCATGTTCGACAATAAAGACGATGTCGACTATCTTTCTCAATCCATCGAACATGACGCCATTGCCAAAAATGACTACAACCTATCAGTAAGTGCCTATGTTGAGGCAGAAGACACCCGCGAAGTGATTGATATAACCCAGCTCAATTCCGAGTTAAAAATTACGGTTACCAAAATTGACCAGCTACGCAACGAGATTGATGCCATTGTGGCGGAGATTGAGGGTGCGAAAGCATGAACCAAAAGAAAGAATCAGTGCCCATTATTCGCTCATCCGCAGCAGAGTACCTTAGTTTTGTTGCAGCCAGTGGAGAGGGCGGTGTTGAGGCTGTTTATGCCGACGAAAACGTATGGCTCAGCCAAAAAATGATAGGCGTTTTGTATGATGTCGAAACCCATACCATTAATTACCACCTGAAAAAAATGTTCACAGACAGTGAACTGGAAGAGGACGCAGTTATTCGAGATTTTCGAATAACTGCTAAAGATGGCAAAAGCTATAACACCAAGCACTACAACCTTTCTGCCATCATTGCTGTGGGCTATAAGGTGAACTCTGAACGTGCAGTGCAGTTTCGAAAATGGGCAACAGGTATTATTAAGGAATACACCATCAAAGCCTATGTGATGGACGATGAACGTATGAAAAATGAGGGATCTATCCTCGGCAAAAAATATTTTGAAGAACAACTTGAACGCATTCGTGACATACGGCTTAGCGAACGCAAATTTTACCAAAAAATCACCGACATCTACGCAACCGCTATTGATTACGATGTAACCGCCAGCGTCACCAAGCGTTTCTTTGCTACGGTACAAAATAAACTACACTGGGCGATTCACGGGCAAACCGCCGCCGAAGTGGTATACACCCGTGCCAATGCCGAAAAAACAGATATGGGCTTAACTTCATGGAAAGACGCCCCCGAAGGCAAGATTCAAAGGTTTGATGTCAGTGTTGCAAAAAATTACCTAAGCAACCATGAAATTGCTCAACTACAAAGGCTAGTGAGTGCCTATCTGGATATTGCTGAAGATATGGCACTCAGAAACATACCATTAACCATGGCTGACTGGGAACAACGGCTAAATCGTTTTATTGCTGCAACCGATCGGGACGTGTTGCAAGACACTGGCAAAGTTAGCGCCGAAATCGCCAAAGCTCATGCGATAAGCGAATTTGAGAAATATCGTATTGTGCAGGATAGATTGTACGAATCCGATTTTGATAGGGTCGTGAAGCAGATTGACACCTCTGATAAAAAAGGCGGTAAAGCATGAAACACGCAGACTTTATGAAAAAATTACTGGACCTGTCTGCCGATCAGGCAGGTGGGGTTGAGGCCTGCCTGTCGGGCAGACAGGTTGAGTGGAAGGCTTTGGGGGATGAGAATTTTGTTGAAGTGGCAAACAGAGGAAGAAAGCCAGTAAAAGCTTCGTTACGTTTACCTGGAAAAACGCCGTATTATGGAGCAAATAATATTCAAGATTATGTCGAAGGCCATACGCATGATGGCGAGTTTGTGTTAATAGCAGAGGACGGAACGGCAAGTCTCGAAAATTATTCTATTCAATATACAACAGGAAAATTTTGGGCTAATAATCATGTGCACGTTGTGTGTGGGAAAACAGGGTTAAGTACAAGGTACCTGTATCACTATTTGCGAATTGTTAATTTTACTCCATATTTATCGGGTGGTGGTAGAGCAAAACTAACAAAAGAAAAAATGCTCGAGATCCAAATCCCCATCCCATGCCCAGACAACCCAGAAAAATCATTAAAGATTCAAACAAAAATCGTCCGTATTTTGGACACCTTTACCAAGCTTACCGCCGAGCTTACCGCCGAGCTTACCGCCCGCAAAAAACAATACAACTACTATCGCGACCAATTATTAAGCTTTGAAGAGGGGAAAGTGGAGTGGAAGAGTTTGGGGGAAGTGGCAGAATATTCAAAAACTCGAATTAGCTTTGATCAGCTTGATAAAACAAATTATGTTGGTGTTGATAATCTCTTGCAAAATCGAGCAGGGAAAAAAGAATCTAATCGTGTGCCAATAAAAGGTAATTTAACAGGATATCGAGACAATGATATTTTAATCGGCAATATTCGCCCTTATTTAAAAAAAATATGGCACGCCGATCGTGTTGGAGGAACAAATGGTGATGTGCTTGTTATTCACCTTACTGATAAAGAAGTAAATCCAAGGTATTTATATCAGGTTTTGGCTGACGAAAGATTCTTTGAATACAACATGCAACATGCTAAAGGCGCAAAGATGCCACGTGGGAATAAAGCTAAAATAATGGAATACTACTTTCCTGTCCCAAGTCCTGCCGAACAAGCCCGCATCGTCGCCATCCTAGACAAATTCGATGCCCTAACCCATTCCATCAGCGAAGGATTACCGCGTGAAATTGAATTACGCCAACAGCAATATGAATATTATCGTGACTTGTTGTTGAGTTTTCCTAAAGTAAAAGGTGAGACATAGTATGGGGAAGTCGTTAACGGAAATTGCACAGCAACTCAAAAGTTCTAATAAAAAAGTTCAATTGATTTATGCGTTCAATGGCACGGGAAAAACTCGGCTTTCACGCGAATTTAAAGAGTTAATTGCACCAAAAACTGACAGTGATGACGGGGTAGAGCAAACCGAGTTAGCTCGCACAAAAATCCTTTATTACAATGCATTTACGGAGGATCTGTTTTCTTGGGATAATGATTTAGAGTTTGATGCCGAGCCGAAGTTAGAAATACAACCTAATTCTTTCACGCAATGGGTGCTTGAAGATCAAGGACAAGATGGAAATATCATTGTCAATTTTCAACGCTACGCAAATGATAAACTTACGCCAAAATTTAATGAAAGTTTTACGGAGGTAACGTTCTCGCTAGAGCGTGGTACGGATGAGCATTCAGGCAATATAAAAATTTCAAAAGGTGAAGAGAGCAACTTTCTCTGGAGCATTTTTTATACTCTGCTGGAGCAAGTGGTTACTATTCTCAAGGAACCTGAGGTCAGTGAACGAGAAACCGATCAGTTTAATCAACTCGAATATGTATTTATTGATGACCCCGTTAGCTCCTTAGATGATAACCATTTAATTCAGTTAGCCGTTGATTTAGCCGCGTTAATCAAATCTAGTGATTTTAATAATGGGCGAGGATTACAGTTTATTGTCACCTCGCATAATCCACTATTTTATAATGTGCTTCATAATGAACTGGGTCTTAACAATGGCAATAAAAAAGAAGGGTGCTATTTACTCGAACGTTTTAGTGATGGCACTTTTAATCTGAATGTTAAGTACGGTGATTCCAATAGGAGCTTTTCTTACCATTTACACTTAAGGCAAATTATCGAGCAAGCGATAGCTGAAAATCAAGTACAAAAATATCACTTTACGCTATTACGTAATTTGTATGAAAAAACAGCAAGTTTTTTAGGATACCGTAAGTGGTCAGAGCTTTTACCTGACGATAAACAAGTCTATTTATACCGCATTATTCAATTTACGAGTCATTCCACTTTGTCTAATGAGGAAATTGCAGAGCCAAGCGAACCAGAGAAGCAAACTGTTAAATTTTTACTGGATAATTTAGTAAACAACTATGGTTATTGGCAGCAGGGAGAACAAAATGACTAAACCTGTTCTACATAATCAGCAAGCGTTTTCTGATGTATTAAAACAGATTCAACACGCGCGTCAAAAAGTGTTTACTCAGATCAATACCGCCTTAATCGACCTTTATTGGCAGCTTGGGCAATTCATTAGCCAGAAAGTAAACTCGCAAGAGTGGGGCAAGGCTGTTGTGAAAGAGTTAGCGCTTTACATTGCACAACAAGCCCCAGAAATTAAAGGCTTTAGCGATAAAAACCTATGGCGAATGAAGCAGTTTTTTGAAACCTACCATAGCGATAAAAAACTCTCACCACTGGTAAGAGAATTACCTTGGACACACAACACCATTATTTTTTCACGCTGTAAGTCAGCAGATGAGCGGGAGTATTATTTAAAATTATCCATAAAGGAAGGGTACTCATCCAGAGAGCTAGACCGTCAAATTAGTGCCTCTCACTTTGAACGTGCAGAGCTCGGCAATCAAAAACTCTCAGCAGTGCTGAGAGAATTGCACCCAAACATTCACAACACATTAAAAGATAATTATGTATTGGAGTTTTTGGGCTTGCCAAAGCAGCACGCTGAAAGCCATTTGCAAAAAGCTTTAATTGAGAATATGAAGTGCTTTATTCTTGAACTGGGGGGTGATTTTATTTTTGTGGGCGAAGAGTATCGCCTGCAAGTAGGCAATCAGGATTTCTTTATTGATCTGCTCTTTTTTCATCGTGGTTTATCGGCTTTAGTGGCATTTGAATTAAAAATTGGAAAATTTAGCCCCGAGCATTTGGGACAGTTAAATTTTTACCTTGAAGCGTTGGATCGTGATGTTAAAAAACCGCATGAAAATCCAAGTATTGGCGTATTACTTTGCAGAGATAAAGATGACGAAGTTGTAGAATACGCACTGTCGCGCAACTTATCGCCTACCATGGTGGCGCAATATGAATTACAGCTGCCTGATAAAAAACAACTTAAGAAAAAATTACATGAGCTTACTGAAAATGGATGTTTGGAGCCAAACGAATGACTGAGTATAAAACCATCGCCGAATCAAACCACTTTATTGTGTTGGATAAATACACCAAGTGTCCACAAATCAGTGAAGCCTATCAAAGCGAATACGATTTAGAGCGTGAGTTTATTACCGATTTAAAAAATCAAGGGTATGAGTATTTGCCCGAGTTAAACACGCCTGAAAAAATGCTTGCTAACGTGCGTGAGCAGTTACAAACGCTCAATAAGGTACGGTTTTTAGATACAGAATGGCTGCGCTTTGTTGAGGTATATTTAGATAAGCCAAGTGATAATCGGATAGACAAAACCCGTAAAATTCATACCGATTATATTCATGATTTTGTGTTTGATGATGGGCACATTCAAAACATTTACTTGTTGGATAAAAAGAACATTGCTCACAATAAAGTGCAGGTAATTAGGCAGTTTGAGCAAGCTGGCACGCAGGCGAATCGTTACGATGTGACGGTTTTAGTCAATGGCTTGCCGTTGGTGCATATTGAGCTAAAAAAACGCGGGGTTGCGATTCGTGAAGCGTTTAATCAAGTACACCGCTACAGCAAAGAGAGTTTTAACACTGAGCACTCGCTGTTTAAATATGTACAGCTTTTTGTGATTTCAAACGGTACCGATAGCCGTTATTTTGCCAATACCACTGGGCGCGATAAAAACAGTTTTGATTTTACGATGAATTGGGCAAAATCGGATAACAGTTTAATTAAAGACTTAAAAGATTTTACCACCACCTTTTTTCAAAAAAATACACTGTTAAATGTGCTGTTGCATTATTCGGTATTTGATGTGAACGATACGTTGTTGGTGATGCGCCCTTATCAAATTGCCGCCACCGAGCGTATTTTACAGAAAATAAACAGTGCTTATCAAGCCAAAAACTGGAGCAAACCTGAGAGTGGTGGCTATATTTGGCATACCACGGGTTCGGGTAAAACGTTAACCAGTTTTAAGGCGGCACGCTTGGCAACGGAGCTGGAATTTATTGATAAGGTGTTTTTTGTGGTGGATCGTAAAGACCTGGATTATCAAACCATGAAAGAGTACCAACGCTTTTCGCCCGACAGTGTAAATGGGTCGGACAGTACGGCAGGGCTTAAGCGTAATTTGGATAAAGATGACAATAAAATTATTGTGACCACCATTCAAAAACTGAATAATTTAATGAAAAGTGAAAGCGATTTGCCCATCTACAACAAGCAAATTGTGTTTATTTTTGATGAAGCGCACCGCAGTCAATTTGGTGAGGCACAAAAAAACTTAAAGCAGAAATTTAAAAAACTCTATCAGTTTGGTTTTACGGGTACGCCCATTTTTGCAGAAAACGCTTTGGGGGCAGAAACCACCGCCAGTGTGTTTGGGCGTGAATTGCATTCTTATGTAATTACCGATGCTATTCGCGATGAAAAAGTGTTGAAATTTAAAGTGGACTACAACGATGTACGCCCACAGTTTAAGGCGATTGAAACCGAGCAAGACGAGAAAAAACTAAACGCGGCGGAAAATAAACAGGCGTTATTGCACCCTGACCGTATTAAAGAAATTTCGCAGTATATTTTAACGAACTTTAGGCAAAAAACGCATCGTTTACAAGCCAACGGCAAAGGCTTTAATGCCATGTTTGCGGTGAGCAGTGTGGAGGCCGCTAAGGCCTATTATGAGGCGTTTAATTTTTTACAAAAAGAGAGCGATAACCCTCTTAAAGTGGCCACCATATTCTCCTTTGCCGCCAATGAAGCACAAAATGCCGTAGGGGAGATTGAGGATGAAAGTTTTGAGCTTACGGCAATGGAGAGCAGTGCCAAAGAGTTTTTAAGCGCGGCCATTGGCGATTATAACGCGATGTTTAAAACCAATTATGGTGTTGAGAGCAGTGCGTTTCAAAACTATTATCGTGACCTTGCTCAACGGGTAAAAAATCAAGAGGTGGATTTGCTCATTGTGGTGGGCATGTTTTTAACGGGCTTTGATGCGCCCACATTAAATACGTTGTTTGTGGATAAAAACCTGCGCTACCACGGTTTAATGCAAGCCTATTCACGCACCAATCGTATTTATGATGCCACCAAAACCTTTGGCAATATTGTAACTTTTCGCGACTTAGAGCAAGCCACCATTGACTCGATTACCTTATTTGGTGACAGCAATACCAAAAATGTGGTGCTGGAAAAAAGCTACAAAGAGTACATGGAAGGTTTTACCGATCTGGCAACAGGTGAAGCCAGACGAGGTTATTTGGAGGTGGTGAAAGAGCTACAACAACGTTTCCCTAATCCAGATGAAATTGTTAAAGAAAAAGATAAAAAAGACTTTGCTAAATTATTTGGGGAGTATTTGCGTGTTGAGAATGTACTGCAAAACTATGATGAGTTTGCGGGGTTAAAAGCGGTACAAAGTTTAGATATGAATGACCTTGATGCTGTTGAGGCATTTAAAGCCACGCATTATTTAAGCGACGACGATTTGCAAACAATGCAAGCGATTGAGATACCAACTGAGCGTACGATTCAAGATTATCGTTCTACCTATAATGATATTCGTGATTGGGTTCGTCGTGAAAAAGCAGCCAATGAAAAAGAGGCCTCCAACATTGATTGGGAGGGTGTGGTGTTTGAAGTAGACCTGCTTAAATCACAAGAGATTAATTTGGATTACATTCTGGAATTGATTTTTGAGCACAATAAACATTTAAAAGATAAAACAGCATTGGTTGAAGAAGCACGCCGTTTAATTCGTGCCAGTATTGGAAACCGTGCAAAAGAGAGCCTGTTGGTTGATTTTATTAATCAAACCAACTTAGATAATATCCTAGACAAATCCAGTATTATTGAAGCGTTTTTTACCTTTGCTCAGGCGGAACAGCAACGGGAAGCAGAAGCGTTAATTAACGATGAAAACCTAAATAAAGAAGCGGCTAAGCGTTATATTAAAGCCTCGTTAAAACGAGAATACGCCAGTGAAAATGGCACAGAACTCAATGCCGTGTTACCTAAAATGAGCCCCCTTAATCCGCTGTATTTAAGCAAAAAACAGGGCGTTTTTCAAAAAATATCGGCGTTTGTTGAGAAGTTTAAAGGCGTGGGAGGGCTGGTTTAATTGAGCTTAGCTAAAGACTGATTTGTCCGAATAAGCAATATGCACTTTCTGAATAAAGGGGACGCTATCTTTAAAGGATGCGACATTCTGCCTAACTTATTGATTTTAAAGGTTATGATTGTTTATTGTGGCAATAGAAGATTACGCATATTTGGTGCCTTACGTTGAAAATGATCAAGAAATATTTCTCAAAACAGTAATTCCCAGCAGAAAGGCGACCAAACAATATTTGGAGAGAGATGATGAAAAAAATTAAGTTGGATAAAGAAGAGCAAGAAATATTAAATGCTTATGAATTTGGTGAATTTAAATCCGTTATGACTGATGAGCGGAAGACGTTGATTGAGCATACCGCCGCGGAAACGTTCAAAAAAAATAAGCGCATTAGCCACAAAGCGATTTTAATAAGAAAGGGGGGGAGAAAACTTTAAAATCGCTCCTTTAAAAAGGCCATTAGAGACTTAGGTTAAGAGCTGCGTATATATCTTGAAATTTGATTGGCGATTAACTTTACTTCATCTTCTGTGTAAATAATGGGTCTATTATTTATAAAGGTAGACAGCGCTTTTGGATTTAGCACCCAAACATCGTTTGTCTTATGTTGTTTGGTGTTTTTAATATACCAGCCAGGAAATACTACAATGGGTTGTACTGTAACGTCTTTTCCAGTGAGTGATGTAATCGTGGTTTTTAACCAGTTTTCTTGAGCTTTTGCTTGAATAATGATTTTATTTGATGCAGGATATCCATCAATGGAAAGCCCTTCTTCTGAAAAAACAATTTCTGTTTTTCCTTTACTCGGTTTTGAATAGGTTTTCGTTTCAATGGAAAAAATGCCTCGCTCACCAATCAGTACATGATCTACATTAAAGCCGTCTCCGATCAAGTCATGAAACACCTTATAACCATTTTCTCTTTCTAGCTCAAGATATTGACCTACCGCTTTTTCGCCATCTCGACCCAATTTTAAATTAGCCAATTTTTTGCGGATTTTGAGCAGCTTAAAAAATGAAAAAATGATAACAATAAAAGACATTACAGTGAGTACAACAGGAGCATATGGCATGTCTGTATACCATCTCCACCACTCCAGTAGCGTTAAAAAAATCGCTAATATGGGGGCCACAATATACACCACTGTGGCATCATCTATAATTCTATTCATTTCTTCGTCTATTGATTGCCCTGGGTTGCGTAAAGGTTTATCTAACAAAGGAGATTTTTTATTTTTTTTCATTGTTGCTTTCATTAATCGATTATTAAAAGATGAGCCTGTAAATTGTTATTCTTAACCCTAATCATCAGATAATCCCAATAAATCGGTATTACCATCCTCGGCTGAAATATTGTCTGAGCTTTTCTCTGGCTTTATTGTGGTGTAAGCATATGCATAATTAATCGAATCAAAGTCTCTTTTTGTTTGGGATCTGATTCAGCCACCAACAAAGTTAAAGCCGCCAGCCCTGTATCATTAATAATCGCCTCACCATGCACATTAAACAAACGCCCATTGCGGTTTAAAAAATCAACAAACAAAAATGCACCACTGCGTTTGTTGCCGTCTGAAAACGGGTGGTTTTTCACCACAAAATACAATAAATGGGCGGCTTTACTTTCTATGGTTGGGTAGGCAGGCTCACCAAAAACGCTTTGTTCTAAATTACCAAAAATACCGCTTAATCCTTCGGCTCTTGGTTTGGCAAATAGCTGGGTTGCCTCACCGCGTGCCATTAGGCCTTGTTTGAACTCGGCGAGTAACTGCATAGCTTTATCAGCGGAAATTAAATGCCCGCCTGTTTCACCTTGGGGTTCATCCAACAAGCCTTCATCATAACTTTGTAACCATAAAAAAGTCTGGGTATAACGAGTAACAATCTCTGTTAAACCTCGTCCAGCATCCAGTGTTAATTCAGGTGATTTTGCGGTTTTTTCGATGAGTTTTAGAGCTTGTTGCAAAGCGGTTGCGTTTTGCTCAAAGCGTTGTTGATGCAGGCTGTAGCCTTGTAGTAAGAGCTCTTTAAGGCGAGTGGTTGCCCAGATACGAAACTGCGTTCCTTGTAAGGACTTAACCCGATAGCCCACTGAAATAATAACATCAAAACTATAGTGTTCTACCTGATAAATTTTACCGTCACGGGCAGTTGTCGCAAAATTTGCGACAACTTCATTTTTTGACAGTTCACCTTCTTTAAACACATTATTGATGTGTTTACCGATGGTTTTTATATCCCGAGCAAACAATTGTGATAACTGGTGTCGGTTAAGCCAAACAGTATCACGTTCTAATTTAACATCAACCTGAGTTTGACCATCATCAGTTTGGTAAATAATAATTTTTTCTTGAGTCATTATTTAGCCTTCTTGTTATAAGTTTGCCAGAATGTCACCTACATGAATTTGTGCAGGGGGGGGAGAAAAAATTTACTCAACAATTTCAAACTCAGTCAAATACAAGATTTCACTCGAATTTTTACCCGTATCGGTACGGGTTAAAGAGGTTTTCCAGTTCCAGCCTGAGGGATTGTTTACATCCACTAATGTTCCGTTTAAATAGATTATTTGCCCGATTTTAAGTTGTTTGAGTTGTTGTGCAACGTCATCATTTGCAGGAATCAGGTGGATATTACTGCTGGTTTTTTGAATCTCTGGCTCAGTGAGTACTTGAGTGGGCGCATTCCATTGGTATTGGCGGCTGGATTGTGAAAAGTCAATTTGATTTAGAATTTTTTCATCCGATAAGTTGTACCAGCCAATCACGATATCCATGGTTGAAATGTTTGAATTACGATCTAGGTGATAACGCTCCGCTGAAATCACTCTTGCGGTGACGGAATACGTGGCTTTTTTGGTTAAAATGACGTCTTTAAATTCAAATTTTTTGGCTTCGGTTTTATATTGAAAAGGCGCTGCATCTACCGTTTCTTCGGAATTTGAGTTGGGCAGTGTTTCAATGTAATAAAAGTGATACCAAGTACCTGCTAATATTAAAAGAAAAATAATGGTTTTCATTTCGTGTATCTGCCTTTTCTAGAAGATAGGGGGGGGGAGAAAATATGTTACCGTCATTTAAACACAGTGAGACCTTTGCACGAAAGGGGCGCGAGAGGAAAAAGCGATAAAATTTGACTGATTGAGGCGGAAACTGCAGGGAATAGTCAGCTATTCGCAAGGTTTCCAACGAAAATCAGGCCTATTTTAGCCTTTTTCATCCGTGCAGCCTTTCGTGCAAAGGTCTCACATTAATAATGCGGTGGTGGCGTTTCTTCATGCATGTGTTTAATGCCATCATCTTGTTGTTTCATGTTTTTTAAAAATTCAGAGAGTAGTTTAAGTTGTTGTTTAAGCTGTTGAATGTCTTGATGCTGGAGTGCAATGGTTTTTTCAAGGCTTTCAATGGTGTCTTCTTGATAGGCTTGGTTCATTTGCAACTGTTGCAATTGCTCAACAATCTGCGCTTGTTTGTTTGCTTCCATCTTTAGAGCCATTTTGGAGTGTATTTGCTTACATTCAGTTCGCTGTCTTGAGCAAAACCGAATGTGCTTTTTTCAATTAAGACCACTCGATCGGCAGGCGGGAGAGTTGGGGAGATTTGACACTCTCTTAGTTCGTCGCGTCTAAAGTAGTGGCATGTCCAAGTGGTATTGGGTTGGCTACGTTTGAGCAGGGTTTCTATTTGCTGTTTGCTGCTGATTTTAATTTGGTTGATGGCAATGAGCTCATCGCCTGCCGCCAAGCCTGCGTGGTAGGCGGGTTGTTGTTGCCAAACGTGGGTGATTTTGACGGTTTTTTGAGCGGTTTCGGCTAAATTTACCCCTAAATGCAGGGTTTGGGCTGGGTTCTCTTCTTTTTTCTCACCCCTCAAGGGGGTACTAAAAAGAGCCCCCCCTAAATCGCTTAAACTTGTGGCTGGGCGTAAGCTGAATTCGATGCCAAATGGGGCAAAGAGTTGTTTAAACGGTAGGTCTTCTGTGCCGTACAGATAACGGTTAAAAAAGTCGCTTAAATCAATGCCTGAAACCTCAGAACAAATTTGCTCAATTTGCCCTTCTTGCAGGCCAATGCCTTGTTGTCCAAAATGTTGCCATAAATGAATCAGCACATCGTCGAGCGATTTTTTCCCTTGGGTCTGTTGGCGAATGGTTAAATCTAACCCTAGTGCAATTAAACTGCCTTTGGTGTAGTAGCTTATGATGGCATTGGGGGCATTTTCATCTTGTTGGTAAAACTTGGTCCAGGTGGTTAGGCTCGACTCTGCTACGGATTGTTGAAACCGTCCGGGCATTCGGTAGACTCGGGTCATCTGTTTTGCTAATAATTTCAGATAGAGGTCGTTATCAATTAATCCTGCGCGTTGTAGTATTAATCCATCGTAATAGGAGGTTATGCCTTCAAACCACCAGAGTTGATTGGTGTATACGGGGGTTGATAAATCGGCTTGCTGGTAGACGGCGGGTTGGATTCGCTTTACATTCCATGTATGAAAGTATTCGTGACTGCACAGTTCTAAAAACTGTAAATAGCCATCGGTGGCTTGGGTCATGCCTTGATAGGGTAAATCGTTACGACTGCACATGAGTGCGGTGGAGTTACGGTGCTCTAAGCCACCGTAATCACTGCCCGTGACCATTACTTGAAAGAGGTAGTTTTTGATGGGAATAGGGGGGGGGAAAAATTTTAGTTCGGTTTCACAAATCTTAATTAGATCTTGCTTTAGGCGTGCTTCATCGCATTCAAACACCCCTGTTAAGACCATTTTATGGGGGATTCCACAGGCCATAAACTCAATTTCGGTAAAGGTTCCTAGCTCAAAGGGGTGGTCAATAAGATCATTGTAATCGTTGGCTTGGTAGTGGCCAAAGCCTTGAGTATCTACGTTAGTCGCTGGTAAACCCGTGGCGACTTTCCAGTTATTTTCTTGAGTAAACCTAGTTAAACTTAACTGTAAAGAACACGGTGTATCTCGTTGATTTTCCACGGCTAAAAATACCGAAGTACCATTGAAAAAGGCATGGCTCTCATCAAAGTGTGCGCCTCTAACCGATAGATCCCACGCATACACTTGATATCGCAAGGTCACCGCCTGCCCATCACTGGCAAACTGCCAGCTGGATTTTTCTAATATTGTGAGTTCAAGTGGTTCTTGCTGAGCGTTCTCGGCGCGTAAGCCAATGAAGTGTTTTGAGAAGTCACGAATTAAATAGCTGCCCGGAATCCAGTTGGGTAAACAAACCGTTTGCGTGGGTTGTTCGGGGGCATCAATGGTAAGGGTTACCTCAAATAGATGACCTTTAGGGTCGCTTGGGGTAATGGTGTAGTGAAGGGGGGGCTTTGTCATTTTTAGATGCAGTTTTTTTGAGTGTTTGGTAACCACTGAGCGCTTCCCTAAAATGGTGAGTTTTAGGGGCTGTCTGAGCGGTGACTAAATTATGTAACGATAAATGATGGGGGGTTAATAATTCGCCGCGAGTTCGCTATTCACTAAATCCATCAATTGGTTATAACCAAAGCTAGGCAGTGGTTTGCCGTTTACAAAGAAAGTAGGTGTTTTATTGGCACCTAATGTTTTGCCATCGGCGAGATCTTGCTGGATAACCTTTGCAATCGCAGGATCGTTCATGTCTTGTTTCAGGCGTGCTAAATCTAAAAGGTTACTCTTTTTCAGAATTTTCAAGAACAGATCAGGATTTGCTTTGTGGTGAATTGCCCAAGAGGCTTGAGTGTCGAACATAAGGTCTAGGGTATCCCAAAACTTATCCTGTTTACGTGCGGCTTCTAGAATAGCGACCATTTTATCGGATCCTTGGTGAAAGGGCGCATAGCGAATGACGACGTTAATTTTTGCGGGGTATTTTTTCAATATATCGATAATAATGGGGTGAAAGTCTTTACAGGTTTCACAAGCAGGATCCACAAATTCAACAATGGTTACTTTGGCGTGTGGGTTGCCTTTAATAGGTGAGTGCTCCGCAATGAGTGCACTGCTGTTTTGCGTGGCCAGATTCGTTTTCGTTTCAACCTGTTTGGTATTGTAAACATAGGTTGCGATTGCAAAAATGGCAATCATAATGACGATGGTTGCGATGATAATGTTGTTTTTTTTCATGATTTTCTTGCCTTAAGTAACAGTAAAATAATAGAGGAAAATGCCGCGATTGAGAGCAGAGGGATGGGTAAAACCCCAAACAGAACCATGCTGTCATCCGAGCAGGAGACGCCTTGGGTACAGGGTTGCATGGTTTCTGGAATTAAGCCGTAAAACAGCAGAACGTGATAGACGGTAAAGAGTAACCCAATAATGGCGATGGGCAGTGCATAGCGCACTACATTTTTATCCAGTGGAAAAAGCGCAACTAACAAAATAACCGCCAGCGGAAAGAGAAAAATTCGTTGGTACCAACACAGCACGCAAGGAATCAGCTCCATTACTTCGCTAAAGAAGAGGCTCCCGAGTGTAGAGAGGGCGGCGACCAACCAAGCGCCAAAAATAAATATCCATGCTTGATTGTCGGCGTGTTTTTCTGACTTCATATTATGTTATTCCGTGTTATTCCACTTTCCATTGAACCATTTTACCTGCTTGAAACGGCACGATGCTTGCATCCGCAAGTGGCAGTGTTTCAGCCATCTTCCAAGGTTGATTCACGAGGGTGATGGTCTTACTATTATAAGGGAGATTATAAAAATCGGGGCCGTAGTGGCTGGCAAACCCTTCTAATTTATCTAAAGCGCCCGCTTCTTCAAAAATCTCCGCATACCATTCAATTGCGGCAGGTGCGGTGTAAATGCCTGCACAGCCACATGCGTTCTCTTTTTTGCACTGACTGTGTGGGGCGCTGTCGGTACCAAGAAAGAATTTACCACTGTCGCTAATGGCGGCTTCGACCAACGCTTGACGATGACGTTCACGTTTTAATACGGGCAAGCAGTAGTGGTGTGGACGAATGCCTCCCACTAACATATCGTTACGATTTAACATTAAGTGTTGTACGGTAATGGTGGCGGCGACGTTTTCATTGGCATTACGCACAAATTCAGCGGCATCGGCGGTGGTGATGTGCTCAAACACTACGCGTAAATTTGGCATACGCTGTAGCAGTGGCTCCAGTACGGTTTCGATAAAGCGTGCTTCACGATCAAAAATATCAACCTCCGCCGCAGTCACTTCTCCGTGCACTAATAATGGTAGGCCAACTTCTTGCATGGCTTCAAGCGCAGGGTAGATATTGGCAACATCCGTTACGCCACTGTCGGAGTTAGTGGTGGCGCCCGCAGGATAGAGTTTGCAACCGTAAATATGCCCCGACGCTTTGGCCGCACGAATCTCTTCTGGGCTGGTGTTGTTGGTGAGATAGAGTGTCATCAAAGGTTGAAAAGAGCTGCCCGCGGGTCTTGCCGCCAAAATACGCTCACGATAGCTCAGGGCTAACTCGGTGGTGGTTACGGGCGGAACAAGGTTGGGCATGATAATGGCACGTTCAAACGTACGTGCGGTGGCGGGCACTAAATTATTAAGCACCGCGCCATCGCGCAGGTGTAAGTGCCAATCGTCTGGACGGGTAATGGTCAGTGTTTTCATAGTCAACTATTTTCAATGGATTAAAGTGTTTATAATTAAGTATTTTGTATTATGCCATTTTTATGTTTATTTCGGTGGATAAGTTAAAAAAGGGTGAAAGGTGGGGGTAAGACTGTCAGAGAGTGAAGGTTTTGTAATGGGTTTAAATTCAGTGATGGGCTAAATTCGTTTGAGTACATGGATTTTATCGCCTATTTGTATCGTACCCGCTTTGAGTACTTTACAGCGAGCACCCCCAGACCAATTTGGTGCTAGGGCTTTTTTTAGACCGAGGTGCAGTTCATCCATTCGTGAACAGGGGTCGGTTTCGGCGGTAATTTCGAGCAGTATTTTTCCAATTTGAACCTGTTGACCAATGAGCGTTTCGCCTTCGTTAAAATCAATGTCATCAATTAATAAGTTTGCCCTTCTTTCGCTCCAGTCTAAGCTTATGCCTAAGTTTTGACAGATGCGGTTCCATGTTTTGGCGGATAATAGCGTCACTTGTTTCTGGGGATCTCTTTGACCACGGTAGTCATTTTCAAGTCCCGCTTGCAGGGTAACTTGAATACTCTGGTGTTGAGTGATTGCCCCTTTTGCTTGAGTATGGGTTGCAATTCCAATGAGTTTTGGCATGATAAGTGTCTTCTTTGATTGATTCAGTAAAAATTATCCCTAATCCCCAGATAGAAGTGCGAATTAGAGTGCAAGTAATTGATGTGCATAGTGAATTTAAAAAAGGTAAGGCTTGAATTCAAGAAGTCACCTTATTGGTGATGCGCTCTTTTTTGAATTTGCTAGGTACGTCAAGGACTTGTGCTATAAACGTATATTCTATCTGGGGATTAGGGATTATAATAAATCAATATGACAGTTTCGTGAAAATGGTGAAATTAGATGAAAAAAATAGCGGGTGAAGCAATGTCTTTAGGGTCGATTATGATTGATCTTGAAGGAGTGAATTTGCAACCAGTTGAAGCGAAACGCTTGATGAATCCTATCGTGGCGGGGGTTATTTTATTCAGTCGTAACTTTGAATCTATTGAGCAGTTGCAGCGTTTAATTACCAAAATACACAGCTTACGCCACCCTCGGTTATTGGTGGCGGTGGATCATGAAGGCGGGCGCGTGCAACGTTTTCGTGAAGGATTTACGCGATTGCCTCCCATGCGAGCCTTAGGCGAGTTGTATGAACAAAATGAACAGCAGAGTTATGAGGCGGCGGAAAAAATAGGTTGGCTATTGGCCGCAGAGTTGTTGTCGGTAGGGGTAGATTTTAGTTTTGCGCCCGTGGTCGATTTGGATTATGGTGGCAGTACCGTCATTGGCGATCGTGCATTTCATCCGCATTGCGTGGCGGTAGGAAACTTATCGTTTCATTTGATGTTGGGTATGCGAAAAGCTGGTATGGCGGCCGTGGCAAAGCACTTTCCAGGGCATGGGTTTATTGAGGCAGATACCCATCTAAGTGTGGCGGTGGATGAACGGCCTTTTATGGAAATTCAGCAACATGATATGCAACCCTTTTTGCGATTGATTGAAAATGGATTGGACGCCGTGATGCCCGCGCATGTGATCTACCCTAAGGTGGACAGCTTGCCCGCAGGATTTTCAGAGGTTTGGTTGCAAGCGGTGTTACGTAAGCAGTGTCATTTTGAGGGCGCGATTATCAGTGATGATATGAGCATGAAGGCCGCAGTGGCTTATGGCGGCGTGGCGGAGCGTGTATTTAAGGCGTTGCAAGCGGGGTGTGATTTGGTGCTGGTGTGTAATGATTCCGAGGCCGCAGATGATGTGCTGGTCAATGTAAATTGGCATGGCTGTACGCTGTCTCATGCGCGGTTAATTCGTTTGCATGGGCATGGTAAATTTAAGTATTCATCATTGCGGTTTGATCCTTTATGGCAAGCGGCGGTGAATGTGGTAAATGATTTAAATCAGAAGAGCTGTCAGCAGGAGTTAATTTAGTGGAATTTTTAATGGAAATTTGGGCCAGTTTAGTGGCGTTATTTGGCGGTCATGTTTGGTTGTTGCTGGTGATCTCTATTTTGTTGGTAACGGCTATTTTTGATGTTATTCAACGTCGTGTATTGAGGTCTATTCACTTATATTTGGAGCGCAAAAAACGCGTGTGGTTGGACAGCTTTGTCGATGCGACAAGAGCGCCTATCTCGTTCTTTATTTGGGTGACAGGAACGATTTTGGCCTTAACGACGTTGATTTTGCAGTTGGAAATTTACATTGGCATCGTGGACTATATTAATGCTTTTAAAAACACCATTTTAACGCTGTCGGTTGGGTGGTTTGTGATTCGATTGGTGCAACGACTGGAGACCCACCTTAAAACCTTTGCTTCAGGCGATGACCGTTTGGATGAAGTAACGGTTGAGGCGCTGGCTAAAATTATTAAACTGTTTGCCTTTATTTTAACAGGGCTGTTTTTCTTAAATGCATTTGGCGTGAGTTTAACAGGCTTGTTGGCCTTTGGGGGCGTTGGGGGCATTGCCATCGGTTTTGCCGCAAAAGACTTGTTAGGCAATGTATTTGGCGGGTTAATGTTGTATTTAGATAAGCCGTTTAAAGTGGGGGAGTGGATTCGTTCGCCTGACCGTAAAATTGAAGGCACAGTCGAGAACATTGGTTGGCGAATGACGACCGTGCGCACCTTTGACAAACGTCCGTTGTATATTCCAAATGGTATCTTTGCCAATATTGCCATTGAAAACCCATCGAGAATGACCCATCGTCGTATTAAAGAGACCATGGGGGTTCGTTATGCGGATGTACATAAAATGCGTGACATTATTCAGGCGGTTAAAACGATGCTTAAAAATCACCCAGACATTGATACCCGACAAACATTGATTGTGAACTTTAACCAGTTTGGCCCCTCTTCATTAGATTTTTTTATTTACACCTTCACAAAAACCATAAACTGGATTCGTTTTCATGAAGTGAAAGAAGATGTGTTGTTAAAAATCAGTGACATTGTGGAAGCGCATGAGGCTGAGATGGCATTTCCAACACGTACCTTACACATTGAGTCGGCTATGAATAACGAACTGGCGGAGGTTAAAACCATTGGAGATGAGAGCGGTGTTCGTTGATACTTGTTTTTGGACAGGCTTCATGGATAAGCTCTTAGTTGCTTTCAGCCATAAAAAGCGCGCTTTCTTGGCTGTTGGTTACGCTCATAAAGCCCGATTTATGGCAAAAGACGGTGTCATTTAACCCTGTGATGGCATTGAGTTCATCGCTTCTTAACCCTCTAAACCGTTCGGGCAGATGGTTCTCTTTGCCATTGCAGTACACGCCAAATTGTTCGTCGTTTCTTGGATAGACCACGCGTTTTATTTCGGGATGACTGTACAAAAAATCTTTAAACGGTAGGTGTTTGTCTAAGATTAAAATGCCGTTGTTGACGGTTTTGGCGTAGGCTTCCAGTGCAACAATGTTTTCGGCCTCTTTAACGGCACTTTTAATGAAGTTGTTGAGGATCATACTGGTGAACTCAATGGCTTGATAAAAGGCCGCATTTTGTTGTTCATCATCGTCGGTGGAAGAGGCGTTCATCATGCCGATAATCATAGAAACAGAAGGGCGCGGGTCTTCGGTAAACAGTCCATTGTCTACCGCGTCGATGTCGTGAATGATTTTTTGATCGACCCACTGTTGCGCAAATTGAATTTCATAATCGCCTTTAAGTCCTTTTTTGGCGAGTACCTCTTTACCAAAGTGCTCCCAAACTAATCCTGCCGTGGCAAAGGGAGTGCCATCTTCACGAGTTTTAGTAAAGCTGTTTTGATGGTGGTCAAAGCGTAAGGTTTCGGGATTGTACTCCGCGCCTACGTCCAGCACAATATCGGCTTGATCAATAATCTCTTGATCTCGGGTACGGGTAATATCAACGGTTTTAATCATTTGAATCATGGCGATGGCAAAAATTTCATCAGCATGAAAACGTCCAGAATGGGTAACCAACATAGAGAAGTGTTCCTTTATAAATAGGGGGGGGAGAAAAATTTTGAGTATTTTAAACCCATAAAAAAAGGGCTCTTATAAGCCCTTTTTTAGAGATAATAATCCCTTACAATGTTGCCATTACGCGTTTTGCCGCGGCAATGGTGTTGTCGATGTCTTCGTTGGTATGAGCCAATGAGACAAACCCTGCTTCATAAGCAGACGGCGCTAGGTAAACCCCTTCGTTTAACATGCCGTGATAGAACTTTTGGAAGTGCTCCATATTGCCTTTGGCAACTTGCGCAAAACGGCTGATATTTTTCTCTTCATTAAAGAAGTAACCGTACATGCCGCCCACTTGGTTGGTGGTAAATGGGATGTTGAGTTCGTCTGCGGCGGCTTGTAGCCCAGCGGTTAGGCGCTTGGCTTTTTGGTCTAGGTTTTCAAAGAACCCAGGCACTTTAATAAGTTCTAGAGTTTTTAACCCAGCGGCCATGGCGAGAGGGTTACCAGAGAGTGTTCCCGCTTGGTAGACCGGGCCTAATGGTGCGATTTTTTCCATGATTTCACGTTTACCGCCAAACGCACCTACGGGCATTCCGCCACCGATGACTTTACCAAACGTGGTCAGGTCTGGCGTTATGTTGTATAGCCCTTGTGCGCCTTGTAGGTTTGCGCGGAAACCACACATGACTTCATCAAAAATCAGCACCGTTCCGTGTTCATCGCACACGTCACGTAGGGTTTGTAAAAAACCGTCTTCGGGTGGAATGCAGTTCATGTTGCCAGCGATAGGCTCAACAATAATACAAGCGATTTCACTGCCTATTTTGGCAAATACGTCTCGGACTTCTTGGGCGTCATTGTGGGTTAGTGTGAGCGTAAGGTCGGCTAATGCGGCAGGCACACCCGGAGAAGATGGTTCGCCTAAGGTCAGTGCGCCAGAACCCGCTTTAACCAATAAAGAGTCGGAATGCCCGTGGTAGCAACCTTCAAACTTAACCATTTTATCGCGGCCAGTATAACCACGTGCTAAACGAATGGCGGTCATGGTGGCTTCGGTACCCGAGCTGACCATGCGAACCATGTCCATGGAAGGAATTAGGTCGCACACTAAATCGGCCATTTCGGTTTCGATTGCCGTCGGTGCGCCAAAGCTTAAACCTTTAGTGGCTTGCTCTTGAACGACTTTCACCACCTCTGGATGCGCGTGTCCTAAAATGGCAGGTCCCCAAGAGGCAACGTAATCAATGTACTGTTTATCGTCTGCATCAATCAAATACGCGCCATTGGCAGATTTAAAGAAAACAGGATCGCCGCCTACGCCTTTAAACGCTCTTACAGGTGAATTTACGCCACCGGGAATGTGTTTTTGTGCCGCTTGGAATAGGTCATGCGATTTGCTCATGGGAGATCCTTTTAAAGTGTTAGATAAATTAATTGCGCTTGATTATACCGTGAATTGCTTTTGAATGTGAAGCGCGGCGGCTTGAATGTTTTTTTGCCCCCATACCCCTTGAATAACGGCCAAAGAATCCACGCCCGTTTTAATCAGTTGTGACGCATTGTCTGCGGTGATGCCGCCAATGGCGACCACGGGAATGTTAAGCGTTTTTTTGGCGTGTATTAAGGTGTTTATATCCGCTTGGGGGGCATTGGGTTTGGTTTGAGAGGGAAAAAACCGTCCGAATGCGACGTAACTTGCCCCTAAGGTTTGCATGTGTAGAGCAAGGGTCATATCGTTGTAACAGCTTACGCCAATAATGGCTTGAGTGCCGAGTTGTTCTCGTGCTGTTATCAGGTCTTGGTCGTTTTTGCCAAGGTGTATGCCGTGTGCTTGCGACTGTTTAGCAAGTTCGATGTTGTCGTTTACAATAAAGTAGGCTTGATATTGTTCGCACAGTGTTTTGAGCTGTTTACTGAGGGTTAACTGGGTTTGAAAAGAACTGGTTTTATCACGAAACTGCACAATTTTTACCCCCCCCCTTAATGCTTGAGTCACTTGTTCAATAAGGGTATCTTTTGGGCAAAGCATTGGATCGGTGATGATGTATAGCCCTTTGAATAGGGGGGGGGATAAATTGTTTAATGCAGACATGTGATTACTAGCGTAAGTTAAAGTGATTATTTTATCACCCTCTGTTTAGAAAATTTCATTTTTAGGTAGGGGGATAAGATAAAACCCGCTCTTAATGTTTGCATTTGTTAACTTAAAAAAGGATAATGTTATTAAATGTTAACATGAAAGGCGTTTTATATGAATCCAAATGTTTTCCTTAAAAAAGTGGGTGAACACATTGCGCTTGCCCGAAAATCCAGACAGTTAACACAAGAGGAGTTAGGGAAGCGTGCCTCGTTGACACGCCAGTCCATTGCGTTAATTGAAAAAGGTCGACCCTCAAAAAATTTGCTTGAGGTGATTTGGGCATTAGGGTTAGAGGAACAACTTTTAGACGCGATATCCCCTAAAAATGATGAAATTGGCCGAAGTTTAGCATTTGGTTCTTTGCCTAAGCGAGTAGGAAAGCAACGAGCAGATTTGAATGATGAGTTCTTTTAACGGGCAGGAGGGTCAATGAATACGGAATATTTATTTATTTTTAATGTGAATAAGGAGTTGTTGGGTCGGCTTTCTAAAGTAGGAGAGATGGTTCAATTTAATTATGCCAAACAGTATTTATTAAATTCAGATGCATTAGCGATTAATCCTATTTTTTTACCTTTATCATCAAAAACGTTCTTTTCAAACAGTGGGTTTTCAGGGATGCTCACTTCTTTTTTGGATTCAAAACCAGGCCATTGGGGGGAATGCATTTTAAATGCCAGCTATGGAAAAAAACTAACGGATTTTGAACTGCTGTTAGAGAATCAAAAAGATCGTGTAGGGCATTTGATTTATAACACCAAAATGGCGTTTCCCGATTTAGAGACCTCCGTTATAAAAGAACCTTTTCTTTGGGAAGAGATATTGGAAGCCAAAGAACATTTTGAGCGAACGAATGTACTGTCTGATAAAGCAATTGAACTTTTTAAGCAAGGTGCCAGTCAAGGAGGAGCACGGCCTAAATTAAGCGTGATAAAAAATGGCGTTATGTATTTAGCCAAACTGCCAACCATTCGGGATTATGTCAATGTGGCTCAAATTGAACATGGTACATTAGCCTTAGCAAGGGAGGTTGGAATTAATACGGTTAAAAGTGACATTATTCATCTTAAAGAAGGGGTGGATATTTTTTTAACCGAGCGGTTTGATTATGAGGAAAGTCAAAAGCTTCCTTATTTAAGTATGATGTCTGTTTTAGGGGTTAAACACAGTGCAGAAGCAAGTTATTCCGATTTTTCATTAGAGCTTAAACGGCTAAATGGCGGCTTGGATTCTGAAGAATTATTTCGCAGAATGGCATTTAATGTTTTGATTTCAAACCATGACGATCATTATCAAAATCATGCGATTTATTTTAAAAATGGTGTATGGCGATTAACCCCCGCTTTTGATGTGGTGGCTGGAGAAGGGACACGACGTTCTCAGGCGATTGTGGTTGGAAAAGAGGGGAATCAATCAAGTTATGACAATGTGCTTTCAAGGGCTGAGGACTTTAATTTAAATCGAGAAAAAGCCAACTCTATTTTAGAGGAGATGGTTCAAGTGATTGAACAAAATTGGCAAACTGTCTTTAGCCAGAATGGCGTGTCAGATAATGTTATTCAGTCTATTGATTGGGCGATTTTGCATGATTGCAAAAAAAGGCCATAAAGGCCTTTTTTAAAGAGAGAATGTTATCTTTTACTTTGCAGTCAACGTTTCAACACCATTTTTAGTTCCGCATAAGAAAATATCCGCTGGACGAGCGGCAAATAGACCGTTGGTAACGACACCTACAATACTGTTTAGCTCGTTTTCCATAGCAACCGGATCGGTGATTTCTAAGCGGTGAATGTCTAAAATTAGATTGCCGTTATCGGTTACAAATCCATCACGCAGTACAGGTTCACCTGCGAAGCGTTTCACAATTTCACGTGCCACATAGCTACGTGCCATTGGAATCACTTCAATCGGCAGTGGGAATTTACCCAGTACATCTACCTTTTTACTGTCGTCGGCAATGCACACAAATTGTTTGGCAACGGCGAGTACTATTTTTTCACGGGTTAAAGCACCACCGCCGCCTTTAATGAGGTTTAAGCCCGCATCAGCTTCGTCTGCGCCATCAATGTAGACCGAAATTTCAGGTACGGAATTTAGGTCAAAAACTAAAATACCGTGTCCTCTTAAGCGTTCCGCCGTGGCTTCTGAGCTGGCAACCGCACCTTCAATGGTGCCTTTAATTTTGGCCAGTTCATCAATAAAAAAGTTTGCGGTAGAGCCGGTTCCTACGCCAATAATCGTGTCGGGCACAACGTATTCAATGGCGGCTTGAGCGACTTTTTGCTTTAGTTCATCTTGTGTCATGTTGAAACCCTTATTCTTATTTACATTTATTTTTAGTGCGCTGATTCTAATCAATTAAGCTTAGTTTGTACAGCCCTTAACCTTTAGCGGTGCTTTAGAATAAAAAAATGAGCGTTTTACTTAGGGGCGACAGGCGGTGCTTGTACTTTGGGTGGGGTGTGAACCAGAGTAGGGGGAAGTGTTCCTGGGGTGCGCTCAAGTGTTTCAACAATCATGCCCGATTGAGAAACATAGTAATGATCTGGATAGATGTGGACGGTTTTAAAGGTCATTGGGCGAATTTGACGTGATTGTTCGCCAATGGGTTTGCCTAATGCCATGTACATGCCACAACGCGTCATGCTGTTTTCAACCTGATGTTGATCAATCAACTTATGATCTTTTACGCTGAGTTGAGAGCGTAAATCGAGCTCTTGTTTATAGGCTTTACGCTGCTCTTGTTCCGTTAAATTACCATACTCTAGACACAGGGTCATCGTGTCCACTTTGGAAAGCGGGGTTGTACGATCTAAAAAATTCTCCTCTGCAAAGGCATGATTTGACGCAATAGCGGTGGTAAGGAACAGTCCGAGTACAACGTTTTTTTTAAGCATAGAGATTTCCTCGTGATGTCCTAATGATGTCCTAATGATGATGGTGGCTGTGGTCTTCATTTTTGCCCATGTTCATAACCGATTTAACGGGCATGGTCACTTTTTTAGAGCTGCCGTCTTCAAAGGTTAGGGTGACTGAAACGGTGTTGCCTGTTTTAATCGTCTGATTGGGAGAGATCAGCATAATATGGTTACCACCGGGTTGTAACTTGGTTTGTCCTTTGGCGGGAATGTCAAAAGAACTTACTTGACGCATTCGCATCACACCATTGTCGTTGGTATGGGTGTGCAGTTCGGCACTTTTGGCGGCATTGGTGTCGGCTTGCACCAGTTTTATATTTTGATCACTTGTGTTGCTAAGTGTCATAAAGCTGGCGGTAGCAAGCGCTCCGGGAGGCATTTCACGGGTGTAAGGATCACTGACTTGAATGGCATCGGCATGGGGTTGGATTTCGGCGGCCAGAAGTTGGGTACTAGAAATCGCGGTGAGCAGTCCAAGTGTAAGAGCGGTAGCTAGTGGATTAGAACGAGGTGTCATGATGCTTTGTCCTGTGTTAAGTAAGTTTGAATGGTATTTTGAATCTGTTGCGGGGGCATGGCATGTGGAAGTTGAGTTTGCAACTGCCCCGTGGCATCTATGATATAGGTAAATGCGGAATGGTCAACGGTGTAATTTTCCGCACTGCTGTGGCTATTGAGAGGGTTGTTGGCTTTCATGTACACCACTCCATACTGTTTGGCTACGGTGGCGATTTCGGCATTGGTGCCAGTTAACCCCACCATATCGGCATCAAAGTAGCCCGTATATTCGGCCATTCGGTTAACGGTGTCTCGCTCTGGATCAACGGTGACAAACAGGATTTGAACCTGTTCTTTTTCCTGATCGTTTAAACCACGATAGGCCATGGCAAGGTTGCCTAAGTCGGTTGGGCAAATATCAGGACAGTAGGTGTAGCCAAAATACAATAAAACCAACTTGTCTTTAAAGTTACTTAAAGACTGTTGGCCGTTTATGGAGGTCAGTGTAAAGTTCCCCCCCGTTGGTTTTTCACTAACAATGCCTTTAGGAGGTGGGGGGGAATGAGGTGTCGGTTTTGTTAAAAACTGAAATAGGAAAAACAGCAGCAGAAGTGCACCAATGGCAACAATTCCGATTTTAACTGCTTTTTGAGAAATATTCATAAACCGTATGGGTTCCTTTAAGAGGCACAAGTGCTAAATCACATTTTATCTGGTGACTTAGGGCATTGTGCCAGTTATAAAATAGTGAGGCAAGCGCAACGCTAGCAGATTAAAATTTTGCGCTTAATTTTGCCCATACCGTTTGGCCAGGTTCGTATACTTTAAAGGTATTTCCTGATATGGCATCTACTCGATTTAAGTAGTTTTGGTAGGCGTGGTCAAACAGATTGTCTACCCCTAAAGAGAGGGTCGCAGTTTTATTAATATGATACGAACCATAAAGGTCTACTGTGCTCCATGCAGGGGTTTCTAACTCACCGTATTCTTGATTAACGTCTGTTTGTTCGGCGGCTAAGTTGATGCGTGCGCCCGCTTTCCAATCTGCTTTTTGATATTGGGCAAACAGCGCCCCTGAAAGAGGCGGTATATTGCTTAAATTGCGGTTGTCACTGGTATTACGGCCTTTGGTTAGGTTGGCACTGGCGCCCAGTACAACTTGTGGCGAGAGTTGATATTGTCCTGACGCTTCAAGACCATAAATCACCGCGTCTTTATTAAGGTAAACCGTATGGGCTCCTGCAATGTTAACATCGGCAGATTGATTTTGAGCAAAGTCTCTTAGGATGTAGTTTTCAACCACATCATAGTATGCAGAAGCCGCCCACTGGTATGTGTTATGGGTTTGTGACAGGCCAATGTCCAGTTGATTATGAGCTTCGGGTTTTAGGTCGGGATTACCCACCCATTGAGAAGTACCGCCACGCGCCATATAAAGTTCCGTCGCATCGGGGTTACGGTGGGTTCGGCTCAGGCCAATAAAGCCGTTTATATTATTTTTAAATGTTTGCTCATAGCGTAACAGGGCGTTTAAATTATTCTCATCCGCTTTGGTTTGGCCAGAGTAGTTGGTGTAGGTATTGTTGTACAGGCCAAAGGCTGTGTTTCCTAAATCAGTGGCACTGGAAGCGTCTTTGGCTTGGGTGCTTACGTTCTCATAACGTACGCCCATAATCACTTTTTGCTTTGGTGTTAAGGCGGTAATCCCTTCTAAAAACACACTGTTGGTGGTGCTTTCTGTTGTTGGCCAGAGGTTAAAAATACTTTGGCCTGTCGCACGTTGTACCGTCGCGGTTTTTTCAAGTAACTCGACTTGCAGACCATAGTTTAAGGTGGTGCGATCCACTTGGCTGCTTAACTGAATTTTTGCCCCCGTGGTTTTTACATTAGAAGGCGTTTCTAAACGAGATGCAACGGGTGTGGCTGGGCGAAAGGTATAGTTGTCCATTAAGTGATCGACCTCAGAGGCGTACAGATCCACTTCAATAGACTGAATGGCTTTGCTGATGTTGTCGCCTTTATAGCTTAAACGGGTGGTGCTTCCTTCTGAAGTAGGGGAGTCCATGGTTGCGCCTTGAAACAGCACATCGTCAATGTAGCTTTTTTCATAAGAGACTTTAAATTCATGGTCCTCATTGGGTGTCCAACCTAAGTCAATATGCCCTTGACGACTTTCATAGCTGGAACGGACTTCATCACCGTTGCCATCGGTGTAGTTATCGGCGGATTTTTTAGAGCCTTGGAGAACGATGTAACCTTTATCGCCACCAGCGGCCACGGTGGCATTTATGTCTTGAGTGAGCCCGTTAGAAGAGGTGCCTACATTGACTTGACCTTGATAGGGCTTACCCTCTTCAAAGCTAGGCGCATTGCGCTCAAACAAAACTGTTCCACCGCTTCCGCCAGAACCGTAGGTCACTGAGTTTACGCCTTTAATGACGGTCACACTGTCATAGCTACTGAGTTCAGTATACGCCGTAGGGGGATCCATTCGATTAGGGCAACCGCCTTCGATTTTTGCGCCGTCCAAAAAGATGTTTAATTGCGAGGCTTGTTGGCCATTAATGATCAAATCCACACCATGTCCGCCCATTCGAGACGCTTCTACCCCATTAATTTGACGCAGTGCCGTACTGGTTTCAGAGTTGGAGGTTTGCAATAGATCGTTTATTGGGATATTAGTTTCTAAAGGGGCGGGTGCGGTGTCGGTAACGGTGACGGGCAATAATTGTGTGGCACTGTCTTGTGCATGTGCCATAGAGGCGGTGGCTAAGAGCGATACTATGGCAACAGAGAGTTTTTTAGGGGTAGGGTAAATGCGTGAGGTGAGTGGAGTTTTGTTGCCATTTATCATTGTTTTTTATCCTCTATTCGTGGTTTTGTTATGTTGCAAATATGGTATCGTTTTTTTTTGAGGATAGGGTTAAGGAAGGCATGAGTCTTTGCTTATAAGCATGACGGGAGGCTTTGGTAAGGCTTACAAAAGGGTTGATGGTTGATGAATATCAAGTTTATTGAAGCCATAGCCCGTACTTTTTAGAGTGTTATAATGGCGCATTTATTAAAACGCTTTAAAGGGGACGCTACCCTTTAAATATTATTTATATAATAAAGACAAAAGCGACTGGATGAAATTAAACAACTTTAAAGTCATCTAGATACGAAATAGGCTTCCATTGATTCACCATTTTGGCATCAGGCAGGATAGGGGGGGGCAAGTTTTAGTTGACTTGATAAGTATGAATAGTTGCTTGCGAATCTTCTACGAGGTAATCGGTGATGGGGATGTATTGGTTGAGTTTGATGAGGTAAGGGGGGGTAAAAAATTGATTGAGATTTTCTTCCCCCCTCCCTATCAAAATTCAAAGTCAATTTAAAACAAGATATTAACCGAATAATAATTGCTCCAATATCATCTAAAAAAACCATTTAAACCATTGATTAAACAGTAATTTACCGCCATGATATGATTTAAAGGATACCGTCCCCTTTTTGTCCCCTTTTTCTCTTTTTCATATCATTTTTTCCTTTTTTTTATCAAGATCAACGTCGATACATGGCACTACGTATTGGCGATAATTAACATTGCCTACATGGTGTTCTCTGTGAGCGCAACAGAATTGATCTTTTCATAAGTTTTTTTTGAAACCTAAGTTGAAGAAAGAGAGTAAAAAATAATTGTTTCTGAAGCCAGTGAATTGATGGTGTTATGCTATTAACTTAAAGCCAATTTTTAATGTATTCAAACAATTCAGTGCTATATCGCAAAATTAATTACTCAGGACGTTTTAGTTTAATGGACTTTTTAGATAAGAAATACCTTTCGGCACTTTCCGTAACAGACAAATACATTCTAGATCCTGTGATTTTAATGCATGCGTGGAAAAAGACCCATCACTCAATACGTTCAACTAACTGGTACGCTGATGTTTTTGACTTAGATCGCTCTGCAATAGAATTGGAACAAAATATTGAAAAATGGAAAAAAGACTTGGAATCAGACTCTTTTAGCTTCTCGCGATTAAAATTAGTTCCTGCTCCCAAAACAGAGTCATGGGGTTTTGATGAAAACGATGACTTTAATTGGAAGCCGAGTGTAAAAATAGTAAAAAAGAATGAACCTGATGACTCTAAAGAGTTACGACCTATAGCTCATATTGATATACGCGATCAAACGATTATGACCGCTTTGATGATGCTTTTAGCAAATCAAGTTGAGACTTTGCAAGGTGATAGTTCTGTTGCTTTTGAAGAGGTACATGAGAAAGGGGTTGTTAATTACGGAAACAGACTTTATTGCTCTTATCATGATGATAAGGCAAGTTTTTTGTGGGGCAATCAGAGTGTTTATAACCAATATTTCAAAGACTATCAACGGTTTTTAGCAAGGCCTGTCTATTTTGGTAAAAAAGCTAAAAGTACTGCTATTGAGTCAGAGGATGTATATGAAGTTAATCTTGATTTAAAAAAGTTTTACGATAAAGTTCAACGCGATTTATTAATTAATAAGAGAGCCTCTTGCAAAATTATTACAAGTAAGCGAGTAAATCATTCACGCAGTCGTGAATGATTCTTATTTCTGTAAATTACTTTAAGATGGGTTCTCTTTTATCCCAAATAACCTAAAAATAACAAATTCAGAGCAAGGGAGTTCATCGCACCGCTATTGTGATCCGATTTATGTAAAAAAACACCGTCATCTTTGTTATTCAACAAGCTTCATCATCTGATCTATCGTGAGTACCACAATCCCAAACATTAAATGCGCCATCACTTTGGCATGACCTCGTACACGTATCATTCTCGCGCCAAATTCATCTTTGATTCGGCCATTAACTCGTTCGACTGTACTGCGTTCATTGTAGCGTTTATCTTCTGCAATTGTATAGTTTGCTTTTTTACGTCGTTTTGTTTCAGCTTCCTGTTCGTCTTTTTTTACTTTGCTACGTGGATTAGTGTCAATAATGGGAACATGGCCTAAAGCCAAACTGTGCGCTTTAATGAGCGGGGAGTCATAAGCGG
>JAKISK010000070.1 GCA_021648625.1 Thiomicrorhabdus sp. | reverse complement strand
AGCTTATCCACGCCTCATGATTTCCTGCATCTGCCTCGGACAATTTTGCATAGTAAACATCTCTATCATTACAAAATACAGCCGTCGGATTTAACAACTTTCCATCTTTTACATTAAATCCATATTTGTCAGGTTTCACCACGTTATACCTATCCTTTTAGGGCAGTAACAAAAAACATATCCTTCGGGGAGCGATTGTTGGCATTGTTTAATAAACGCAAGGTTGTCTTTCGCGGGCGATATATTGCCTTCGCGAAAATCGATCGCCACAATCTGCCCTGTTTGTGCAATATGCCCCACCATGGGCATAAAGCCTTTGTTTTTGTTGTACGTCCACTGTACGTCTGCTTTGCTGGCAATCACTTCTGTCGCATCAATATCAATCGTCATTTTTTTGCAGTGGTGTAAGCTCGACTGTAACAGGGCTTTATTGACCTTTACCCAAGCCTTTTGGGTTTTTAGCTGGTTACCCATTCGCCTTAGCCAATCGCCAAAAATAGTCGCTTGAGGAAGTCTCTTAATATTCAGTACGGTGCGCATCTTGAAGGTGGCGAATTTCGTCCAGATGAAAGCTGCGCTCGGCAAAATTCACGGAGTCCATTAGTTGTGCAATAGCCAATAAACCGCCGCGTGAAGTGAGTAAATCGTTTGTTGTTTCGAATTTATAGGGTAGAATCATTATAAGCCTTGAGTTGTGCACCCATTGGGTGATGGTCTGTTTTGTCGCTAACCATTGTACTGCCAAGGCTTCTTGCGTTTTGGGCTTTTCTATCTGGGAATCGGGGTAATAGAATTCATTCGTTACTATTTTCTATCTTTAAGAGTTAGATCATACGTGTGGCTAACCCGAATGAAAAAACAGCGTTCATAAAAAAATCACCTCAAACAACAGGGAAAAAAATGAAAAACAACATATTTACAAAAACACTCATCACCACAGGATTACTTTTTGCAATTAATGGCGCCGCATTAGGTGCTGGAAACTATAACTCCAGTATCCAAAATGAAGCACCTAGTTCTGCCGATATTACAACGGCAAAAAGAGCACTTGTGTGGTGTACAAACAACTTGCAAAAAATTCAACAAAAGAAGATGGATAAAAATCAGGTTATTACAGCAACCGACCGATATTACAGCAAAAGAAAAGATCTGGAAGATCTACCAAACCTAATGAACCATAAGCCTAATAAAAAGGAAATGCCTTCATTACCTGGTTCAGCCTATGATGATATCTATACAGGTAAAACATTTGGTGAAATTATCAGAATGTGTGATGCTGGCATGGTTACAGCCAAAAATAAGTTTATGAATGAACAATTTAAGCCATCAAACATAGCAGAAGAAAAAATTGCCACCTATTATGAAGAAGAAGTCCGAAAAGCCATGATGAAGGAACAGCAAATTGGTAAAGACAAGGGCTTTGAAGGTATTTTTTATGGTGTTGTAGATTCTTTAACCGATATTCAAAATGGCAAGTTTACGGGTGAGACCCTGAGCAAATTTCTTATCAAGCCGAGTAAATATGATGACTACTGGAGATTAACTAACATTAAAAAAGATTTTGTTGCCTACGAAATGTTTGCAGGTGAATCTATAATGATTATAGTTAAAAGAAACCCTAAAGAAGAATATCTTGATATGGCTAAGTTACATGATGGATATTATCAAATTACTGAATTTGTAGATGTTCAAATAGAATATGAAGGTACTGTTAGGGATACTGTCTTACCAGTATTAGAAAAAATCAACTAAGCCGTGTATTCTAAAAAGCCCTTTTCATGAAAGGGGCTTTAAAAAAACAATTCTCTCATAATTTGGCCACAAAAAATGAAATCATAAATTACCTCAAGAGGTAATGCTCTTCGTTCCCCCTGCACCTTCCAACTTTACAACTCTCTTTAACCTCGTCCCCACAGCCAAGCGGTACAGAACGTTATCTCTTGATAATCGTCTTAAGACCGATAAAAAGGCAACTATATTATCTTTTACAAAGAACCGTAAAAACAACTTTATAATCAATAAGATAAAAATAAAAAAACTGAGTTATCCACAGTAGTTATGCACAGAGTTACACACATGCCGACCCTTGTTTTAAAACAATGCACAGGTATACTAAACGAATTACTTAGCCTTAAACCCTTTTACCTAGGACTCTCTTTTGTCATCACTGTGGATTCAAAGCCTTAAATACCTAGAAAACGATCTGAATGATCAACAATTTCATACTTGGATCCGTCCGCTTCAAGCAATTGAAGAAGAGTCCACCATCCGTCTTCTAGCCCCCTCTACTTTTATTTTAGACTGGGTCAATAAAAAATTGATGAGTAATATTCGTCAAGCCATTGCAACGGTAGCGCCTGTCAATACGCCTGAGATTTTACTTGAAATCGGAGATTATACTGTAGATGTACTGCCAGAGACTGAAACAGCGATACCACAACCCCTACAAAGAAAACTGACTAAAAGTAGCTCAACGCCTTCAAAAAGAAAACCTCAAAAATCGACCATAAAACATAGTTTAAATGCAAACTTTACCTTTGAAACCTTTGTTGAAGGTAAGGCGAACCAACTGGCGGCGGCGGCGGCAAGGCAAGTTGCGGAAAATCCTGGTGGAAGCTACAACCCTTTCTTTATCTATGGTGGAGTGGGTTTAGGTAAAACCCATTTAATGCACGCCATTGGTAATCAGATGTTAAAAGACAAACCCGATGCGCGTGTTGTTTACTTACACTCAGAGCGCTTTGTTGCCGACATGGTTAATGGATTGCGCCATAATAAAATTGATGAATTTAAACGATTTTATCGCTCATTAGATGCGCTATTAATCGATGATATTCAGTTTTTTTCTAATAAAGAACAGTCTCAAGAAGAGTTTTTTCATACCTTTAACACGCTTTTAGAAGGGAATAAGCAAGTTATTTTAACCAGCGATCGATTTCCGAAAGAGGTGGATGGCCTAGAAGACCGTTTAAAATCTCGTTTTGGTTGGGGATTAACCATTGCTGTAGAGCCTCCTGAGTTTGAAATGCGCGTGGCGATCTTACTTAAAAAAGCCTCTGAATTTGGCATTGCACTGCCTGAAGAGGTTGCCTTTTTTATCGCCAAACGATTACGCGGTAATGTTCGAGATTTAGAGGGGGCACTAAGACGCGTAGGGGCTTACTCTCAGTTTACCCAAAAAGCGTTAACCGTTGAAGTTGTCAAAGATGCACTGAAAGACCTGCTTGCCCTACAACAAAAAATGGTTACTTTGGATAACATTCAAAAAACCGTTGCAGATTACTTTAAATTGCGCGTTGCAGAGCTGCTATCAAAACGACGTACTCGAAATATTGCACGACCTCGGCAAATCGCCATGGCCATCGCCAAAGAGCTAACCAATCACAGTTTACCAGAGATAGGGGACGCATTTGGTGGTCGAGACCACACCACCGTGCTCCATGCCGTGCGAAAAATTAAAGAGCTACGAGAGCAAGACCATCACATAGATAATGACTTTAACAGTTTAATTCGTATTATTACCAACTAAGATTAAGAGACCTTGGCATGAAAATTACTTTAACTCGTGAAAACCTTTTAAGTGTTCTACAAACCGTTGGAGGCGTTGTTGAAAAACGTCAAACAATGCCAATTTTAGGCAATGTTCTGTTTCAAGTGTCTGAAAATACTCTAACTGTTACCGCATCCGACTTAGAGATTGAAACCCGTGCAAAAACAGAGTTAGAGTCAAGTGAAGCAAGCCAGTTTTCTACCACGTTGCCCGCCATTAAATTAATTAACATTGTACGCTCACTCCCCAATGGATTAACCATTACCTTAGACTTTGATGAATCCCGTTGTACACTTTTGGCAGGTCGATCACGTTTTAAACTTTCCACCCTTCCAGCAGAGGATTTTCCAGTGATGGATCTTACTCAGAGTGATCTATCTTTTGCTCTGTCACAACATCAGTTAAAGCAACTTATCTTGCACTCTGGGTTTGCAATGGCCAGTCAAGACGTGCGTTTTTATTTAAACGGCATGTTGTTTGATATCAACAATAATATTTTACGTGTGGTGGCAACCGATGGGCATCGTCTATCCACCTGTTCAACCCAGCTTGCAATGGAAGGCCTGCCTTCAACTCAAGCCATTTTGCCACGAAAAGGCGTGCTTGAATTACAAAAATTAATGAACGATGACGAAACCTTAATTGAGTTTTCATTGGCCAAAAACTACCTTACCGTACAATTGGAAGACACCGTCTTTACTTGTAAATTAGTCGATGGTCGTTTTCCAGATTACCTTCGAGTCATCCCGACTGAAAATGACCAACTGATTCAAACGGATAAAGAGCTGCTTCGTAGCTTATTACAACGTGCCTCCATCTTATCCAATGATAAATTCAAAGGCATTCGTTTAAGGCTCAGTCAAAATTTATTAACGGTCAATGCATCCAACAGTGAACAAGATGAATCCCATGAAGACATGGCCATTGACTACAATGGTACCGAAATGGAAATTGGCTTTAACGTAAACTATATTATTGACGTCCTTAATTCCATAAATGATGACTGTGTTACCTTAATTTTAAGAGATGCCAACAGCAGTTGTTTAATTGAAACACAAGCTGATGGGTGCCATTGCCAACATGTCATTATGCCTATGCGATTATAGATCTCCTTCGATTTAAGGCTGTATTAACTAACGTTTAAATACGAGCCTTAAAATTTTATCCCCCCCCCTCCTAATTTGTAAATGACTTTGACACAAATCACTCAACTCTCCATTCAGCACTTTCGAAACTGCCAGCATATACAGTGCGAACTCAGCAATGGATTAAATTTAATTGTGGGTAACAACGCCGCAGGAAAAACCGCTATTATTGAAGCCATTTGGGTACTGGCAACAGGTCGATCTTTTCGCACCGCTAAATCACACCTTCTGATCCAGCATCAACAAGAGGCGCTCACCGTATTTACAGAAGTCACTTCAAGCCATAAAAACACAAATGTAACGTCACACCGCTTAGGGGTACAAAAAACAACCCAACAAAGCCAACTGCGAATGGATGGTGAAACCATTCAATCTCAAGCAACCATCGCACAACACCTTCCCGTACAATTGCTCACGCCAGAGAGTCATAAATTACTCGAAGATGGCCCCAAAGCACGTCGTCAATTTATGGACTGGGGCTGCTTTCACCAGTCGCCTGATTTTATGCCCTTATGGCGTAATTATCAGCGTGCGCTTAAACAGCGTAATCAAGCACTCAAAAAACAATTACCTAAAGCACAAGTCCAGTTGTGGGATCAAACACTGGTTGAAAACGCCCTTAAAATAGATGGCATTCGCCAATCCTATTTAAAAAACTTAACCCCCTATTTAGTCACCTTTTGCCAAGCCTTAATGCCAGAAATAACGGAAAATGTTATCTGCCAATATCGAGCAGGTTGGCCAAAAAACACCGACGATTTAATGGCTCTTTACACTCAAAATTTTCAAAAAGAAAAAGCCCTTGGTCATACCCAATACGGTGCTCATCGAGCCGATATTCGCTTTAAGTTTTCAGGTCAAGAAGCCATCAACACCCTTTCAAGAGGCCAGCAAAAACTGTTTGTGTGCGCCCTACTGCTTGCGCAAGCCAGCCTGCATGAAAAAACACTGCAAGAACCCGTCATCATGCTCATTGATGACCTGCCTGCCGAGCTGGATGAAGCACATCGTTTAAAGCTACTCGAACTCCTTCAAGTACTTAAAATACAGCATATTATTACCAGTACCTCTCAAACACTTATTCCCATCTTAAATACAAAAACTACCAATATTTGGCATGTTAATGAAGGAACGTTAACGCAAAAAACAATCTCCTAACGCACAGCAAATGTATTTTCTATCTGGGGATTAGAGTGATAGAATTCATCGTAGTTTTTATGCTTAAAAAGGCCTTTATTTATGAACAATCCCATTGAAATCCCAAATTCTCCCCCCCCTCAACCCAAAAAAAATAATACGCTTTCCATGATTATTTATGCCCTTTATTTGGCTAATTTTGTGATTCCTTTTGCGGCCATAATTGGCGTAATTATGGCCTATGTTAATAAAGGGGATGAAAATGATTTTTTGCAATCACATTATCAATTCCAAATTCGCACCTTCTGGATTGGTTTGCTGTACTTTATAATAGGCTCTCTTCTCACACTCATTCTGATCGGCTGGTTGATCCTTTTGTTTTATGCAATTTGGCTCATTATTCGATGTGTCAAAGGGTTTAAATACCTCAACGATCAACAACCCATTCCCAACCCAACCAGCTGGATGTTTGGCTGATTACCTTCTCCATTTATGGCTCTGCCCTAATCTCTAGGCGCGGCAAGGGTTTGCGCTATAAACGTATTTTCTATTTGGGGATTAGGGCACTGCATTTGCCTTGCATTTATGGTAGAATTGCCTGTCTAATTTAGCCCTCAAAACAATTGAGGTTCGATCTTTCGAGCCTCCAATAAAAGAAATCGAGTTTTATGTCTGAAGAAAAACAATACGATTCCTCCTCCATCACGGTTTTAAAAGGCCTTGATGCCGTTCGTAAACGTCCAGGGATGTACATTGGTGATACCGATGACGGATCTGGACTGCACCACATGGTCTTCGAAGTGGTCGATAACGGTATTGATGAAGCACTTGCGGGTCACTGTGACAAAGTTGTCGTCACCATCCATACCGATGGCTCTGTATCAGTAACAGATAATGGCCGTGGTATTCCTGTTGATATCCATAAAGAAGAGGGCGTGTCCGCCGCTGAAGTCATTATGACCGTGCTTCATGCGGGGGGTAAATTTGATGACAATTCCTACAAAGTATCTGGTGGACTACACGGAGTAGGGGTGTCGGTTGTTAACGCTCTGTCTCAAAAACTGTATCTTATTATTAAGCGTGACGGTCACATCTGGAAGCAATCTTACACCCACGGTGTGCCAGATTCCCCAATGGCAGCCGTTGGAGAAACAGAAGAGACTGGTACAGAAATTCGATTTTTACCCAGTACCGATACCTTTACCAACGTTGAATTTAATTTTGACTACCTTTTAAAGCGTTTAAGAGAGCTTTCCTTCTTAAACTCTGGTGTTCATATTGAGCTACGGGATAAACGTGATGATCGCCATGAAATTTTTCAGTTTGAAGGCGGAATCAGAGCATTTGTTGACTACATCAACACCAATAAGTCTTTAATTAACGAAAAAGCGTTCTACTTCACCACCGTAAAAGACGACATTACGGTTGAAGTCGCCATGCAATGGTCAGAAGCCTACAAAGAATCCATTTTTTGCTTTACCAACAACATTCCTCAGCGCGATGGAGGAACCCACATGTCAGGCTTTAGAGCGTCACTGACTCGCACGATGAACTCCTATGCTGAAAGTTCAGGGTTGGCCAAAAAATATAAAATTACCGTCTCAGGTGACGATGCGCGTGAAGGATTGGCGGCGGTTATTTCTGTCAAAGTGCCCGACCCTAAGTTCTCATCACAAACCAAAGACAAGCTGGTCTCTTCCGAAGTGAAAACGGCGGTTGAAACCGCCATGAATGAAAAACTTGCAGAATACTTGCTAGAAAACCCCAAAGAAGCCCAAGCCGTTTTCGGCAAAATTGTGGACGCGGCACGCGCTCGTGAAGCCGCTCGTAAAGCACGAGAAATGACCCGTCGTAAAGGGGCATTGGACATTGCAGGATTGCCCGGAAAATTAGCCGATTGCCAAGAAAAAGACCCCGCACTTTCCGAATTGTACTTGGTGGAGGGTGACTCCGCGGGTGGCTCGGCCAAACAAGGTCGTGATCGCCGTACCCAAGCCATTCTTCCGCTTAAAGGCAAAATTTTAAACGTTGAAAGAGCGCGATTTGATCGCATGTTGGCCTCGGCCGAAGTCGGTACCTTAATTACCGCGTTAGGCTGTGGTATTGGGGAAGAGTACAATATTGAAAAACTGCGTTATCACCGCATTATCATCATGACCGATGCCGATGTCGATGGCTCACACATTCGTACCTTGCTCCTCACGTTCTTCTACCGTCAATACCCAGAACTGGTCGAAAAAGGCTACATTTACATTGCCCAACCCCCGCTTTATAAGGTCAAAAGAGGAAAGCAGGAGACCTATCTAAAAGATGACTCTGAGCTGGAAAGCTACTTACTGCAAAGCGCTATTGATAACGCGGCATTATGGACGGAAGAAGGCGCACCAAGTATTAATGGCCTTGCACTGGAGCAACTCTCTAAAGACTACTTTAAAACACAACGCGTCATTAAACGTTTAGGGCGTCGCTACAACACCGCCTTTTTAGAAATGTTAATTGACCACCCTGTGATAACACTCGAAATGCTTAATGATTTTGATGCCTTAACGCAGTGGGTTAATCAATTTTTACCACAGCTAAAATCTGGTGGTGAAAAAAATAAAGTGGAATACCAACTGACGGTTGAACCCGTAAGTGAACTGGATGCAATTGCAAAATTTCAACTGCGCTTACAACAACGTGAACATGGCAGCTTAAGCACACAAATATTTGATGCCGAATTTTTTGCCTCAAAAGACTTTGAACAAATTGTAAGCTTAGGCCAAGCATTGCAAGGCTTATTGAGCAGTACCGCTTATATTCAACGCGGTGAGAAAAAACACGCGGTATCCAGCTTTAAAGAGGCGATAGAATGGCTCTTTAATGAGGCCAAGCGTGGTCAAAATATTCAACGTTATAAAGGTCTAGGAGAGATGAACCCTGAGCAACTTTGGGAAACGACAATGAATGCCGAAGCACGTCGTTTATTACAAGTTACCATTCGAGATGCGATTACCGCAGATCAAGTATTTACCACCTTAATGGGCGATGAAGTTGAGCCTCGTAGAAAATTTATTGAGTCCAATGCACTGCAAGTTGAAAATTTAGACGTTTAAAACAACAATGGTCTCAAATTTTTTTTGAAATTGAATCCATTTTAGTTTTTAATATCGCTAATCCATATAACAAGACCTTAAATTTTGAAAGGTCTTATAGATTTATTTTTAAATATTTAATCCGTTACCAACATGGTAACTCATACTTTTTAGGAGACTGTTTATGTCAGTACAACACCCTATCGTCGCCGTTACCGGTTCATCTGGTGCAGGAACTTCATTTGTAAAACGTGCCGTAGAAACTATTTTTGAACGCGAAAATTTAAAAGTAGCCGTGATTGAAGGCGATAGCTTTCACAAATACTCACGTGTAGAGATGCGTGCAAAAGTGGCAAAATCTAAAGAGAATGGTGGCAAGCCGCTTACGCATTTTTCTGAGTACGCCAATGAATTTCAAAAATTAGAAGCATTGTTTGCCTCTTACAAAGAAACTGCAACAGGTAAAAAACGTTACTACCTGCACAGTGACGAAGAAGCCGCAGAACACAATGCCCGTTTAGGAACCAACCTAAGCCCTGGTGAATTTACGCCTTGGGAAGAGATTGAGCCAGATACCGACATTTTGTTTTACGAAGGACTGCACGGAGCGGTGAAACGTAAAGATCATGGCCCTAAAGAAGGCATGTACGACGTTGCACAACACGTTGATTTAGGCATTGGGGTTGCACCAGTCATCAACATCGAATGGATGCAAAAAATCTACCGTGATACCTCTGAGCGTCCTTATACCGTTGAACAAGTACGCGATACCATCATGGAACGTATGGACGACTACATTGAATACATCGTGCCACAGTTTCACCGTACCGATGTTAACTTCCAACGTGTGCCATTAGTCGACACAGCGGATCCATTTTCAACCCAATCTGAAACAGCAACCATGGGACCTGCACCAGAAGATTCCTTAATCATCACGCACGTTCGTCATGACGAAGTAGATCTATCCACCATCGTTGATAAAATTGACGGCGCTTTTTTACAAAATCCACACACCATGATTTGCTCAGGCACACACATGGTGAAAGCAATGGATATTATTATGACGCCTATTATCCAAAAATTGATTGCGAAAAAACGTGCTGCGATGGCTGCGTTAGAGAAGTAAAATCGCTCTAATCAACATTAGTTGATCCCATAAAAAACCCGCCTTATGTTAGCGGGTTTTTTTATACCTCGATGAAACGAGCTACCTTACATTTTAGTTAACTTATTCACCGCTTCCCAAAGCTCATCAGGAGACCCAGCCATTGGAACATCCGTGCGATATTTTCCATTTACGACAATCGTAGGAACACCTTCAATACCGTAATCCATTGTAAGCTGACGCGCTTTGCGAACCAACTGATCCACCTTAAAACTGTTAAATGTCGCGATAAATTTTGCTTTATCCGCACCGTATTGGGTAAAAAATTCCGCCAACTCTTCGACCGTATGCATGTGTTTGTTATCACGGTGAATGGCTTCAAAATAGGCTTTATGCCCTTTATCTAAAATACCCAACTCTTTTAAGGTATAAAATGCCTTTCCTAGAAAAACAAATTTAGGTTTATTAAAAATAGCGGGCATCAACTCAAATTCAACGTTTTTTGGTTTGGTTTCAAGCCACTTTTCCAAGCTCGGCTCTAAGTGATAACAAGAGGGGCAAGTGTATAAAAACACCTCCACAACTTTCATTTTAAAAGGCGCAATCGATTGCTCTTTATTCACTTTTTTATACTCGACACCCGCCAACAATCCTGAATTATCGGACAGTGCAGAAGTGCTGAATGTTGCTGCCATCAATAAACCAGCAAAAGAGGTGAGTAATTTTCTACGTAACATTGTTTTTAGCCTCATAAATTATAGGATAGATTCGTTAAAAACCAGCATAGAGTATATACTTATGTTCATTATTGATAAAGTATTAACGTTTGGAAAAAAAATTATGCAACATCCTCTATATCAACAAGCTACCTACCTTAAAAGTGTACCAACCTTGGCACTGTGCCCAGATGACTTAACCCACGAAGTGGCCTTTGCTGGACGATCTAACTCAGGGAAATCCAGTGCGCTGAATGTCATTACCTCACAAAAAGGCTTGGCGCGCATTAGTAAAACACCTGGACGAACCCAACTGATTAATTTTTTTCCGGTCGATGAAACACGTGCCTTGGTGGATCTGCCCGGTTATGGTTATGCTAAGGTCAACGTAAAAATTAAACGTGCTTGGGAAGCTGGTTTATCGGAATACATTGAAAAAGGAAAAGCATTAAAAGGCTTAATTTTATTAATGGACTGCCGAATGCCTCCTACCGACATCGATTTACAAATGTTGGATTGGTCAGAGTCCTTAGGCTTACCCATTCATATTTTATTAACCAAATCCGATAAGCTCAAAAAAGGGCCCGCACAAGCCAACTTATTAAAATTACAAACCCTGTTACGATCAGAATACCCGATAGCAACCGCACAACTGTTCTCTTCATTAAAGCGCGAAGGGCTTGAGCAGGTTTGGAATAAATTAGACGAATGGATGGAATACGAGCGTCCTGTTAAAGAGAAAAAAATCACCAAACCAACGGTTAAAGTAGTGAAAAAAAAGGTGAAAAAGAAAAACTTTAGAACGTTTTAATGAACCATACGACACATCAAAACCGCATCGAACTCACACACCTTACACCCCCTTTTGGAGAGTTACTGGCGGTCGCCAACGCCAACCGAAATAACCGCACCAGCATCCTCATTCCCTGTCATCGAGTGATTGGAAAAAGTGGTACTATAACCGGCTATGGCGGAGGCATTTGGCGTAAAAAATTTTTATTGCATTTAGAAGGGAAGGTAAATTAATACTCTAAAATAACCGCATTATCTTGTACTATAGACTCTCAAATTTTACTGGAAGTCCCGATGCAACCCTCTTTTATTCAAGCCTATACCTTAAAACTCATTCAATACCGTTGGTGGGTGATTTTGCTCTCTTTTATGATTGCAATTCTCATTGCCAGTGGCATGAAAAACCTCACCTTTGATACCGATTATCGGGTGTTTTTCAGTGATGAAAACCCCGAACTACTTGCCTTTGAAAAACTGCAAAACACCTACAGCAAAGAGGACAATATTCTCATTGCTCTGACCCCAAAAGAGGGGGGACAACTTTTTACCGCTGAAAACCTCGCCGCCGTAGAGTGGTTTACCGAGCAAGCGTGGCAA
>JAKISK010000069.1 GCA_021648625.1 Thiomicrorhabdus sp. | reverse complement strand
GCTGTATATCAACTAAACGAGGCGTTAACAACTGTTCTAACATCTCTTGCATTAGAGGTTATCTCCGTATCAAATTTTACTTAGAGTAAAGCTCAACAATTAAGTTTTCTGAGATATCAGAAGAAAGGTCTGAACGATCTGGAGCATTTTTAAATGTTCCTTCAAATGCAGTCTTATTCACTTCAACCCAGCTAACAGTACCCGCTTGAGCATTTAAATCCAATGCTGTCGCAATACGTGTTTGATTACGAGATTTCTCTCTAATAGCAACGACATCACCAGCACTCACTTCATACGAAGGAATGTTAACTGACTTGCCATTAACTAAAATTGACTTATGAGACACCAACTGACGCGCTTCCGCTCTAGTTGATGCAAATCCCATACGATATACTACATTGTCTAAACGACTTTCAAGGATTTGCAACAAGTTAACACCTGTTGAACCTCTACGACGATCAGCCTCTTTATAGTAAAGACGGAACTTTTTCTCTAATACGCCATATATACGACGCACTTTTTGTTTTTCACGAAGCTGTAAACCGTATTCTGTTACGCGCTTACGACCTGTCCCATGTTGTCCAGGTAACTGATCAATTTTACATTTTGAATCGATGCTACGAACACCACTCTTCAAAAATAGATCAGTCCCTTCACGACGGGCAAGTTTACACTTTGGACCAATATATCTAGCCATGATTACCTCAAATATTAAACGCGACGTTTCTTCGGTGGACGGCAACCATTATGAGGAATCGGTGTTACATCAGAAATTGATATAATTTTGAATCCTGCACTATTTAAGCCTCGAACTGCAGAGTCACGCCCAGGGCCTGGACCCTTGACCATGACTTCTAAGTTTTTGACGCCATAGTCGTGTGCCATTTGACCACATCGTTCAGCAGCAACCTGCGCAGCAAAAGGCGTACTTTTACGTGAACCGCGAAACCCGCTTCCACCTGAAGTAGCCCAGCACAAAGCATTGCCCTGACGATCTGTAATAGTAACGATTGTGTTATTAAAACTAGCGTGCACATGTGCAACTGCATCTGTGACCACTTGTTTTACTTTCTTTTTATTAACACGCGAACTTGCTTTAGCCATATTTATTCTCGCAATTATGCATTATCGCTTAATAGGTCGCACAGGACCTTTACGAGTACGTGCATTAGTTTTTGTACGTTGCCCTCTAAGAGGCAAACTACGACGGTGACGAATTCCACGATAGCAACCCATGTCCATTAATCGCTTAATGTTCATAGATACTTCACGACGAAGGTCACCTTCTATTTTAAATTTTGTTACTTCTGAACGAAGTGATTCTAACTGTTCTTCAGTTAGCTCTCGAACTTTGGTTGAAGGTTCCAAGTTAGCCAAAGCACAAAGGGCTTTTGCTGTAGTTGAACCAACTCCGTAGATCGAAGTCAAGCCGATAACAATATGTTTGTTAACGGGAATGTTTACGCCGGCAATACGTGCCATAATGCGCTCCCTTTAATCCATCTACTGAAAAGCGAGGATTATACTCGCCTTTCACATAAAATACTAGAACAATAACTTATTTAAGTTACTTGCTCTTGAGTTTTGATTTTTTCATCATGCCTTCATACTGGTTAGACTGCATTTGAGCCTGAACTGATGTCATAAAATCCATTGTAACAATGACAATAATCAACAGCGATGTACCACCAAAATAAAATGGAACATTCCAGTAAAGAATTAAGAACTCAGGCAACAAACAGACAGCTGTAATATAAATAGCACCGGCCAATGTTAATCGCCCCATAATGCCATCAATATGACGTGCTGTTTGAGCTCCTGGCCTAATCCCTGGTAAGTAGGCACCCGATTTTCTTAAATTATCCGCTGTTTCACTGGGATTAAAAATAATCGCCGTATAAAAGAAACAGAAAAATATAATTGCCAATGCATATAACAAAACATACAACGGCTGACCTGGTGAGATTGTCGTCGCAATATCTGCTAGCCAACCCATCCCCTCTGCCGCACCAAACCACCCACCCAATGTCGCTGGAAAAAGGATGATACTGGAAGCAAAGATTGGAGGAATAACACCCGCCATATTAAGCTTTAACGGCAAGTGAGACTCTTGACCACCATACAGCTTACGGCCACGCATTTTTTGTGCATAGTGAACAGGAATTCTTCGTTGCCCTCGCTCAACAAAAACAACAAAAGCGATGACTGCAAATACCAGCATTAATAAAATAAATACCGTTATTGCATGAAGTGCCCCCGTATTCACCTGCTCAAAAGTCCCACCTAATGCAGAAGGAAGGCCTGCTACAATCCCTGCAAAAATAATGATTGATATACCATTACCAATGCCACGTTCCGTAATCTGCTCTCCCAGCCACATCAAGAAAATAGTTCCTGATACAAGTGTTACAACCGCAGTTATCTTGAATAACATCCCAGGATCAATAACAACTGGCATACCATTAATATTTTGAGACTCCAATGCAATTGCAACACCCAACCCTTGAAAGGTGGCCAAAACAACCGTTCCCATTCGAGTATATTGAGTAATTTTTCGTCGACCTTGCTCACCATCTTTCTTTAACTGCTCTAGCGTTGGAGAAACAACCGTCAATAACTGCATGATAATCGATGCAGAAATATAAGGCATAATTCCTAAAGCAAAAATAGACAGCCGCTCAAGTGCCCCACCAGAAAACATGTTAAACATGTCTAAGATGGTACCCTTTTGCTGTTCAAACATTGCAGCCAACGCAATCGGATCAATTGAAGGCACTGGAATATGAGTTCCCAGCCTAAAAACAATGATCGCGCCTAGAACGAATAAAATCTTATTTTTTAAATCACTCATACCTGTTGATGCAATTGAACTATTCATATATTTAAGCTTCTACAGTTCCGCCAGCTGCTTCGATAGCCGCTTTAGCGCCTGCAGTAGCTTTAATTCCAGATAATTTAACCGCCTTAGTCAGTTCGCCAGAATTAATAACCTTAACGACTTTGATTTTTTCGCCGATAAGATCAGCGGCCTTCAAAGAAGCAAGATCAATAACATCTGCATCAATTTTAACTAACGCATCAAGACGAATTTCAGTTGCATAAGCAGATTTTCTCGAAGAGAAACCAACTTTAGGCAATCTTTTTTGAAGAGGCATCTGCCCACCTTCAAAACCAATCTTAGGCAATCCACCTGATCGAGATTTCTGACCTTTATGACCACGTCCACCCATCTTACCCCAGCCAGATCCCTGACCACGTCCAACGCGCTTTCTAACAGAAGTTGAGCCTTCTGCTGGCTTTAGAGTATTAAGTTGCATATTATGCTTCCTCTACCTTAAGCAAATAGGAAACCTTATTAATCATCCCTCTGTTTTCAGGAGTATCAATAACGCTAACTGTTTGGTGCATCTTTCTTAAGCCAAGACCAGACACACATGCTCTGTGCGCTGGTAAACGACCAATCGTGCTCTTTACCAGTGTCACTGTGACATATTTTTTATCTGACATATTACTCACCTAAAATTTGTTCGACAGTTTTGCCGCGTTTAGCTGCAATATAATCAGGGCTTGAGATACCAGACAATGCATTTACAGTTGAACGTACAACGTTAACTGGACGCGTCGTGCCAATACATTTAGAAAGTACGTTTTTAACGCCTGCCGCTTCTAATACCGCACGCATTGCTCCACCCGCAATAACACCCGTACCTTCAGAGGCAGGAAGCATAACAATGTTAACAGCACCCTGTTTAAAGTTAATCGGGTATTGAATTGTTCCATCATTAAGATGAACATCTCTCATATTACGTCGAGCTTTTTCCATCGCTTTTTTGATCGCAACAGGCACTTCACTGGCTTTACCACTTCCATAACCTACGCGACCATCTCCATCTCCAACGACTGCCAGAGCTGAAAAACCAAATACTCGTCCACCTTTGACCACTTTGGCCACACGACGAACATTTACTAATTTTTCAATCATTCCGTCGTCTTGTAATTCACGTGAAGACATATATTAATCCTTCCTTTAAAATTCAAGACCGTTTTCACGGGCTGAGTCTGCTAATTGTTGGATGCGACCATGATATTTAAATCCTGAACGATCAAAAGCAACGGCTGTAACACCAGCTGCTTTTGCTTTTTCAGCAATCGATTTACCGACTGCTGCAGCAGCATCTTTATTACCAGTGTTGCTGATTTCTTTTTTAACGTCCGCTTGAACCGTAGAGCTCGCTGCAATCACCTCTGCTCCATCAGCAGAGATCAACTGAGCATAAATATGCTGAGATGTACGATGTACGCACAACCTTGGCACTCTAAGCTCTGTAATTTTAGCGCGAGTTTTCTTAGCTCTACGAAGACGGGCTGTTTTCTTATTCATATCAACTTCCAGCTTTATTTCTTCTTAGCTTCTTTACGTAAAATGCGCTCATCAGCATACTTAACACCCTTGCCTTTATATGGCTCAGGTGGGCGGTACGCACGAATTTCAGCAGCTACCTGTCCAACAGTTTGCTTATCCGCGCCCTTTACAACAATTTCAGTCTGAGATGGCGTCTCAACACTAACCCCTTCAGGCAACGTATAATTTACGGGATGAGAAAAACCTAATGTTAAATTAAGAACATTGCCAGCCGCTTTTGCACGGTAACCAACACCCACTAATTGAAGTTTTTTCTCATAACCATCCGTAACACCAATGACCATATTATTAATAATTGAACGAGCAGTACCTGCCTGCGCCCAACCACCTGCCGCATCTGTAACAGGTGAGCAAATAACTTGATCATTTTCAGATTTAAATTCTACCGCTTTATTAAATACTTTCGTTAATGAAGCTTTAGAACTTTTTACAGTGACTTCTGTACCATTTAATGTAACGTCAACACCGACTGGTATACTTACAGGAGCTTTTGCAATTCTAGACATAATAAATTCCTTATGCTACGTAGCAAATAACTTCACCACCAATACCCGCTTTGCGAGCATCGTGATCCGTCATAATACCTTTCGATGTTGAAATAACAGCGATACCAAGACCACCAATAACTTTAGGCAACTCATCCTTGTTTTTATAAACACGTAAACCTGGACGGCTCACACGTTTAATCATATCAATAACAGGTTTCCCATCAAAATACTTTAGATCAACTGAAAGCTCAGTTTTTCCACTACTCTCATTAATACTGAATGCAGAAATAAAACCTTCATCACTTAAAACTTTAGCTAATGAAAGCTTCAGCTTTGAAGAAGGCATCAACACATTCGAATGGCCAGCCATTTGGCCATTACGAATGCGAGTCAACATATCAGCAACTGGATCAGACATACTCATAGATAATCATCCTTACCAACTAGCTTTTCTTAAACCAGGAATATCACCCTGCATTGCCAACTCTCTTAGCATATTGCGTGATAAACCAAACTTTTTATAAACACCATGTGGACGCCCCGTTAAACGACAACGATTTCGTTGACGAACAGGAGATGCATTGCGCGGAAGAGCCGCTAGCTTCTCCATCGCATCCATACGCTCTTCATAGCTCTTTGTCATATCAACGGATGCTTTCTTTAAAGCATCACGCTTAACCGCAAACTTAGCCACTATTTTTGCACGTTTCTTTTCGCGCTCAATCATTGATTGCTTAGCCATTAAAAAACCTCTATTTCTTAAATGGAAAATTAAAGGCTTCTAAAAGAGCTTTTGCCTCATCATTTGAGCTTGCTGTCGTAACAAAATTAATATCCATCCCTCGGATTTTATCAATTTTTTCAAACTCAATTTCAGGAAAGATAATTTGCTCTTTAATGCCTAAATTATAATTTCCACGACCATCAAATGCTTTCGGGTTTACACCACGAAAGTCCCTTACACGAGGCAAGGACACATTAATTAAACGATCTAGGAATTCGTACATCTTAGTCCCTCTTAGGGTAACTTTACACCCCAAAGGATAACCATCACGCACCTTAAAACTTGCCACCGATTTACGCGCCAATGTCTTAACTGCCTTCTGACCTGCAATCGCTTCCATATCAGAAACTGCATGATCTAACACCTTTTTGTCGCCAATTGCCTCACCAACACCCATATTGATGGTAATCTTCGTGAGCTTTGGCGCCTGCATCGGTGACTTATAACCAAACTGCTTCACCAACTTAGAAACAATTTCGTCCTTATAAACTACTTGTAATCTTGCCATTTTTCTACCCTATATTAAGCGTCAACCGCTTTACCAGTAGATTTAAAAAAGCGCACTTTAGAACCCTCTTCAACTTTAAAGCCAATCTTTCCAGCTTTATTTGTTTCAGGATCAACCAACGCCACATTTGAGGCATCAATAGGCATCTCCTTAGAAAGGATTCCACCTTGCACACCCGTTTGAGGGTTTGACTTGGTATGCTTTTTAACTAAGTTAATACCATCGACCAAAACCTTACCGTTATCAAGAACAGAAGAAACAGAACCACGCTTCCCTTTATCTTTTCCTGCAATAACGATAATTTCATCACCATTTTTTAAACGATTCATATCTTTTTCCTTATAGTACTTCAGGAGCTAAAGAAACTATTTTCATAAATCTCTCATTACGAAGCTCGCGAGTTACAGGGCCAAAAATACGAGTTCCAACAGGCTCAAGCTTTGCATTTAGGATAACTGCTGAGTTACCATCAAATTTAATCAAAGAACCATCTGGACGTCTTACACCTTTAGCAGTACGAACCACTACGGCATTATAAACATCACCCTTTTTAACTTTACCACGTGGCGTCGCTTCTTTAACGCTCACCTTAATCACATCGCCAACGCTGGCATAACGACGTTTTGACCCGCCTAATACTTTAATGCATTGAACGCGTCGTGCTCCGCTGTTATCAGCAACGTCAAGCACTGTTTGCATCTGAATCATGGTGGTACTCCATCCATAAAAAATAAAAAATATTCACAGCACAAAAACCACTTAAAAAAGCAGTTCCTAATAATTATCAGGCTTACTCTTTAGAGCGGTTTAAATCATTCCATAGATTATAACAAAATAATCTTTAAAATGCTATAAAAGTTAAATTTTAGCTTTACTATCAATACCGACTAAAGTCCACGACTTGTTTTTTGACAATGGCTTACACTCTTCAATTGTAACCGTATCGCCAACTCCACAAACGTTTTCAGCGTCATGCGCCATAACTTTAGTTGATTTTCTAATAAACTTTTTATATTTAGCATGCTTAACAAAACGAGCCGTTAACACGACGATTGAGTCCTGCATGCCATTACTTACAACAACACCCTGAATTGTACGGGCTTTTTTATCTTGACCAGCCATCTTTAGTTACTCACTTTTTGACGAATGATAGTTTTAACTCTTGCAATCGTACGACGTACTTTTTTCAATTGCGACGAGCTGGATAACTGACCAGTTGCATTCTGCATTCTAAGATTAAACTGCTCTTTTAACAACCCAAGCAATTCAACCTTTAGCTCTTCAACTGACTTCTCATTTAATTCTTTTGCAGTCATTTACATCACCGTTTTCGTTACAACTTGTGTTTTAAAAGGCAACTTAGCGGCTGCTAGCTCAAAAGCTTCACGTGCTAAGGCCTCACTCACACCTTGAATTTCGTATAAAACACGTCCAGGCTGAATCTGAGCAACCCAGTACTCTACACTTCCCTTACCCTTACCCATACGAACCTCTAGAGGTTTGTTGGTAATTGGCTTATCAGGAAACACACGAATCCAAATCTTAGCACCACGCTTAACATGACGAGTCATCACTCGACGCCCTGCTTCAATTTGACGTGAAGTCATTCTTCCGCGCTCAAGAGCTTTAAGACCGAAATCACCGAAGCTAACTTTGTTTCCGACTTGCGCCAGACCACGATTACGTCCTTTGTGTACTTTTCTGAACTTAGTACGTTTAGGCATTAACATAGTTAGTTATCCTTTTATTTACGGCCTTTTTTGCCCTTAGACGGATTATTGTCGGTTAACGACAATTTTCCTAATTTTTCACCTTTAAAGATCCACACCTTTACGCCAATTTTGCCGTAAGTTGTGTTGGCCTCATACGCTGCATAATCAATGTCTGCTCGAAAAGTATGAAGAGGAACTCGCCCCTCCCTATACCACTCACCACGCGCAATATCTGCACCGTTCAAACGACCAGAAACGGCAACCTTAATGCCTTCAGCGCCCAAACGCATTGCATTACCAACCGCACGCTTCATTGCTCTACGGAACTGAATACGCTTTTCTAACTGCTGAGCAATTCCCTCACCCACTAGCTTCGCATCCAACTCAGGTGTTTTAATCTCTTCAATATTGATATTCACTTGCATACCTGTTTTGGCTGCTAATGACTTTTTCAACTTCTCAATATCCTCACCCTTCTTACCAATAACAACACCTGGACGAGCCGTATGGATCGTTACACGAATTCCATTTGCAACTCGCTCAATATTGATTTTACTGATTGAAGCGTGCTTTAATTTACTATTTAGTTCGCTACGAATTTCAACATCACTGATAAGAAAATCAGAAAAGTTCTTACTATCCGCATACCAACGAGCATTCCAATCTTTACTTATACCAAGACGGATACCAATAGGATGTACTTTTTGACCCATTCTGATTCTCCTTACTTATCGCCAACCGTAACAGTAATATGACTGATACGTTTTAAAATACGATTACCGCGACCTTTTGCACGAGCGCGCATGCGCTTCATAATTGGACCTGCGTCCACAAAGGCTGCCGTAACAACTAGCTCATCAATATCAGCGCCTTCATTATTTTCAGCATTAGCAATCGCTGAATTTAAAACCGACTTAATCAAACCTGCCGCTTTTTTATCACTAAATGACAAAAGATTAATGGCTGTTTCAATATCCTTACCACGGATTTGATCAATTACTAAGCGCGCTTTCTGAGGAGAAATACGGGCAAATTTATGTGTTGCACTTACTTGCATGTTACTCTCCTTTTAACGCTTAGATTTCTTATCAGCAGTATGACCGCGATAATAACGAGTTAATGAAAACTCACCTAGTTTATGACCTACCATGTTCTCAGAAATGAAAACTGGAATGTGCTCTTTTCCATTATGAACTGCGATTGTTAAACCAATCATATCAGGAAGAATCATAGACCTTCTTGACCAAGTTTTAATGGGACGTTTATTACCAGATTCTTGTGCCTCGACCACTTTTTTATACAAGTGGCCATCAACAAAAGGTCCTTTTTTAACTGAACGTGGCATCAGTGTCCTTCCTTATTTTTTATTTCGACGACGTACGATCATTCCATCTGTACGCTTATTACTACGAGTTTTCTTACCCTTGGTTGGAACGCCCCAAGGTGTACAGGGGTTACGACCACCAGAAGTTCGGCCTTCACCACCACCATGCGGGTGATCAACTGGATTCATCGCCACACCTCGAACAGTGGGGCGAACACCGCGCCAGCGCTTAGCACCAGCCTTTCCAAGCTTACGCAAGCTATGCTCTGCATTACCAACTTCGCCAACCGTAGCCTTACACTCAGCTAAAATCTTACGCATCTCGCCTGAGCGAAGCTTAAGCAATACATAAGCCCCGTCACGACCAGCGATAGAAACAGAAACACCCGCACTACGAGCGATCTGAGCCCCTTTACCTGGACGCATTTCAATATTATGAATAATCGTACCCACTGGAATATTTCGAAGTGGAAGACAATTACCCACTTTAATTGAAACATGATCTCCAGCCTCAACCACATCACCCGCCATCAAATTTTTAGGTGCAATAATATAAGCACGCTCACCATCTGCATACTTTAATAAAGCAATATGAGCGGAACGATTTGGATCATACTCTAAACGCTCAACCGTTGCTGGAATACCAACTTTCGCACGCTTAAAGTCAACCATACGATAGTGCTGCTTATGCCCTCCACCATGATGACGAACGGTAATGCGACCGTTATTATTACGGCCACCTGTTTTAGATTTTTTTTCTAGTAATGCTGAGTGAGGTTTGCCTTTATGCAAAGTTGGCTCAACTACACTTACAACAAAACGACGACCTGGTGAGGTCGGCTTTGATTTTTTAATAATAGCCATGTTGAAACTCCTTACTCAGCAACTGAAAAATCAATTTCTTGACCGGAGGCCAAACGAACAACAGCCTTACGAATGCCATTACGCTGACCTTGACGACCTTTAAAGACCTTACGCTTACCTTTGATGTTAATCATATTTACAGACTGAACCTGAACATCAAACAACGATTCCACCGCCTGCTTAACTTCTGATTTAGTCGCCGTTGAAACAACCTTAAACACATACTGATCTTTTGTATCAGCAAGCAACGCTGCTTTTTCAGAAATGTGCGGGGCAAGCAAAACTTTTAGAATTCTCTCTTCATTCATGCCAATTGCTCCTCTAGTTGCTTAACAGCCGCTTGCGTGATTATAATTGTCTTAAAGCCAATCAAACTAACAGGATCAATTGAGGCCACATCACAAACATCTGCACTGTAAAGATTACGCGAAGAAAGATACAAATATTCATCAAAACCTTCCGTAATCACCAAAGCATCTTTTACATTTAACTGCGCAAGCTTTGCTTTAAACTCTTTTGTTTTAGGAGCCTCTACTTTAAAGTCATCCACAACAACAAGCCGGCCACTACGATTTAGCTCAGCAACAATTGAACGCATCGCTCCGCGATACATTTTTTTATTTACTTTCTCAGAAAAATCACGGTTATGCCCAGGAAATGCACGACCACCACCGACCCAAATTGGACTACGACTTGTACCCGCTCGAGCACGCCCCGTTCCTTTTTGATTCCAAGGCTTTGCACCACCACCGCTTACCGCAGCGCGATTTTTTTGACCCTTTGTACCCGCACGACCGCCATTCATATAAGCCGTAACAACTTGGTGTACAAGTGCCTCATTAAACTCTGTACCAAATAAAGCATCCGAAACAGAAACTGCACCGCTCTCTTTACCTGTTGCTAATTCAATTAATTTTAATTCCATCATGCCCACCTTACTTAACAGCTTTACGAACAATGACAGTACTATTTTTAGCACCAGGGACTGCGCCCTTAATCAATAACAAACCATTCTCTGCATCGACTTTAACTAAACTTAAGTTCTGTGTTGTTTGACGAACGTCACCCATGTGGCCTGACATTTTCTTACCTTTAAAAACACGACCAGGCGTTTGGTTTTGACCAATCGACCCGTTAGAACGATGAGAGATAGAGTTACCATGAGTCGCATCTTGCATCGTAAAATTATGACGCTTAATACCTCCCTGAAACCCCTTCCCTTTCGTTGTTCCCGTTACATCTACAACAGAAACCTCATTGAAACGATCCGCAGTAAGCTCTCCGCCTACTGCCAAACCCTCAATCTCTGAAGCTGAATCAGCACGAAACTCCCAAAGCCCTCTACCCGCATCAACACCTGCTTTCGCAAAATGCCCCGCTTTTGGCTTCGACACCCTACCTGCATGCACAGCTCCAGTTGTAACCTGAACCGCTGAATAACCATCAACCTCAATCGTTTTAATTTGAGTAATGCGATTTGCACCCACTTCGACAACCGTCACAGGGGTAGACACACCATTCTCATCAAAAACACGAGTCATGCCGATTTTTTTACCAATGATACCAATACTCATACCATTTCCTCATTATTATTTATCCATTAGCCATAACGATTGACGGCTAACTAAATCACGATTAACGCAACTCTAACTGAACATCTACACCTGCCGCCAAATCTAGCTTCATTAATGCATCAACAGTCTTCTCTGTTGGATCAACGATATCTAGCAAACGCTTGTGCGTACGAATTTCATACTGATCACGAGCATCTTTATTGACATGGGGTGAGATTAAGATAGTGAAACGCTCTTTACGAGTTGGCAATGGAATTGGACCACGAATTTGCGCCCCGGTTCTCTTTGCTGTTTCCGTAATTTCACGAGCAGACTGATCAATCAAACGATGATCAAACGCTTTTAAACGAATACGAATATTCTGAGTTGCCATAATCTCTGTCTCATTTATTTAATAAAAAGCCTACACAAAACCAAACCGTGCAAACCAAGGGTGCGGATTATAACAACTTACCTAAACTATAACAACCCCTTAAACACAAACATAAACATAAAAAAGGGAGCATAAAGCTCCCTTTTTTTATCGCACAGTTATATTACTAAAATTAATCTAGAATCTTAGCAACAACCCCTGCTCCAACCGTACGACCACCTTCACGAATCGCAAAACGCAATCCTTCGTCCATCGCGATTGGGTTGATTAACTCAACTTTCATCTGAACATTGTCACCC
>JAKISK010000068.1 GCA_021648625.1 Thiomicrorhabdus sp. | reverse complement strand
CCGTTGTTTTTCCTTTCCAAGCATTGGTCACATCCTTTGCAGAATAACTGTCCGAAGGGTTTGTAACCGCCACAACGCCCGCAAAAGCCACGGATAAAGGCATCATTAAAACAGTTGCTATAATTAATTTTTTCATGAAAACTCCTTAAAACATGGTTTCTAGTGTTAAGTTAAAGACTTTGGCTGATTTTAACGGTGAGTTCGCTCTTGGGTCTAGCCCCCAAGACGAACTGTTCGTTAAAGTATTTCTATAGCCCCGTGCACCATTTTCACCAAATTCAAAATTAGTCACCTCAGCTTTAATAGCCACTTTAGAAAAATCATACTTCGCTCCAAAGCTTAATGCTTTAAAATCTGAATTAATTCCTACTGCACGGTTTTTATCACCAGTTTCTTGCGCTTGATAGGTAAAGTATGGCGTAAAACCACCTATACGATAACCAACCGTTACATAAGCACCCGTTAGGTCGGTAACCAGCTTTGCATCCTCAACGGTACGTTTAGCAAATTCAATGGTTGCCAGTAATGAACCATTATCATAATTAGCACCTACCGTTAAAAAAGAACCCATATCATCATTTAAATAGAAGCCTTCTGGTTGAAAAAGGTTAGGCTCATAGCCAGGCATATTCATTTCACCAATGGTATAACCCGCTCTCACTTTCCAGTCATCTCCCGCCAGCGAAGTATTAATTCCTGCAAGATAGTTTGCATCTAAATTACCCGTAACACCAATGGAACTAAAATCGCGTTCAACCTGCTCTTTACCTACATAAGGCTGTATTTGAAACTCTAGATCCGTGTCTGTGTAATGTGTAAAAATCACATCCAAGCCATTATAATTCGCAAACGGAGCTTGCCCATAAACCGCCAAAGGCGTTGTTGCCGTTGTTTTAACATACCCCACATCTAAATACTCTGAATCCAAGTAAACAGGCGCACGAAGACGACCTACACGAATCTTAAACGATTCCGTGGCTTGAAACGATAAAAAAGCCATTTGCAACGTCATTTGCATTTTTTCATCAATGGTCACATCCTCAGACAGCTTTACTTGCGCAGTGGCCGAAAATTTATTATTTAATTTCACATCGGCCTGTAAGCCAATTAAAGAAGTTTGCCCCCAAGAACCTTTATTGGTCGTACCATTCACTTTACTGCCTTTTTCATCATTTTGTGAATAGCCAAGGGTTCCAAAACCAGAAAAATTTACATCAACCGCCAGTGCAGATGTTGATGCCAATGTTATTGCGGTGATCAAAAGCGTTTTATTGAATATTTTCATTTCTGCTCCATACATTAAAAAAAAACCAAAAGATTTTAAACCATGCTCTCTACCAGTACCTACTACCTACCCTACAAAACCACTCTTTCGGACAAAAGTGATAAGAGTACTTAATAATGAAATTCGCCAATTTCTACCTATAAAGTAGATACCATTAAAAACGAAAACCAATCATATACGCGGATTTAATTTAAATCAATATAGCCATGATAATTAAGAAGTTTTTAACAAAATAAAGACCGTATTTACGCGTAATACGCCCCATAAAGCAGGCATAAAAACTACTAAAGAACAGCATAATACCCACCGTATGGGCAGAAAGAATAAGGGAAGAATTTTAGGCATAAAAAAACCCGCACAAGGCGGGTTAATTTAAGAATATGGTGGCTACACCGGGATTTGAACCTGGGACCCCATCATTATGAGTGATGTGCTCTAACCAACTGAGCTATGTAGCCAAAAGAATTCGCGTATTATAGAGGCTCTACAGTATATGTCAATATGAGACTTCTAAATTTCGCTGGTTTTTAAACGTTAAATCGAAAGTGCATGACATCGCCATCTTGAACGATGTACTCTTTGCCCTCTAAACGCTGTTTACCCGCGGTTTTAGCACCCGAATCCCCTTGGTACTCAATAAAGTCATCGTACGCGGTCACTTCAGCACGAATAAAGCCTTTTTCAAAATCGGTATGAATTGCACCTGCGGCTTGCGGTGCCGTTGCACCCTTTTTAACCGTCCAAGCGCGCACTTCTTTCTCCCCAGCCGTAAAGTAGGTTTGCAACCCTAACAACTCATATCCCGCACTAATCACACGATTAAGCCCTGGCTCTTCTTGACCAATCGCATCAAGAAAATCGGCTTTATCTTCGGCATCCAGCTCGGCAATTTCGGCTTCAATCGCGGCGCAAATGGGTACGACCACTGCCTTTTGCTTCTCAGCCAATGCACGCACCGCGTCTAACATGGCGTTATCTTCAAAACCGTCTTCGTCTACATTGGCGATGTACATCATTGGCTTAACGGTTAATAGGTGTAAATCCTGTAACGACTCTAGCTCATCCTCCGTTAAGCCTATTAAACGAATTAACTGCCCTTCTTCAATTTCTTTTGCCACTTTTTGCAATAAGTTCAATCGAGCAGTGGCTTCTTTATCACCACTTTTGGCGATGCGCTGAACCTTGGCAATCGCTTTATCAATCGCTTCCATATCCGCAAGCGCCAGTTCCATATTAATGACTTCAATGTCATTAATAGGGTCAATTTTTCCTGCAACATGCACAATGTCATCATTTTCAAAACAGCGTACCACTTGAACGATGGCATCGGTTTCACGAATATTGGCTAAAAATTTATTTCCTAACCCTTCACCTTTAGACGCACCTTCGACCAATCCAGCAATGTCCATAAAATCGACGGTTGCAGGCATGACACGCTCTGGCTTAACAATTTCAGCCAGCGCATTTTCTCTAGCATCTGGTACTGGAACAACGCCCACATTAGGTTCAATTGTACAAAATGGATAGTTTGCAGATTCGATGCCTGCATTGGTTAATGCATTAAACAGTGTCGATTTTCCAACGTTTGGTAGTCCAACGATTCCACATTTAATTGCCATTTTGATTCTCCTAAAAAACAAAGGGGGGGGATAAATTTTTTGTAGCTACTCAGATAGCTCCTGAAAATGGTCAAATCAAGGCGAAAAATGTGAGTTTACAAATGTAAATGATCATTTTTTAACACAGAGTTGACCTTTTTCAGGGGCTATCTGAGTCGTTACAAATTATTTTGAATGAAGCACGTGCATCGCTTTTTGCATATCATCTTGAAGTACATCTGGCATTACTTTGCTTGCACGATAAACAGCATCATCAATCAATTGTCGGTCTATTTTTGAAGGGGCTTTTAAAACGTAATCCACCACTTGATCTCGATGACCTGGGTGACCAATTCCTAAACGTAAACGCGGAAAAGCTTTGCCCATCACCGCAATCATGTCGCGTAAACCATTGTGACCGCCATGGCCACCGCCGAGCTTAAGCTTAGCAACACCCGCATCCAAATCCAGCTCATCGTGCACCACTAAAATGGATTCGACAGGAATTTTATAAAACTGAGCAAATGCTTGAATGGATTGACCGCTTCGGTTCATAAAGGTTGCGGGCTTTAGTAACCAAACATCCAGACCATTCGCTTGAACCCTTGCCACTTCACCTAGAAACTTGGTCTCTGGACGAAATACAACACCGTATTGGTGCGCTACCTCGTCCACAAACCAAAAACCAGCGTTATGTCGAGTCTGGTCATATTTATTGCCTGGATTTCCCAGGCCAACAATTAACTGAACAGATGACATAAACGCTGGCTCTTAGTTATCTACAAAGAAAGATTAACGTGCTTTTGCTTTACTGATGCTTACAACGGATTGATCGTAATCACTGTTGCCATGCGCCAATGCTCTAATTGCAACGCCTTTTGGTAAAGGTAGCTCAGAAAGACGCATGCTTGTGCCTGCTTCCATCGCAGAGACATCAACGGTAATCTCAGTTGGTAGGTCTTTCGCAAGACAACTAACTTCAACCGTAGACTGCAAGAAAGACATCATTCCACCCGCTTTAACACCCGCAGATTCTTCTTGACCTACAAAAACAAACGGCACTTTTTTCACAAGAGTGTTTTTGCCTGCACGTTGAAAATCGATATGAAAAACGGCACCCGTTGCTGGATGGCGTTGAATATCTTTTACCACACAGGTTTCAGTTTTTCCACCTTCTACATCAAGGGTCAATACGGTATTAAATAAAGATTCATCTTCAAACGCATGCTTTACAAAATTTGCGAGTAAGGAGATCGATACCGCTTCTTTTCCTGCACCATAAACGATGGCTGGGATTCTATTCGCATGACGAAGGCGGCGGCTCGCACCTTTCCCTTCTTCTGTACGAAGGTTTGCTGTCCAATTCTGGCTCATGTTATTTACTCCAAAGATCGATAATATTGATCAAAAATGTTCTAAAATCACTTTTGGTTATGAACAATAAAATCTGATTAAAATGTCTTACGCTCGCGACCAAACGTAAGGGAAGCGAGGATTATACTTAAAATTTTAATTTTTTCTATCTTTTTAAGCGCTTTTCGTAAAATAATCAAACACTTCTACATACCAAAAAAAATGCCCATCACTGGGCATTTTAAAAAATATAAACATCGCTTAGACCTAAATTCGCAACTTCACTGCGGATTCAAGTTAGGGTCTGAATGATTCATCAAAGAGGTTACCGACTCATCTTGGTTAATACGACGAATGGTCTCTCCTAAAATATTAGCAATGGTAATTGTTCTAATTTTAGCGCACTCTTTTATCGCTTTTGTTTGAGGGATTGAGTCCGTTACAACCACCTCTTTTAAAGCAGAATTTATAATATTATCAACGGCAGAACCAGATAATACCGCATGAACCACGTAGGCCGACACGCTGTTTGCACCTCGTTCCATTAATGCAGTTGCCGCCTTGCAGAGTGTTCCAGCGGTATCCACCATGTCATCTACAATCAAGCAGTCGCGCCCTTCAATGTCACCAATGATATTCATCACCTGTGCAACATTGGCTTTTGGGCGACGCTTATCAATAATTGCCATCTCTGCATTTAAGGCTTTCGCCACCGCTCGTGCTCGAACCACGCCACCCATATCGGGCGAGACAATCACGATATTATCTAGATCACAATTTTTCTGCATGTCTTCAACCAACAAAGGCGAGGCGTATAGGTTATCCACAGGTATATTGAAAAAACCTTGAATTTGATCCGAGTGTAAATCCACCGTTACAACACGCTGAGCGCCTGCATTTGAAATCATATCGGCGGTTAAACGTGCGGTAATGGGAACGCGTGCAGAGTGAGGACGACGATCTTGGCGTGCAAATCCGTAATAAGGAATGACCGCAGAAATACTGCTGGCGGATGCCCGTTTAAGCGCATCAATCATTACCAGCATTTCCATTAAATTAACGGCGGGTTCTGGCGTGCAGGTGGGTTGTAATACATAAACATCTTGACCACGAACAGATTCTTTAATTTCGACCATGATTTCGCCATCGCTAAATCGACCAACATCTGCGTTGCCTAAAGGAATTTCTAAATACTTTGAAATTTTCTCAGCCAGACTGACATTTGCGTTTCCCGCAAAAATCATGACATTTTTAGTAGCCATTTACAGGCGCTCCTGTTCGAGGAAAAAATGATTTGGGGAATTTGGAAAGGATATTGGCAGGGCTGGCAGGATTTGAACCTGCGGTACACTGGATCAAAACCAGATGCCTTACCACTTGGCTACAGCCCTTTAATATCGTTGTCGTTAAAGACAGATGCGTATTATCCATGTATTTTTTAAAAGTTCAATACTAAACTGAAAAAAAACAAAAAATACTCGCTGCTTTAACATCTCCCGTTTCCTTGATTAAACATCAATTCGCGGGGCTTTCTAAGTTTGTGCTTTCTAACGCCTTAATTAAACCCTGTAACGTCTCATTTTGCAAAAAATCTTTATGATTTTTTTGCCACAAAGCACGCGCTTGCTCTCGCTCACCTAATTGCCAGTGTGTACGAATCATGTGTATCAAAACTTCATCATCCATCTGAATGTCCAGCGCTTTTTGCAGATACGTTTTCGCTAACGCATACTGTCCTTTTTGAAAATACAACCAACCCACACTGTCTAAAATATAGTAACTCTCTGGATTGAGTTCATAAGCTCGTTGCAAAAGAACCTCTGCTTCGGCTAAATTTTCATTTCGCTCCGCATAATGGTAACCGAGTGCATTGAGCGCATCCGCTTCATTGGGATCAATCTCAATCACACGCTTTAAATTTGCAACATACGAATCCAATTGCTTTAAATCATAAAACAACATGGCTTGATTCATTAATGCACCCATGTGATTAGGCGCTAACGCTAATATCTCGTTGTACGCCTCAATAGCACGCTCTGGTTGGCTTAATTCACTGTAAAAGATAGCCTTTGCACGATGCACCTTAAGGATGTCTCTAACCTGCTTTCCTTCAATACGATTCAAAATCTCAAAGGCATGATCGGGCGCCTCTTTTGAAAAATGCATTTCGGCTTGATGTAACTGTGCATCCACGTAATAAGGCCCCAACTTAACACGTTCAAAATACGATAAGGCTTTATCGGTGGCTTTCATTTCTTGGTTAATCAACCCTAAATAGTAATTTACTACATCGGAGTACCCTTTTTGATCCTCAACTTTTAATAAATTTTTCTCTGCCTGCTTAAAGTTTTTTTGTTCAATTTGAACCAGAGCTAAAGATAGACGAGAGGTGTAGGCGTTAGGCTCTGCGTTTAAAATCAGGTTGTAGCGCACAGTGGCCGCATCATAACGAGAAGCTTGCACTTCCAAGCGCGCCATACGCTCTTGAACCAACCAATCTTTTGGGTATTTTTTTAAATACCCTTCTAGCTCGGAAATGCCTCTTTCAGCAGGCGGATTTTGCAAATAAAGCTTCGCTAAAAACTGATGTATTTTAGATTCTGAATCTTCGGTTTGGCGCGCTCTTGCTTTTTCTAACGCATCCAGCGCAACATCAAATTGATTAAACGCATCCGCCACTAACCCCATCGAAAAATAAGAGGCCCATGTATCAGGGTATTTTTTGACCAGTGCTTTCATAAACACAAGACCTGGTTCAGACGGGGAAGACGCACCCACTTTTTGGGCAGCAAGCAACAAGTCTTGTTCGAGTGGGATCTTAGAAAGCCCACGGTAACGCTCCCAATCGCTCAATGCCTTCTTAACATCGTTTTGACGCAAAGCAATTAAAAAAGAAGCACGCCAAGGCGTGGTAACATTCGGAGAAATTTCGCGCCATAAGGACGTTGCCACTTCAATTTTTTGCGCGTCATAAGTTTTCATTGAGAGCTGAAACGCCCGCTCCGCTAAATCTGGACTGCGTATTTTATAAGCCAGCTTAAATATAATATCAAACGCTTGCGCTTCAAAGCCCTTTAGAGCCATCATCTCTGCCACTAATATTTGATACATATCCCCCGCTTTGAGGGGGATGACCTGTTCTTTAGACTCAACAGCAGGCACAACCTCTTCTGCCACGACTAAACCTGAAGAATCCTCCCCCGAAATAAGCGCTTCTTTTTGAAAACACCCCGTCAACAAAAGCAAACTACCAACACCAAGTGCCAACCAGCGAATGTTACGAACTTTATTTTGCTGTGGTTTACACAGCCTTTGATTCAACACAAAACCGTCCTAATCTACCTTAATTATGAGCATAAGCCCTACATTTGAATGACTATTTTTACATATTCTACTGCGCTAAGGAAATTTTTACCCCCCTCTTATTAAAAACTCTAACCCCCTCTTTTCAGCTCTTACCAATAAAAGAACTTGCAATTCCCTTCATAATTTAGCAGAATTACGGCTCTTTAGTGGCAGATCTCCCTCTGCTTTATTCGGATTAAATGGTATAGCCTTTATTATATGAACCTTATTACACTCGGTGTTAATCACGAAACGACGCCTGTCGATATCCGAGAAACGGTTTCATTTACCTCTGAACGCGCCCATTTAGCGATTGCTGAACTCAAGACACTGTCGTTAATTTCAGAATGTATTATTTTATCAACCTGTAATCGTACTGAAATTTATTGCATTTTAAAAGAGAACAAAAGCCAGCAAGACATTCAAGACTGGCTGCATACGTTCTTTGGGCTAGAACACAGCACCTTAACACCTTATCTTTATGCACACCATGATTTAGACGCGGTTAAACACATTATGCGTGTTTCCAGTGGCTTAAACTCCCTTGTATTAGGTGAGCCTCAAATTTTTGGGCAAATTAAAGATGCTTACAACGCCGCCCGTAAGTCCAACAGCATTAACCGAACCTTAGAAAGCCTGTTTCAACATATTTTTAAAACGGTTAAACAAGTTCGAACCGACACTGCCATTGGTTCCAGTCCCGTTTCAGTTGCCTTTTCGGCCGTGGCGCTGTCCAAACAATTTTTTGGCGATCTTTCTAAGCAAACGGCCTTATTACTGGGTGCTGGTGAGACCATTGAACTGGTGGCGCGTCACTTAAAAGAAGCCAAAATTGGCAATTTAACCATTGCCAACCGAACCCTTGAACGCGCCCATAATTTAGCAGAAAGCGTGGGGGGCTATGCCATTCAACTGGATGAGATTGATAACCACCTGCACGAAGCCGACATTGTGATTGGATCTACTGGCAGCACAACGGCCATTTTAAAACAAACCCAAGTAAAACAAGCACTAAAAAAACGTAAAAACACCCCGATGTTCATGGTGGACATTGCGGTACCGCGGGACATTGAAGCCAGCATTGGCAAGCTCGAAAATGTCTATCTTTACACCGTGGATGATCTGCAAGAAATTATTGAAAGCAATAAAGCCTCAAGGCAAACGGCGGCATTAGAAGCCGAAGAAATTATTGAGCTGCAAGCTAATAATTTCATGGCACAACTTAAAGCCACACAACAAGTCAACCCTCTAATTAAAGAGTACCGCCAACATGCGATGGCACTTAAAAAAGATGCCTTAGACCATGCGCTACATCAATTAGAGCTTGGCGGAAAGCCCGAAGAGATCATTAAAACCTTGGCGAACCAACTTACCAACAAACTGATTCATACGCCCACCTCGACCCTTCACCATGCAGGAATCGAAGGCAATAAAACGTTAATTGAGTGCGCAAAACACATTTTAATTTGCAATCAATCTCCAACAAAACCTAATACTTAGCGAACGCATGCACCGCTAATTGCTTTAGCACCCTCTCATGTATACACCCTTTTCAATCCAATTAACCTTTTCAAAAAAAATCGAGACACGCAGTGAAAGACTCTATTCGCAGTAAATTAGAACATTTGGCAGAACGCTTAGATGAAGTCAATGCCTTAATTTGTGAACCTGATGTAATTAAAGATCAAAAAAAATTCACCTCGCTCACCAAAGAGTACGCCAAGCTCACCCCCATTATTGAAACCTTTAACGCCTTTAATGGGGCGCAAGAAGACCTTGATGAAGCGATGGATATGATTAATTCCGGCGATGCAGAACTCAAAGAGATGGCACAAGAAGAGCTGCCCACGTTAAAAGCACAAATCATTGAATTTGAAACGCACTTGCAAACCATGTTATTGCCCACCGACCCTAATGACGATGCCAATATTTTCTTAGAAATTCGTGCTGGAACAGGTGGCGATGAAGCCGCAATTTTTGCAGGCGACCTGTTTAAAATGTACAGCCGTTACGCCGAAAAAGAGCGCTGGCAGATTGAAATCATTAATACCAATGAAGGTGAACACGGCGGCTATAAAGAGATTATTGTTCGTATTATTGGCGACGGTGCCTACTCCAAACTCAAGTTTGAATCGGGCGCACATCGCGTACAACGTGTACCCGCCACCGAAACTCAGGGACGGGTTCACACCTCCGCCGCCACCGTGGTCATTATGGCCGAAGTGCCAGACGTGGAGCAAATCGAACTCAACCCTGCCGACCTCAAAGTCGATACCTTTCGTGCCTCTGGCGCGGGAGGACAGCACGTAAACAAAACCGATTCGGCCATTCGTATCACGCATATTCCAACGGGAACGGTCGTTGAGTGCCAAGACGAACGTTCGCAACATAAAAACCGCGCACGCGCCATGTCACTGCTGGCCGCACGTATTATGGATGCCAAACAACAAGTGCACGACGACGAAATTGCACAAGAGCGCAAAAGCTTAGTGGGAACCGGGGATCGTTCGGATCGTATTCGAACCTACAACTACCCGCAAGGCCGTGTAACCGATCATCGTATCAACTTAACCTTGTACAAACTGGATGAGATCATGAACGGGGGTTTAAACCAAGTCATTAGCCCGCTTATTTCAGAGCACCAAGCCGCACTGTTGGCCGAGCTAAGTTCCGAGAACTAACCTCAATGACCCTGTCAGAACACGATATCCAAACGATTCTATACGCCGCATCGCAACAACTCAGGCAGTGCGGCCTTACAGACTCGCCCAAACTGGATGCCGAGCTACTGCTCTGTCACGCCCTTAATGTCTCACGAACCTACCTGTTTACGTGGTCAGACAAAGTGCCGCCTGCCGAGCAACTTAAAAAGTTCCCCCCCCTATTGGAACAACGTTTACAAGGCCGCCCTATTGCCCATATTTTAGGGGAACGTGAATTTTGGGGACTGCCCCTTATCGTCACTCAAGACACCTTAATTCCACGTCCTGATACCGAAACCTTAGTGGAAACAACGCTTAATTTAATTCAACAAAAAATTTCTCCCCCCCCTATCAAGCCACTCAACAGTCCCTCCCTGCTCGATTTAGGCACGGGAACGGGAGCCATTGCACTTGCCTTAAAAAGTGAACGCCCAGAACTAACCATCACGGCGGTAGATCAAAGCCTTAACGCCCTAGCAGTGGCACAACAAAATGCCAAAAACCTCCAATTAGAAGTTCAGTTTTTACAAAGCGACTGGTTCTCAGCCTTTAAAGTACCCCACCAACAATTTGACTACATCGTCTCCAACCCGCCTTATATTGAAGAGAAAGACCCGCACCTGACACAAGGAGATGTTCGGTTTGAACCGCTCAGCGCCCTCACCTCTGGCGAAGATGGCCTAGACGATATTCGAACCATTGCACAGCACGCCAAGTCACATCTGAACCCACAAGGCTGGTTACTGATTGAACATGGCTACGATCAAGCCGATGCGGTCGCGGAAATTTTCAATCAAAATGGCTTTACAACTATCCAACTGAAACACGACCTTGGAGGCAACCCTAGAGTAACCCTAGGGCAACTATTATGACAAAGACCGAACTCAACGATGACGAACTTTCGCGCTACAGCCGGCAAATTTTATTGCCCGAAGTGGACTACGCTGGGCAACTCAAACTGACGCAGTCCCACGCCATTATTTTTGGATTAGGCGGGCTGGGTTCGCCCGCTGCGCTCTATCTGGCCGCCGCAGGCATCGGAACGCTTACGTTGGTCGATTTTGATACCGTAGACGACTCCAACCTGCAACGCCAAATCGTCCACCGTGAAGCCAACATTGGTCAAAGCAAAGTCGCCTCCGCACAAGCCAATTTACACGCACTCAACCAGCACATTCAAATTAATACCGTCTCAGAACGTTTAAATGCACAAGAGACCCTGAAACTCATTCAAACCGCGCAAGTGGTGCTAGACTGCACCGACAATTTTGAAAGTCGCTTTCTTCTCAACCAGAGTTGCTTTCAAGCCAAAGTACCCTTAATATCCGGTGCCGCCATTCGCTGGGAAGGCCAACTCAGCACCTACGATTTTCGACAAGAAAGCAGCCCATGCTATCAATGCCTATACCCAAAAAGTAGCACACAAGAAGCCTCATGCAGTCACAACGGTGTACTCTCTCCCGTGGTCGGAATCATCGGCAGCATGCAAGCCACCGAAGCCATCAAAGCCCTGCTTAACCTTCCCACTTTAACAGGTAAACTGATGATTATGGATGCCTACACCATGCACATTCGCATCTTAAATCTCAAAAAAGACCCAAACTGCCCCCTGTGTCAATCTAACTCAGGCTCAGAATAATTACCCTGCAATCCATAAATGCAAGGCGGTTAACTGCTTTGCCGTTGGCAGAATATTTTTCTCCCCCCTCACTCGAATAACCTTAGAAGCAAGCGCCTTCTCTTTAAACGATTTAGGGCATTCAATCAACGCCACCCAAAGCCCATCCGAATCTTTCCAAGCCACCAAATAGACTCTTTCAATCCCATAGTCTAACCACCAAGCGTGTTGTTGCGCTTCGCTTAGAGCATACCAAGCGGGCCTCAAATTAATTTCTTTAGGTGTGTCAGATAAATCCATTAATACTTGGTTTGAAAAACAAGGCTCTGAACCCAACCCCCTTTTTAGCCAGCCTTGGTATAACTCAGAAACCTCAATCAAATAACGGCATTGTCCAATTTGAACAACCTCCTTTTTTGATAAGGCTAACCACTCCGCCAACACATACACATCCTGCAACAGTGCCACCATACTTTGGCACTGCATAGGACGACAAGGCAATTGTGCTAACGTAAGGTGCAACCGACTGCCAATCAATGCAGGAAAAATGCTTGCGAGAGAAAGCGCCATTGAATTAACACGAGGCAATGTCTGTAAAGCGGTTAAACGCTGTTCGTCCATTAAACAAATTTCAACCTGTTCTGCAATCTGCGCATT
>JAKISK010000067.1 GCA_021648625.1 Thiomicrorhabdus sp. | reverse complement strand
TGGGCTGAAGCTTTTATACGGCCGGCTTCTTCTGTTGCTTTTACTTTCGCATCTTCTACGATTTCAGAGCCACGTTTTTCAGCTTGACCTAGTATATTTTGAGCTTGAGATTTAACGTCTTTAAGCACTTCTTTGGCTTTTTTCTCCGCTAATTCAAGCTCATGCTTGCCTTTCTCCGCAGCAGAAAGTCCGTCATTAATTTTTTTCTGACGGTCTTCCATTAACTTTGAAAGTGGACCCCACAGCACTCTATTCACAAACCAAATCAATAGCATAAATGCGATCATCTGGATGAGAAGCGTTGCGTTAATGTTCACAGTGGTTACCTCGACATTCGTTATTAGTTAATTTATACAATTGCGTTAAGCTTAAGCACCTAAAGCAGCAGTCATAGCACCAACGAATGGGTTAGCAAATAAGAACCACATTGCGAATGCAAGGATGATGAATGGGAAAGACTCCATCAAACCAGCAAAGATAAACATGTTTGTCATTAATACAGGACGCATTTCAGGCTGACGAGCGATCCCTTCAAGTGTTTTAGCACAGATAAGACCCCAACCAATTGCTGATCCCATACCAGCAGCAGCCAAAATTACACCTACACCAATCGCAGTTGCAGCATAGATATCAGCAATCATAGTAGCAGTTACTTCCATCGATTTTCTCCAAAGTTTAAAGTTAAAAAAATTAAAGTTAAAAAAGCTTTTTGCCTAGTAGTAAAACTGAAGCAGGTGCGCTTAAACCCTTTTGGTAACCGAGGCAAAACCTCGATTGCCTATTCATTCAATCATTTATTTAAAGCAGCTTTAATGAGCTTCCTCATGTGCCATGCCCAAATAAACGATTGTTAGCACCATAAAGATAAAGGCTTGTAACGTGATAACCAACAAGTGGAAAATCAACCAAGCTAAATCTAGGATAACCTGTAATGGTGCCCAGAATAGAGCAGCGGCACCCACTGCCAATGTTCCACCGATCAATGCGATCAATAGGAATACGAGCTCACCTGCGAATAAGTTACCGAATAAACGCAAGGCAAGAGATAAAGGTTTAGAAACTTCTTCAATAAATGTCATGATGATATTAACGGGGATGAAAAACTTACCAAACGGGTGGAATAGGAACATTTTAGTATAGCCCCAAACACCTTTAATTTTAATGCTGTAATAAATAATCAAACAGAAAACTGTTAAAGACATCGCTAGCGTTGTGTTCAAATCTGTGGTCGGAACGATTTTCAAGTACGCGTGAGGATTACCAGTAATCAACTGAAATAAGTATGGGAACAGATCCACTGGGATCAAATCCATAAAGTTCATTAACCAAACCCAAATGAAAATAGTTAAAGCAAGAGGCGCAATTAAAGGGTTATGTCCAGGAAAAGCATCCCTTACGTTTACCGCAACGAAGTCTAGAATAGATTCAACAAAGTTCTGAAACCCTCCTGGGGTACCTGTTTCCATCTGTTTTACTAAGCGCATTGATACAAAAATCATCAATGCACCGAGCATAAAGCTCACCGCAATGGTATCTAGGTGAAAGGTCCAAAAACCTTCTCCTACGCTATTATTAGTCAAGTGATGTTGAATATACTCGACCGTTCCCATTTTTTCAGCACTCAAGGGTCTACTCCTTAGTCAGTCAAACGCTGCTTCCCTCTCAGATTGAAAAGCTGACCCAGTTGCATTAACACAAAGGTTAATACCACTGGAAAAGCTTGACTCTCTTCAAGAAAAGACAACCCGATAATAAATAACACAGCCAATAGAACGAACCTAATAACTGCACTCATATATAAAATTAGTATTCCGGATCTTGGATCTTCTTCTGCTCGTTGATTTGCTTTACCAAACGTAAAACTCAACATGAGCACATTCATCATTCCAATAAAAAAACCATACGCCGCACCGATCACCTGACCTTGCGTTGCGTAAACACCTACTGCAACTAAACCAATAATTGCTTGGACTTTAAACACTTTACTCAACATTGGGCTTATCTTCTGTTTTTTGAGTAGCTTGTTGATCCAATCTTTTCGTTAAAAGGCGTACTTTTTGCGCTCCTCCTATAAACCCTAACACCCCACAGGCTAAAAAGAAGATCGGCATCGTATCAAAAAGATAATCTAGCGCATAGCCAACAATAAAACCTGCGATGACCGTTGCAGTAAACATGGAACCAGCACCAATCAGCAGGTAATTTGCTACAGGGCTCGGTGCAATCGTATGCTTATGCCTACTGTTTTTTTGATTCGACTCAGTCATCTGTTGACAAACTCTGCTAATGATACGGTCTAGTGAACTTAAATTCAAGCTAAATGGGCGGACATAATAATATTTTATGACCACAAAAGCTAGGGAATCCCGTTCAATTTTTTCTTTTTTTACACCCTAAAAGAACAAAAAACAATATCATGTGATTTTTGGTTTTAAAAACACACTATCTGCCCAATGCCTCGTACTCTAAAATAACGCCATCAAGCGCTTTAACTCAGAAAGATCATTATAGCTAATTTCAACCTTTCCTCGACCCGTCGCCTTATGATTGATTTTAACGTGCATTGATGTTTTTTGAGCTAAAACAGTTTCATGTTTTTTAACTTCTTGTATATTAGGAAGCGATTTTTCCTTAGCTTCTTTAATGGCTTTTTTCGGAATCAACAGTTTTTGAACCGCATCTTCAATGTCCCGAACAGACCACACCTTCTCAAGACTTTTTTTAATTAACGCCTTTTGGACACTTTCAGGCAAACTAATAATGGCGCGTGCATGCCCCATACTAATTTTTCCTGCGTGCAGCTCTTCCTGAATACTCTTAGGGAGTTTGAGCAACCTTAATAAATTAGACACCGCCGCTCTTGACCGACCTACGGCATCCGCAACCGCTTGCTGGGTTAAATCAAACTCTTTCAATAATCGTTTTAGCCCTATGGCCATTTCAATCGGATTTAAATCTTCTCGCTGTATATTTTCAATTAACGCCATCGCTAGGGTTGCTTGACTATCTGCTTGACGAATAATAACAGGAACCTTATCGAGGCCTGCTATTTTTGAAGCACGCCATCGCCGCTCGCCTGCAATAATTTCATACCTTCCCGTCTCTAATTGACGCACAACAATCGGCTGAACCATTCCTTGTGCTTTAATGGAGTCTGAAAGTTCTTGTAAGCTAGCTTCATCAAATTGCTGTCTTGGCTGGTACTGCCCTGACTGCAATAACTCTACACTCATTTTTTCAATGCGATAGTCAGAGCGACTGTTGTCTGATTTTTGCTTTGCGCCAATCATGGCATGAATACCTAATTTACCCATTCCTGAACGTTTTTTAGCCACTTCGTTTCCTACCTTTTTTACTGTATTATCAAGCACGCACCTTTAACTCTAAAAAAGGTTATATCCTTGATTTACGAATCCACTCTTTTGCTAACGCTAAATAAGCAATGGCACCATTGGAAGATGCATCATAATCAATAACTGATTCTCCATGACTGGGCGCCTCTGCTAACCGCACGTTACGCGGTATGATTGTCTGAAACACTTTTACTCCAAAATGCTTTACCAGCTCATTAGAAACATCATTTGCCAAATTATTACGGCGGTCGTGCATCGTTCTTAATAAACCATCAATATGCAAATTTGGATTTAACTCATCCTGAACGGTATCAATAGTACCCATGAGCGCAGAAAGCCCTTCTAAAGCGAAATATTCACACTGAACAGGAACAATAATCGCATCTGCCGCCGTTAATGCATTTAAGGTCAACATATTAAGCGTAGGCGGACAGTCGATGATAATTGCATCATATTGAGAACGAATTTTTTTCAGTGCTTTTTTAAGGCACTTAGGCCCCATATCCTCTTCCAGCAGTGTGACTTCTGCCGCAGTGAGGTTTCCATTGGCTGGTAATAAATCTATGCAAGCACTCTCAACAGAAATAATCGCCTCCTTGGCTTTTACCTCTCCAACCAACACTTCAAAAATAGAAAGACCTAATTCTTCTTTATCAATACCGATAGAAACCGTTGCATTCCCTTGAGGATCTAAATCAATCAGTAAAATATTTTTATCTAAACGACCCAATGCGGCCGCCAAATTGACACTGGTTGTTGTTTTGCCTACACCGCCTTTTTGGTTTGCTACTGCAATCACTCTTCCCACGTACAATCCTTAGCCTTTAGGCGGATGATTTTATTACTTTTAACAGCATACGGTCTGCCTCTAATTCAGGAACTAATAATTCAATCATCTCTTGAATTTTTACCCCCCCTGATAGCGCCACTAAATCCTCAAAGCCTTGTTGAGATTTCATTGCCCACCAAACCCCATCCTCTTTTAATAGATGCGTTGTCCAGTGCAGCATATCATTCATCGATGCAAATGCACGAGAGATAACACCATCATATAATTCCGAGGGTTGATAATTCTCAACTCGATTATAAATAACTTGTGTATTAACTAAATTCAATTCCGCTTTAGCCTGTATTAAGAAGCGTGTTTTTTTACTGTTGCTGTCCAGTAAATCGACCTGCTTAGCTGGGCACATAATTGCAAGCGGAATGCCTGGCAATCCTGCGCCCGTTCCAACATCAATTAATCTTACTCCATGAAGATGCGGCACAACAGCTAGGCTATCTAATAGATGCTTAACCAGCATCTCTTTAGGGTCTCTAATTGCGGTCAAATTGTAAACCTTATTCCACTTTTCAAGCAAGACTAAATACTGAATTAATAAATCCACCTGTTGAGATGTTGCTTCAATAGACAGCGCACAAAGCCCCTTCTCTAAACTCGATTTTAAAGCTGTTAACATCATTTATCACATAACCCATTTATTGCCCAGCAGGACCTTTTCCACCATTTAATCGTGATTTTTTAATCGCAATTAACAGAATCGAAATGGCTGCGGGCGTTATGCCCTGTATACGACTTGCTATGCCCAAATTATCAGGCTTGTAATCTCGTATTTTTTGTTTTACTTCATTTGAAAGGCCAGAAATTGACTCTAAATCAAGGTTATCAGGAATATCTACAGATTCTGAACGTTTTACTTTAGCAACTTGTTGCATTTGACGGTCAATATAGCCAGAATATTTTGCTTCTATTTCAATTTGATCAATAACGGACACATCATCAATTCCCTCACCAAATAACTCTAACTCAGACAGTGCCGAATACATGACTTTAGGACGTTTCAACAAGTCAAACAAGGTATGCTCCTTGCTCAAAGGGAGTCCCATTAACTTTTCTGCTTTTTTTGCTTCTCGGTGAGATGGAAAAATCCATGCTTCTTTCAGACGAGCCACCTCTTTTTCTAACGTCTCTAATTTATTTTGATAAGCCGCCCAGCGATCATCATCAATTAAGCCCATCTCTCTTGCAACGGGCGTAAGGCGTTGATCAGCATTATCCTCTCTTAGCATCAAGCGATATTCTGCTCGCGAGGTAAACATTCGATAAGGCTCATTGGTTCCCATTGTGACTAAGTCGTCCACCAGAACCCCTAAGTAGGCTTCATCACGACGTGGATACCAAGATGCTTTTCCTTGAGCACGTCGAGCCGCATTAATTCCTGCTAATACTCCCTGAGCAGCCGCCTCTTCATACCCCGTTGTACCATTTATTTGACCTGCAAAATAGAGCCCGTTAATCGCTTTCGTTTCTAGGGTAGGCTTTAAACCTCTTGGATCAAAATAATCGTATTCAATGGCATAACCTGGCCGAATAATTTTTGCATTTTCCAGCCCTTTCATTGAGCGCACAAGATTAAGCTGCGTTTCATAAGGAAGGCTGGTTGAAATACCATTAGGGTACAGCTCAGTGGTTGTCAGCCCTTCTGGCTCAATAAACACTTGATGTTTATCTTTATCCGCAAAACGCATGACTTTATCTTCAATTGATGGACAATAGCGTGGCCCTGTGCTGTCGATCTCTCCTTGTTCAGAGTACATAGGAGATTGATCCAAAGAAGCCATAATAATATCATGCGTTTGAACATTGGTATAAGTGATATAACAAGGAACCTGCCGAGGGTGCATAGATGCTTTACCAATATAAGAAAACACTGGAACGGGACTATCGCCAAGCTGTATTTTCATCGCCTCAAAATTAACCGTACGCGCATCAATTCGTGGTGGCGTTCCTGTTTTTAAGCGCCCGACGGGCAGGGACAACTCTCGTAAGCGCAACGCCAATCGATTAGAAGGCTCATCGGCCGCTCGCCCTCCTTCATAGTTCTGTAGTCCAATATGGATTCGACCCGCTAAAAAAGTACCAACCGTTAAAACAACCTGGTGCGCATAAAACTTAAGCCCCATCTTTGTTTCAACCCCTTGAATAACCTCGCCATCCAGTAAAACATCCTCAACAGGCTGCTGAAATAACGTTAAATTTTCTTGGTTCTGCAAACGTGAAAGAATCGCTTGACGGTATAAAACACGATCTGCCTGCGCTCGTGTTGCCCGTACCGCAGGCCCTTTTGATGCGTTCAATATTCTAAATTGAATTCCTGCCTCATCAATGGCCTGAGCCATCACGCCACCAAGTGCATCTACCTCTTTTACAAGATGGCCTTTTCCAATCCCTCCAATGGCCGGATTACACGACATTTGGCCTAATGTATCAATATTATGCGTCAATAAAAGTGTGTTAAGCCCCATTCGAGCCGATGCAAGTGCCGCTTCGGTTCCTGCATGCCCACCACCAACAACGATTACATCATACGTAGAATATTGAGTGCTCATGAAAAGCCCTTTAAACCAAATTAACCCTAATGAATTTTTTACATTGCCCTAATCCCCAGATAGAAATGCGAATTAGAGTGCAAGCAATTGGTGTGCCTAGTGAATTCAAAAAAACAAAGTCACCTTATTGGTGATGCGTTCTTTTTTTAATTTACTAGGCGCGGCAAGGGCTTGTGCTATAAACGTATTTTCTATCTGGGGATTAGGGCATTGTGCCAGAAAAAAATCACTCTTATAAATGTGGCGCATTTTAACATAAGCAATTGATGCTTGCCCAAGTTCGCACGCTAAAAAAGCTCTTAATCGAAAGGAGGAAAAAAATGTGGTGGGGGGAAATTTAAATAAAAAATAGAAGAAGGGGGGGGTTACGCAAAAAAACACTCTACTGCTAAGAAATATTGAGCTTGGTTATTGCTAAAAGGGGGAGGATTTATCTATAACCGAAAACAATAAACTAACAATAGAGTGCCATTATAACAAGTTACTTAACTAAGCTGACTAAAGCAAACTCCTTTTCAGAAAGGACGCCATCCTGATTAAGATCAAGCAAGTTCCACTGTGAAGAAACGTCTTGAGAAGCCGAAGCCTCTTCTTTACTAATTTCACCGTCCTTATTGGTGTCTAGTATTTTCCATAACTCTCCAGTCGCTTCAGATGTTGCGACAACAGCACTTGATGCACCTAATGTCACGGCAAGTACCAAGATAAATCTTAGATTTTTCATAAGCAATTCCTCTTTGTTGTTTTAACGTTAAAAATATCTTTTCTCGTTACTAAGACAAAATAGATTTGTTAAAACGGGTTCATTTAAAATAAGCCTCTACCAAGTCATTTAAATACTGATAAAAACTCCAATTCAACTACACCTAGAGCAACCTGCATACCACCTTTGTAAAAACCAACCAACTCATTGAATTAAAAGAAAAAAATATCACAATCTTCTATACACTTCATTAAATACTGGCAAAAACAGCAATTATGCCTTTTTTATGTTTCCTAATCACGACACGTAAGATATCTTTAAACCAACTAAAAAAACCATTCCACAAAAATAATCAATATTGCGTAACAATAGAAGGGAAGGGGGGGGATAAAAATCTTTTAAAAGACTGTCTCTAAAAAGAGACAAGAAGTGCTAAGCATATAAAAATAAAAAACTAGAGCCTGCAACCAATTGTTTTTTATACTAAAAATAACTGTACTTAAATAGCGACATCTATTTAATGTTTTCTTTAAAGCTGGCGGGTTTTAACATATGACGATTTAATAATCGATAAAACTCTGTACGGTTTCGTTTTGCAATGCGAGCAGCTTGAGAAACATTCCCGCCCACCAGCTTTAAAAGCTGCACCAAATAATCCCGTTCAAAATTCTTTTTTGCCTCACTAAAAGAAAGCATGGATAAATTCTTTTTTTGTAATGCATTTTCAATAAGTGAAGCAGGGATTAACGTAGTGGTTGCAAAGGTACATGCTTGTTCAATAACATTTTTTAACTCTCTAATATTCCCAGGCCATTCATAGCCTAACAATACATCCATGGCTTCGGTTGAAATTTTTTTTACTTTTGTTTTGCTTTGAGCGATAAAGTGATTCACAAGTAAAGGAATGTCTTCTGGGCGCTGCGCTAAATTAGGCAGCCTCAATGTCACAATATTTAAACGGTAGTAAAGATCGAGTCTAAACGTTTTTTCTTCAACCATCTGTTTTAAATCTCGATGAGACGCTGACACCACACGAACATCGACAGACCTTGCCACACTCTCTCCTACAGGCCTAACCTCCCCTTCCTGCAGAGCTCTTAAAAGCTTTACCTGAAAAGAAGGGGACATATCACCAATCTCATCTAAAAACAAAACGCCGCCATCCGCTAATTCAAACAAGCCCTTTCGGTGTTCAATTGCTCCTGAAAAAGCACCTTTTTTATGCCCAAAAAGTTCGGATTCTAATAACTCTTCAGGAATCGCGCTGCAATTAACGGCAACAAAAGGTTTATTTTTTCTTGGGCTCGCTTGATGAAGTGCCTGAGCAATTAACTCCTTTCCTGTCCCACTCTCTCCTTGGACATAAACACTAATTTCACTTTGGGCGACATGATATAAATCCTTCAAAAGCGCATCCATTACCGAGCTTTGCCCAATGATATTTTTGCACCATTGCGTCTCTGAAAAGTTTGAAGTCAAACCTGAATGTATTTTAAAGGCCTTCTCAATCTGTTCGTTCAGCTCTATATGATTAATGGGCTTGGTAATAAATCCAAAAACGCCTAAGCTCGTCGCTTCCACCGCTTCTCTAATTGTTCCATGTGCCGTCATTATAATCACTGGAAGCATTGGACGGGTTTTTTGAATCTCTTCGTACAAAGCCATACCATTCATTTCATCCATTCTAAGATCGGTAAGGACAAGATGAGGGTTAAATACTGGCAACACAGCCAAAGCTTCCGTTGCACTTTCTACGGCTTCAATTTCAAGACCCATATGACGTAAACGAATAGATAAAAGTTTTAATAAACTCGCATCATCATCCACCAATAAGACCCTTTGCCCCTTAAAGCGCAAATTGTTTGATTCAAGGACTGTCATCTGAAATCCGTTCATTCATAATTTTTTCAACCGTTTTTAACTCTTTAATAAGAATTTTGAGCGCCATGTTTTCCGCTTGAGACTCTTTCAGCTGATCGTCAAACGTTCGTTCTTTTTCTTTCAACAACACATTACGAGCCTTCAAGTAATTAATGTGCTCTAGCGTTTGAATATTTGCAGAATTTAACCACTGAATATCTTTATATTCATAAAAATCAACCAAGCCTTCAAGTTCATTAAATAGAATAAGCCTTTCTTTATGAGTAATACAACTCCCTTTATCCGAAAAACTATAAGCTAAAAGCCATCCCGCCTGCCAAGAAGCATTCTCTTTATAAATAACGGCCAACTCTTTACAAGCCATTAATCGAGAAGGATCCTTTAAGCTTGCGTAATAAGCACCCTGTTTTAATAAATCTAAAACAACTTGATCTTTTGAATTAAGAGGCAAAAAAACCGCACTTTGCTTATTAAATGGCAATTCAAACTGCAATAAAGGTGGCATTGCATGCGTGCTTTTAATTCCATTGCCCATATCGTCCTTGGTTTTTTGGACAGCCGCACAGCCATGAAGCACAATAACCGTCAAGAAAAGAAGAAATAACTTAAGATACATTTTTAGCCTCCAATGGTAACTCTAAAGAAAATCGAGCGCCGCAATATTCTTCATTAGGCGACAACAATACCGTCCTTCCTCCATGTTTAACTACATAATAGCCCACTATCGCTAACCCTAGTCCCGTTCCTTTCATCACTGAATCTTCATTCGTTTTTCCTTGAAAAAAATCTTCAAAGATTTCTGAACGAATTGATTCAGGAATACCTGGACCTTGATCCTCAATCAAAATTTGAACCTTCTTACCCTCAACTTTAGCAGAAAAACCAATGTGGGTATTTTTGCCTGAAAACTTAATGGCATTCGATATAAAATTACTTAAAATAATTTTAAGCTTATTATAATCCGCTGTCATTTGAATAGAAGGATTGTTAATCACAACAGCTTGGTTTTTACTTTGAAAAAGTAATTGGTACTCTTCTACTAAAGAAGACATTAAACAAGACAAATCAAATTGGCTATACTCAAGACGAGATTGAATCGATACCGCTCGCTGATACTCTAAAAGATTAGAAACCAAATTAATAATATTAAAATTCCCCATTTTCATCAAACTAAGCACCTCTCGTTGCTCACCATTTAATGCTCCAATCACCTCTTCAGATAACAAATCCGTTCCCTCTTTTAACGTTGCCAAAGGCGTTTTAAGCTCATGAGAAACACTTCGAATAAAGTGCTGCTTCTCATTTTCAAGATACTTTAGTTCCTTTCTCAGACCCTCTAAGTTTTTACCTAACTCTCGCAAATCTCTAGGGCCAGACTCCTCTACAGAAAAATCAAAGTCATCTTTTGCCAAGTGTTTTATCGATGAGCCTATTTTTTTTATCGGCCTAGTAATAAAATGGACAAAAAATACACTCAATAACAATGCTAAACAAGCACTTACCAGTACAATAAAAATCAGCCTATTTTTTACTTCTGTTTCAAATTTTGATAATGCAGACACTTCTGCCGACTGTTGCTTTGATCCCTCTCTAATAAGATCTCTTGCCTGCCCTACTAAATTTTCAAATCCTATTAAGTCTATAAAGGATAAAACCTTATTCTCATTAATTCCTTCAGTATAAATTTGATGAAACAACCTAATTTCATCCTCCTTAAGAGCCTTTAATTTTATCGCTAGCATTTTATTTAGTCCATCAAATTCAGAATCTGAAAGTAACTTAAGAAACTTATGTCTGTGCTGAATGTAAGCCTCAAAAAAAGAGGCTTCATTTAAAATTTGAAATTGACGAATACTACGCTCCATAGAAATTAATCGTTCAAGCAGTAAACGAGAGTTCTCAGTCACCATTACCGTTTGAAATACGGTACGATGAGCCTGTTTTGAATAATTATCTAATGCAATGAAAGCATATAAAATAGCAAAAATAAGAGGAAGGCTAACGATAACAAAGCTGGTCAACATCCACTGATACAGTGAACCAATCCAAGAAGAATTAACGCGAAAGGAAAGCTTCTCCGCGAAGCTTTTTTTAAATTTCATAAATAAAGCGTCCAAATAAAACACATAACTATTCAGCGAACAGTTACCAAAAAACAAACGATTAAGAGCCTGTACTTTACAGCATAAATCGACACCTATACAGACAATATTAAAAATCTATAATATGTTTATTGCCTAGTCAGGCGAGAAATATCGAACTCTTCTTCGTAGTTTGAACGATAAGGGTTAATATCCAAGCCCCCTCGGCGAACATACCTAGCATAAACGGTTAAGTGTTTTGGCCGACAATACTGCATAATATCCATAAAGATTCGTTCAACACACTGTTCATGAAATTCATTATGTTCTCGAAATGAGATTAAATATTTTAATAATGCTTCGTGATTAATTGGGCATCCCTTATAGCGAATAACAACAGATCCCCAGTCTGGCTGCCCTGTAACCAAACAGTTTGATTTTAAGAGGTGACTGTTTAGGGTTTCACAAATAATATCAGCCTCAGAATCTACTTCTAAGATCAAAGGGTTCACTTGATACTCTGTAACCTCAATATCAAGCTCATCTAAATTACTACCAGGCAATAGCGATAATAACTCTTCAGCTGTATTTAATGAACGTATTATGACATCAACAGATGCACCAGAGGCTCTCGTTAAATCTTTTCGCATTAAAGACTCAACCTCTTCTTGAGATTCAAATTTTGTTCCATTAAAAGAGTTCAAATAAAGCTTAAATGATTTTGACTCAATTAAGCATTCAGAATCGGCCAAAAATGCAAATTCAGCAATCACAGCATTTGGCCTTCCTTTTGGGTTTAACCAAGACACTTCAAATGCTGTCCAAATATCCAAGCCAGAAAAAGGCAAGCAAGAATCATTAATCCCCAACTCTTTACGCTTTTCTTTCCTAAGAATTGGAAACAATAAGTCCGCATTATAATGGCTACAATATGGTGTTTTTTGACCCAATAAACTATTAAACTCTACACCCAGTGTGTTTTTCATAACATACCGCCTAAAAAAATCAAGTCAAAAAAAAGCCCGCGACAGCAAATGCTATGGCGGGCTTTGGTAATATAAGCTTGGCAATGACCTACTCTCACATGGGACCTCCCACACTACCATCGGCGCTAAGACGTTTCACTACTGAGTTCGGAATGGGATCAGGTGGTTCCATCTCGCTATTGTCACCAAGCAATT
>JAKISK010000066.1 GCA_021648625.1 Thiomicrorhabdus sp. | reverse complement strand
ATTTGGATGTACGCGATTTACGCGGCAACGTTGGCACGCGTTTGGGCAAATTAGATGCTGGTGAATACGATGCAATTGTACTGGCAACTTCTGGTTTACAGCGTTTAGGATTAGACGACCGTATTCGCCATGAAATTTCGCCCGAAATTTGTCTGCCCGCCGTTACACAAGGCACCTTAGGCATTGAATATTTCTCAAAAGATACTGAAACGTTAAAGATTATTCGCGTATTAAACCATGAAGATTCCGAAATTAGAGCCATTGCCGAACGCGCGATGAACCACCGTTTAGAGGGAGGATGTCAAGTTCCCATTGGCGTGTTTGCGGAGCTGGATGGCGATCAAATTTTCATTCGTGGCTTAGTGGGTTCGTTAGACGGCACGGAAATTTTAACCGCCAATATTAAAGGCCCTAAATCCGATGCTCAAGCACTCGGCATTGCACTGGCCGAAAAGCTATTAGATCAAGGCGCCAAAGCCATTTTAGACGAAGTGTATGCCTCTGGCCTGCATAAAGGGTAGCTTTTTTGCCTGATCTTGTACCGTTCACGTTATTGAATACTCGGCCGTCGCACCAAGCGGCGGCTTTATCAAGTGCCGTTCAAAATCAGGGTGGGCAGGTTGTTTTATGCCCGACGATTGAAATTCAGTGGTGTACATTTGAAAATACGGTAATTGACTTATGTTCAGGCGTTGATAAAATTATTTTTATTAGTGTCAATGCGGTACAAGGTTTTTTAAACAGTCCTTTTTATTCCGACTATCTTAAGGCATTAAAATCGCCAACGACTTCTATTACGTTGTATGCCATTGGGCGTGCAACGCAGCAGTATGGAATCTCGCATCAGTTGCCTTTAACGGTGTTGTCGAATACTGAATTCGACAGTGAAAGCTTATTGGCACACCCTGTTATGCAGTCAGTGAATCAAACATCGATTCTGATTGTAAAAGGGCAAGGTGGGCGTGCTTTATTAGCAGATACATTAAAAAATCGTGGGGCAAACGTTCAATTTCTTGATGTGTATCGTCGAAGTTTAGCGCCTTTTTGTAGGTTAAATTGGCTAAAATTTAGAGCATCTTGCGCACCAGTTTTATTAATCACGAGTATTGAAAGTATTCAAAATTTACTGAAAAATATAATACAATTTGATTCGGACTATGCTCAGTTAAATCATCCAAAATGGTCTTTTTTACAGGCAACGGTGGTCTTTAGTGAGCGAATTAAAACGTTTATGGAAAATCAGGGGTGGCATGGAACCATTTTAGTGGTGTCATCACAGAGTAATGCGGGTATTATTGATACGCTTTTAACGATGCAACCGCCTATGGTAAAGCATGATAATTTAGGTAAATAAAATGTCAAAAAATAAAGAAAATAAGACAGAAAACGGTGTAAACGTTGCTTCAGAAAGCGCTAAAGGTGTTGCAAGTAAAGAGAGTTTACCGCGCCCAGAAGAAGTGAGCAAAAAAGCAGAAGCATCAAAACAAGTGCCCAAACAAGCAGAAAAAGATAAAAAATCGCTTGATGCAAAACAAAATGCAAAGCCAGAAAAATCAGAAGAAAGCTTTGCCAATAAATCGCAAAAAAGCAGTGACTCTAAAAAGGCGGAAAAAAAGCCCTCACTCTTTTCAAGACTAAAAGGAACTTTTTTTTGGTTAACGTTGTTGATCGCCGTTGCCGCAGCGGTGTTTTTTACTCGTAAAGATTTGGATTGGCAAGTTCAGCATATTAACGATTTGCAATCTAAAGTCGCCCAGTTATCTCAGCAAAATCAAGCCTTAGAAGCGCGTTTGGATACACAAATTAATGAGGTGGATGCCCGTTTATTGGCCATGAAAGAGGGGCTAAACTCGTCGGTTAACACCAATGTTAAACAGAGCCTTGCACAGCCTGAACATCAGCCTGTGGTTACGAAAGCGGATATAGACCAACTGCAACAACGTACTGAGCAGCAGATGGCTCAGTTGCAAGAGAAGCTTGGGGTATTGAGTACACAAGCGGTTGAGCAAGTACAAAAGGTGATTTCAAGTGCCACAGACTTGGCAGAAACCACCGAAAAAGCCTTGCAACCAACTGAAGAATCCAAACAAGCCTTTGCACAAATTGAAGCAAATTTACAGGCTCAGCTAAAAGACGTTACAGGCAAGCTTGCGGAACTGTTTGATTTTAAAACGGCACAACAAGTGTTATCAGCGGAACGTAATCTTAGTGAGAAAAAGTTCACCACAACTGAAAAGCTCGCGCCTACTCAAGTTAAGCAATGGGTGGTTGAGATTAATACACAATGGCTTTTACGTGGCAATGTTGAAGAGAGTCGTACACAGCTGTTGGCTTTAAAAGATTCTATTCCACTCAGCCAAGTTGAACAGGCCAATCGTTTAGATGGGTTTATTGCGCAAGACTTGGCGTATTTAGAACACGATAAAGCCAAACAGCTGTCGCAGGGGGTATTAGACACCACTGGCTTAAAGCAAGCGATTCAAGCATTGGACTCTTCACATTTGAGTACAAATGACTCGGCACCTGCAAGTGAACAGGGGGGGGGGAATATTTCATCCGACTCTGCAACCGATACTTCGTTAACGATTAATTCGGCACTGGATCAGCTTAAACAGGCATTAGGCAGTATGGTCAGCATTAAAAAGCGCGATGCAGAACAGGAAATTACCCAAGTGGAGTCACTTATTTTGCACGATGTTTTGATTCAGCGTGCGCTCTTATTGGTGGATCGAATTGATTGGGCTGTTGTGTCAAGCTCCTCAGAGCTGTTGACGCGTTCTGCACACGATTTACAAGCCTACATTGACCAAACATTTCCACAGAGCAGTGCGCAATTTAAAACACAATTAACCCCCTTTTTAACCCATAGGTTTGAAGCGCGTAAGCCGCTTGCTATTTTGAATTATGCTGACGTTCGAACGGACGCATTAAAGAGTTCAAAGTAAAAAATAGTTAACCAGTTAGACAAGCATAAGGAATTCAGATGGGTTTAATATTAATTTTTGCTATAGTTTTTTTAGTTGGAACAGGGTTAGCTGCGTTGTTTATTTACGATAGCGGTTTGATATCTATGGTCTGGGGCGATTGGGTGATTGAAACCAGCGTTAGTTTTGTGTTGGTTGCGTTGGTGCTGTTGTTTTTGGTGGTTTATGTTGCGATTCGTCTGTTTAGTACCTTGTGGAACATGCCTAAATTTTGGCGTAGAAATCGTCGTTTAAGCCAGTACAAAAAAGCCGAAACGGCGTTAGCAAAAGGTATGATTGCACTGGAATATGGCGACTGGGGTAAGGCTGAAAAAGAGCTGATTAAGAGCGCCAAACAAAGTGAAGACGGGCTGATGCACTACCTGAGTGCTGCGAAAATGGCACACAATCAAAAAGCCCATAAACGCCGAGATTGTTACTTGGCTCAAGCACGAGAAAATTATCTGGATGACAGCTTAACCATTGGTTTGGTTGAGGCAAGGTTACTTTCTGAATCGGAGCCAGAGGCCGCATGGGTTATTTTAGAATCGCTGCTTGAGCAAGCGCCTAAAAATACCACCGTATTGCTTGAGTTGGCGCATATTTTACAGCGATTGGAAGAGTGGAATGCGTTAAGTGAATTGCTGCCACGTCTTAAAAAATCTCGTGCAATGAATAAGGCCGAACAAGCCGAGCTAGAAGAGACGCTGTTTGCAGGCAAAATCCTACGAATGAAAGACCAAGCAGGGCTGGAACATTTATGGGATCAAATAAGTTCCGAGCGTAAAATTTTTCCTAAAATTTTAGCAGAATACGTCGAAAAATCCTTAGCATGGGGGCAAGAAAAAACTTTATCAGGCCTAATAGAGAGAGCCATTAAAAAACAGTGGGATGATCGCTTAGTGTATCAATACGGGCGCATTGGATTGGGTGAGGCGGTAGAGCGCCTTAAAACGGCAGAAACATGGTTAAAAAAAGGCCATGAAAACAACCCCGTATTACTGCTCACATTAGGGCGTTTAGCTTGTGCTTCACAGCTGTGGGGGCGTGGACAAAACTACCTAAAAGAGAGCCTAAAAATCCGCCCTGAAATAGAAACGTTTCATGCCTTAGCCAAGTGCTACGAAGCGGAAGGCAAAGAGAGCCAAGCGGCTTTAATTTATAAAGAAGCCATTTTAAAGCTAGGGCATGTGGACAACGTGGCGACAGTTAACGATTAGGATAGATCGTTTTCTTCTAGCAAATGTTTTAAATATTCTTGTTTTTTGGTCAATTACTCTATATAATTCTCCGTTTTCCGGATGTCGGAATGAATATTTTAAGGATTTAGTAACATGAAACGTACATTTCAACCTAGCGTTATTAAACGTGCTCGTACGCACGGTTTCCGTGCTCGTATGGCGACTAAAAATGGTCGTAAAATTTTAGCTGCTCGTCGTGCAAAAGGACGTAAGCGCTTAGCTGTATAGTATTTTAATGTGCTTTTAGTACATTTAAATCTAAATTTCTGGTGAGTTATAAATGCATTTAAATAATGAGTTATTAACTCACTCAGAACCCCCTTCTTCTTTTCCTTCCCCTTTGATTAAACCTGCGAATGGTTTCTCAAAATCCTTACGTATTTTAAAGCCGAAAGACTTTCAACACGTATTTTCAAACGCTGAAAAATTTGGTAACCGTAACTGGACATTTATTGTTCGGCCAAACCAAAAACCCTATCCTAGACTTGGTTTAGCGATTGCAAAAAAACAATTGTCACATGCTGTTTGGCGAAATCGTGTAAAAAGATTGGCTAGAGAAGCATTTCGGTTACATAAGAAAGAGTTAAGTGGGTATGATATTGTCGTTTTAGGACGAAAGGGTATGCAAGAGATTGATAATAAGACTTTGCATAACAGTTTTTTACACTTAGTGCGTAAAATTAAAAAAAGCGATCTAAAGGATCGCGTGTAAATCAAATGGATTAGAGCTTCTTATTTGAGGCTTTTAGGTAAGATTTTAAAAGGTTTTTTCAATGAATATGAGATCGTTTTGGTGGTTGGCATTGGCATTTACGTTAACGTGGATGTGGCTTGAGTGGATGCAGTTTTCGTCAGCAAAAGTTGAAGCAACGGTGCAGGCAAGTGCCGCACAAGAAGTGCCTGTTGCGAATACCACATCAACGGTATCACCAGGGAGTTCAGTGTCTGCGGCATCGGCATCGGATGTTCCTGGTGCTAACCTTGGCAGTGTGGATAACAGTGCGGTTCCTGTCTTACAAAATGGAATTTCTCAAGGGGAGCGAATTCATGTTACGACGGATACCTTTGAGCTGATTATTGACACCATTGGGGGCGATATTCGCTCAGCAAAATTATTAGAGTACGGAGCCTCTGATGACCATTCTCAGCCATTTCAGATTTTGAGTGATTCGGGTCCTCTGGTCTATATGGTTCAAAATGGGCTGGCAACTCAGCCAAATGCTAAGCTGGCAGCACCCACACATAAAACGCAATATCAAACAGCCCAAACAAAGTACGTAATGACGGGCGATACATTAACCGTGCCATTAACTTGGACTGAAGGGGGGGTTACGGTTATAAAAAGCTATATCTTTCAAAAAGGAAAGTACCTGATTGATGTCGCGTATAAGGTAGAGAACCAAGCAAACGAGCCTTGGTCGGGAAGCATGTATTCTCAAATTGTGCGTAACCGCTACAATCCTGATGAAAACTTCATGATGTACACCTATACGGGGCCTGTTTTGTATGACCCACATGCGGAGGATAAGTATGTAAAGCACTCCTTTGATGATTTGATGACGCAGCCTGTTTCGGGTCGTATGGTAACGGGTGGCTGGGCGGCGATGATTCAGCAATATTTTTTAACGGCATTGGTGCCGAGTCAGGAAGCTCAAAATACCTATTATGCAAAACCCTTAGCAGAAGACCGTTATGCCGTGGGTGTGGTTGAGCCAATGATGGTTGTTGAGGCTGGCCAGTCTGGCACACTCTCTTCAAGCGTGTACATAGGGCCAGAAAAACAAGATGTTTTGGCTGAGATTGCACCAGGGCTAGAGTTGACGATTGATTATGGTGTATTGACAATTTTAGCAGAGCCTCTATTTTGGTTGTTGAATAAAATATACAGTGTGGTGGGCAACTGGGGTGTGGCGATTATTTTATTAACGGTGCTGATTAAGCTTGTTTTTTATAAGCTTTCAGAAACCAGTTACCGTTCAATGGCACGTTTGAAGAAGTTTCAGCCTAAATTGAAGCAGTTAAAAGAAAACTATGGTGATGATAAAGCACTTTTTCAACAGAAAATGATGAAGCTTTATAAAGAGGAAAAAATAAATCCGTTAGGGGGGTGTTTGCCGATACTGATTCAAATGCCCGTGTTTATTGCACTTTATTGGGTATTGTTGTATTCCGTTGAAATGCGTCATGCACCGTTCTTTTTATGGATTCAAGATTTATCTGCAACAGATCCTTATTATATCCTGCCTGTCGTTATGGGGCTTACGATGTTCATTCAGCAGAAGTTAAACCCTTCTGCCATGATGGATGAAATGCAACAAAAGGTAATGAAGTTTTTGCCGTTTATTTTCACCATTTTCTTTATCTTCTTCCCCGCAGGTTTGGTACTTTATTGGGTGGTTAATAATATTTTGTCGGTTACTCAGCAGTGGTATATCACTAAGAAAATTGATGAAATTGATGCCAAAGAGAAAGAAAAAGAGAAAGAAAAAGCAAAAGAGAGAGCAGGTAAATAGCAATGCAGTTAACGTATCAAAAACTTGGTCAGGATCACCCTATGTATGGGAAAGTGGACTTTTTGGTTGCCGATGGCACAACCCCAATTTGTTATAAAACAAAAGCGGGGTACTTGCCTTTAGAGTCAAGTAATTCAGCTTCCAGTGCTGTCAATACGACAGCAACGGAAGTAGATTCAAAGCCTTTGTATGTCCTCTCCTTTAAGGTAAATGGGGAAGCGGAAGAGATGACGTTCTCTTCTAAAAAGAAGTTGGACAAGCGAATTGCTTTATTTTCTGCGAAGGCGTTTATTACGGATATGAAAACAACGGTTTATAAAACGATTGTTTAATCATGCAATGAATATGCATTGAATTTTCTTTTAAAAACGCCCTTTAATGGGCGTTTTTTTATTGGTCACAGTGACGCTACGAATTCAGGTAGAAATTAGGGTAAAAAATGATATTTGATAATACGGACACCATTACGGCAATTGCAACGCCACCTGGGCGCGGAGGGGTTGGGATTGTTCGAGTTTCAGGAAAAAAGGTGGTTGAGATTACTCAGGCTATTTTAGGTAAGTTACCAAAGCCTAGATATGCTTATTATGGTGATTTTTTGGGTTCAGATAAGCAGGTATTAGATCGTGGAATTGCCCTGTATTTTCCAACCCCCCACTCCTTTACAGGCGAGGATGTTTTAGAGCTGCAAGCACACGGTGGGCCAGTGGTTTTGCAATGGTTGTTGAATCGTGTGGTTGAGTTAGGTGCGCGGTTGGCTGAACCGGGTGAGTTTTCAAAACAGGCGTTTATGAACGATAAGTTGGATTTGGCTCAAGCAGAAGCGATCTCTGATTTAATTGAAGCGTCTTCAGACCAAGCTGCGCGTTCTGCGATGCGCTCTTTGCAGGGTGAATTTTCACGAGAAATTAATGCGTTGGTGGAAGAGACCATTCGCCTGCGTATTTATGTGGAAGCGGCGATTGATTTTCCAGAAGAGGAGATTGATTTTTTATCTGATGGAAAGGTGGCACGCGACTTACAAGCCATTTTATCTCGTTTACAAAAGGTATTTAGTGCGGCAAAACAGGGCGCTTTACTGCGAGAGGGAATGTCGGTGGTTATTTTAGGCCGACCTAATGCGGGTAAGTCTAGCCTATTGAATGCACTGTCTGGTCGAGAGAGTGCCATTGTTACAAATATTGCTGGAACCACGCGAGACATTGTAAAAGAAGAGATTAATATTGATGGCTTGCCATTGCATATTTTGGATACGGCAGGCGTTCGTGAGGCGACGGATCAGGTTGAAAAAATAGGCATTGAACGCGCATGGCAGGCATTAGACAGTGCCGATAGAGTTTTGGTAATTTTGCAAGCAGGTGAGGAGATTCATTTAGAAGATCAAATGATTCTAGGACGGCTACCTGAGCGAATTCCTGTCACAATTGTACGCAATAAAATTGATTTAATTGATCATCAACCGATGCTTGAAGTGGATAAAAACACACAGCGTACCGTCGTTTGGTTATCTGCTAAACATCATCAAGGGCTAAATCTTTTAAGAGAGCACTTAAAAGCAGAAATGGGCTTTTCTCAAACGGAAGAGGGCGTTTTTATGGCGCGTAAGCGTCATTTAGATGCATTGGAAGAGGCGCTTTCGTGGGTAAAAAATGGACAGGAGCAATTAGAAGGCTTTGCTGCGGGTGAGCTGTTAGCAGAAGATTTACGGCTTGCACAGCAAGCATTATCCAAAATTACGGGACGCTTTACTTCGGATGATTTATTAGGGCGTATTTTTACCTCTTTTTGCATAGGAAAATAATATTTTAGTATGAGTTATTTGATTCCTGTTGCGCTTGCGAAAGCAGAAGTGGTAATTAAAAAAAGTCGTTTTATCGCTTATGCTAAACCTATTGTTTCACGTGAAGCAGGTATGAACTGGTTGGTGGAAATTAAAAAAAGCTATCCAGATGCTCGCCATCACTGTTGGGCTTATTTAATTGGTAACCCTCAGTGCGCCTCTAATGCTGGAACGGGAGACGATGGTGAGCCGTCAGGCACAGCAGGAAAACCAATTTTAAATGTGCTGAACCATAAGAATATTGGGGATGTGATGGTGATTGTGGTTCGCTATTTTGGTGGAATTAAACTCGGGGCAGGAGGGTTAGCGCGAGCTTATGGTCAGGCAACTCAGGCCGTTATAGATGTGCTATGCACCGAAGAACGGACTGAAATGGTTTGTATTTCATTAACGTGCGATTTTGCTTTAGAACAAAAAATACGTTATTGGATTGATAATATGGGTGGCAAGGTGTTAAAAATTGATTATACTCAACAAGTGGAAATGAATGTCTCAGCCCCATCGAAAGATAAGTTACTCTTAGTGTCATTATTGCAAGCCGAACAGTGTGAATTTAAAGTAGTTGAATGCTGACGGATTGGGTTATAAAGAGACCTTTGCACGAAAGGATACACGGATGAAAAAGACTAAAATACGCCTGATTTTCGTTGAAAACCTTGCGAATAGCTAGCTATTCCCTGCGATTTCCGCCTCAATCAGTCAAATTTTATACCCTCAAGGGGTACTTACGTCAATTTTCCTCTCGCGCCCCTCTCGCGCAAAGGTCTCATAAAGGATTTTGGTAAATGAGTTACGTGATAAAGCAGCGAAAAAAAACAGTCATTATATTAGTCTTGGGTTTCTTTATTGTAGGCGCATTGGCTATTTTTGTTGTGCGCGATACCACGCAATTTTTTATTGAAAAGCAAGCGGAAGAGGTGGCAAAAATTGTAGGCACTTTTGCAAAAACCGCCCGTTCTGTGTATACCGAGGTCGCGATAGCAAAATTAAAGTCGGATGGTTCTGGTTCGCATGTGGATTCCGAAATTCATGAGGGCTATATTCCCATTCCCGCACAGTTTTTAAAAGAGTTAGGAAGGGCTACAGAACAGAATACCGCCAATTTATTTCATTATCGTCCAGTAAGTCGTTGGAATATAGAGCCAACTCAGGGGCTTTCAAGTGATTTTTTAAAGTGGGCCTGGCCTCAGCTGGAGGCACAAGATCAGGCGAATCCTACCGGCCCAATCAACTGGCAACCCATTTCTCGTATTGAGCAAGAGAATGGCGTGAATGTGTTTCGATATTTAACGGCAGATTCCGCAACGTCTGCAAGTTGTGTTGCGTGTCATAATCATTATGAAACCACAGAAAATGTGAAAAAATTTCGTGAACAGGCGGGTACACCGCTTGGAAAATCATGGAAGCAACATCAATTATTAGGTGCGCTTGAAATTACCATTCCATTGAGCCGTATTGAACAGGTTGCAACAGAGCAACTTAATCGAGCGGTGTTATGGCTTTCTGCTATTTTTGCTGGCTGTTTGGCTTTGATTGGAGGTGTTTATTTTTTAAATGCTCGCTTGCATCGAAATTTAGACAGCCTTTCGTGGGAGGCGAGTCATGATCCCATGACGGAGTTATTAAATCGTCGTGCTTTTGAAAGAGAGGCAGAGTCTTTATGGGAGGAGGCCGTTCACAAAGACAAAGAGCATTCATTACTCTTTTTAGATTTGGATAAATTTAAAGCAATTAATGACACTTATGGGCATCACGCTGGAGATGCAGTGTTGAAAGAAGTCGCAATACACTTGAGAGCTGAGCGAAGAGAGTATGATTTGGTGGCACGATTAGGGGGGGATGAATTTTCCGTATTGCTTCCTTATTGTTCACGTGATGTTGGTATGTTAGTGGCAAAAAGAGTTTTGTGTAACATAGAGTCTATTCGTATTGACTGGAAGGGAGAGGTGTTAACCATTGGCGCAAGTATTGGGCTGGCGAGTATGGATAAAGACTCGCCGAGTGTTCAAAAGGTGGTTGAGCAAGCGGATATGGCCAGTTACATTGCGAAAAAATCAACGGATATAAAAGTGGTTGCTTACTCTGAAAATCTTTAAAGAAGATAAGGTCATGATAATTTTGTTTAAAGATTGGTTTATATGGCGCTATAATTAGAATTATGAAACACTATTTTATGGCATTCTTTATCTTGTTTTCTGCGCTATCCTCTTCTTGGGTAGGTGCCGTTGTGTTTTCTGCACCTCAAAATAACAGTGTTTATCTACAGCAAGTTCTTTCAGAGCAAGAGAAACCACTGCCTATTTCGCATTGTTCTTCTATGCAGTTAGAAGTAGATATGGTTCAAAAAGTAGATCATGAGTATTGTGCAAACTGCTTTGATCAGTGTCAATGTGAGAATAGTATTTGCCATAAAATGAATTCGTCACTGGTTGGTGTTGATTTAGATCGCTTGAGTTCTCAAGGTATTGCTAACATACCCCCCATTTTTGCGCCATCACGGTTGCAAAACGCGCCTGTTTTTCTTGATTTTCGTCCCCCTAAATATTCATAATATTACTTTTTGATTTATTACAAAGCTTACGATTGTAAGTGGGCTATGTATAATTTTATTAAAGATCATGATTCTTTTTTATATGGAACGATCTTGTTTTTAAAAGGTTTTATTATGAAGCATCTCGCTTTAAGCTTATTATTTTATTCTTTCGTGATCTCTTTCTCCTCTTTTGTGAGTGCAGCGGAAGGTGATCTTCATTCAGAATCAGATCATGCATCTGAAATCGCAATTTTAGACAGTGAATCTACAGCGGTCTATAAATATGTTTGTCCAATGCACCCTCAAATCATTCGTGATCATGAGGGAACCTGCCCTATCTGTGGTATGGATTTGGTAAAACAAAAAATTCAATCATCGGTTGGCGCGCCTAAAATTTCAGCAGGAGGGGGGGCAAATGGTTTAAAGCAAGGTTTAGCCATACGTACCGCCGAGGTTCAAAAAACGACTTTATGGCGCTATATTCCAACGTTTGGCAAGGTTGTTTTGGATGATTCAAAGGTGATTCATATTCATCCAAGGGCATCGGGTTGGATTAGTGATTTGAGCGTTCACAGCTTGGGTGATTCCGTTAAAAAAGGGCAATTATTGTATCGTTTATATTCGCCTGAAATTGTTTCAGCACAGCAAGATTTTTTATTGGCGCGGCATAATCGAAAACGATTAGGAAGCTCTGCAAATTCCTTGGTGGCTTCAGCTAAAACTCGTTTAGAGCTATTGGGTGTGGGTAGTGGAGTTATTAAACAAATTCAACGTAAAAATAAAACGTTTAATAAAGTACCTATCTATGCGAGCCAAGATGGCGTAATTACGGCGCTTTCCGTGCAGGAAGGAATGTATATTCAGCCACAAACCGAGTTAATGACGATTGCTGATTTATCCTCTGTATGGGTGGAGGCGGAAATTTTACCGCTGCAACAAAGCTGGGTTAAAACAGGGCTGACAGCAAATTTAACCAGCCAAGCATTTCCAGCCCAACGCTGGGAGAGTCAAATTGAGTATCTTTACCCTTTAACGGATGCAAAAACCCAAGCGTTAAAAGTACGTTTGCCTGTGCTTAATGAACAGCATTTGTTGAAACCGAACATGTTTATTGATGTTGAAATTTATGGGGGGGGGAAATCGAATGTATTGGCGATTCCATTGGAAGCGGTTATTGATGATGGAAAGACGCAAAGAGTGGTTCGTCAATTAGACGGTGGTGAATTTGATGTGGTTGAGGTTACGACAGGCATTCAAACCCAAGGGATTGTTGAGGTGTTATCGGGTTTGGAAGTAGGGCAAAAAATTGTTATTTCTGGTCAATTTTTGATTGACTCGGAGAGTCAAATTCAATCCAACTTACGACGTTTAATGTCGGCTGGAGAAACACCACCTCCCGCAGAACACAACCATTAAAGGAGGCGTTTAGATGATTAATCATATTATTACCTACTCCATTCGTAACCGAGTATTGGTTCTGTTGTTAAGTGCTGCCATGGGGGCTTGGGGGTGGTTATCACTTCAAAATACCCCTTTGGATGCCATTCCTGATTTGTCTGATGTTCAGGTGATTATTAAAACGCCTTTTGCGGGTCAAACCCCTCAAGTGATTGAAGATCAAGTAACCTACCCTATTTCAAACCTGATGATGTCGATTCCTAAATCAAAGGCGGTTAGGGGGTACTCTTTCTTTGGTGACTCTTATGTGTATGTTCTATTTGAAGACGGTACAGATCCTTATTGGGCAAGATCCCGAGTATTGGAGTATTTAAGCCAAGTACAGGCCGATTTACCTGCCAGCGTTTATCCAACACTTGGGCCCG
>JAKISK010000065.1 GCA_021648625.1 Thiomicrorhabdus sp. | reverse complement strand
GCGAAGAAGAAATTTACGTCCACGCCGAAAAAGACTACAGACGACTGATAAAAAACAATGAAATCGTTAAAATAGAAGGCGAACTCAAAGTAAACGTCATTCAAGCCAGTGAAAAAAAAGCCAAATCAATCCAAATCACCGCCAATGATTTTATCGAGTTTAATCTGGGCGCCAATCAAATCAAAATGACCCCCACCCAAATTACCGTGGCCGGAACAAAAATCACCATCAAAGGCCAAGGCATGACCACCATCCAAGGGGGAATGGTTAAGATTAATGCCGGCGGAGGCGGCGCTTCTCAAGCCAAGACAAACCTTGACAACATGGCGGTGGAACCGAAGGCTGGGGAGTTTGGTGGGTTTGGAAAGAATGTGACCGAAGAGATTTCTTTTACCGAAAAAACTAAGGCAGCGGGTGCAGGAGTCGTTGACTTTTTAGTTGGCGATTTAGTGGATGGTGCGAGTAATGCCATAGACGAACTGAAGGATGGTGATATCGCTGGTGCGGTTACAGAAATAGCCATTGGTGTAGCGATGACAACGCCTGCGGGTAAGGTTTTTAAAATTGCTGATAAGGGTATAGAAGCTGTTTTAGGTAAGGGTAAAACGGATAATAACAAGGCGAATGGTGGTATAATAAAAGAGGGATCGAACCCTGTTTTTGAGATTTCAAAAACTAAGTATCCAAACCATGCTAAGGTTATTGAGAATGCAGAAAAAAAAGGACTTCCCATAAAAAATTTAGAACGTGGTTCTGGAACAAAGGCTGCTCAGAGAAATAGAAGGCGTGCTCAAGCAGAAATGAGAAAGAAAAATGGACCGCCTCCAAAAGGTTATGATTATGATGAATTTCCTTATGCCTCATCAAACCAAGGTGGTAAAGGAGCACATGTAGAACCTGTTAAAAGCACTGAAAATCAAGCCGCAGGACGCGATCTGGGTAATTTTTATAGAGAAAATGGTATCAAGGAAGGTGATAAATACGATGTTAAAATTACGGATTAAAAAATGACAAAGTTTCAAAAAACTTTTAAACAAGTGATTCATGTTGCGGATATTGTTCGCCCTGGTTATAAAGATAGTTTGGGTAAAGGTGTAAGACGAGAAGTTATCAAACAAAAGCTTTCAGCTTCATTTGAACAAGTTGAAGACATTCCAGAAATATATTTTGAAATATATGAATTGATTGGTGGTACTCCAAGAGAAATTCAAAATCAAAAATTAATGGACTTCATTCCAGGTTATTACTTGATAACACTTGATGAGCTACCTAGCTTGATTGAAAAATTTTATTGGAAACCCAGCTATTTTCCCATCTTATCCAATTATTCAAGTGATTTTGTCTGTTTTTCAACTAATGAAGCTAATGGTATATTCTTAGCTGCTCATGATGAACCTGAAATAGAAAAAATACACAACAATAGTCTCGACTTCGCCCAAACCATTTTAGAGTTTTATCAGCAGAACGTTTATTTTCTTGATGAAGATGGTTATTTAGAAAGCAATGACGATAAAGAAGATGAAATTGGCCAGAAAATAAACCCAAAAATTGATTACTGGATAGGTTAAAAGCGTAAATAAGTGGCGAATTGTCCATACCTTGTTGTAAAAAATCATAAAAAATAAAAAGGAGGAAAAGGGGGGGGGTAAAATTCCAATCCAAGTTTTTACCCCCCCCTATCCAAAAACCACCTTAACCCAAACAAACCCTCTTCACCCTCTACCAAGGCGACATCCAAATCGCCAGTCGTAACACAAAAATTAACCCCACCGACAGCATTGGTCGCCAAGTCATCTTAAGCATTCACCACAAGTACGACGCCAATATTCGCTATTTTGTGGGAACCCTTAAACATATGGTCGTTCAAGACATTGTGGATGGGTGGGCGTACTACACCCTCATCATTGAACCCGATCTACAGCGATTAAGCCTCACCTCCAACGCACGTGTGTTTCAACAACAAACCGTCCCCGACATTGTTAAAAAAATACTCCAAATCCATTGCTATTTCAACCTATCTTCTTGTGATCTCAACCTGCACAACAACCAACGAAAAAGAGAACGAAGAAGCTTCTCAAAATAACGATGCACCAATCGTTGCTCAAGCAGAACATATTCACTTTTTAAGTTTTTTGTATTCAGGTTGATGTACAAGACTGTGATTATTGTGCAGATAGGTTTTTTAGTAGCTGATTATGTAAAATTTTTCCAACATCGTTTCTTGGAAGTACGCTTAAAAAAATAATGGGGCGTGGTAAAAAAACAGGGTCAATCATTTTTCGAAGTGCTTGTTGAATCTTTGTGCTACTTAGGGTTGTAACAACGAATGCAGCGAGTCTTTCGGCATGCTTGGGTTGTATAAATACACCGTCAGAAATACCTTTTATCGCGCATAGAGAACGGTTTAACTCTGATAAAGAGATGCGTTTTCCTGCTATTTTTATTAAATCATCGTCTCGTTTTCCGAGTTTAAATTGTGGGGGGTTGATGAACTCAATTTGGTCGTTTAGTGGTTGAAATTTATCGAGCCCTGCCGTTTTGACGGCATACTGTTTGGGGCTTATTTCTTGAAATTCAACGTCTTGATAAGGTTGCCATAATTCAGAAAACGTGCTTTGTTTGGAGGCAATGGAGGCCGTTTCAGTACTGCCATAAACTTCAAATACTTGAACCTTCATTTGCTGCTCTGTTTTTTGCGCTAAGGAGCAGGGCATGGGGGCGGTTGCAGAGAGTAAACGGTTTAAATGTTTTGGCCAGTCTAATTTAAAGGCGATGAGTTTCTTAATGTGAAGGGGCGTTGAAACCAATAGCGCGGGTTGTTGAGTGTTGGCTGAAAGTGCCGAAATAATATCTTCTGGAAACATGGGGCGGTCATGCCACAGGCTTGCTTTGGAGAGCAATGGCCAAAAAATAGAGCTTTCTAAGCCAAACATATGCTGGTTTGGTACGGTGGTGACGATAAAGCAGGGGGTCATTAAATTAAATCGAGAAATAGCAAGGTTGGCCGAATCAATCATGTTTTGCCATGTTTTTACAACACGTTTTGGCAAGCCTGTTGAGCCAGAAGTATAAAGCCAAATTTCAGACGCTTTAATGGTTGCAAAAAAATGACTGAGTGCATCGAAACAAAAGGGGGGAGGGTAATTTTTTACCGAGGCAATAATGTTTTCAATATGCTGAGAAGATACGTGGTTTTCATTTTGAAACATAGAGGGCATCTTATCACCGAATAACCAGAGATTTGGTAAGTCGTTTTGTAGGTTTTTTAAGGTGTTTTCAGTGGTGTTGGGCGGTAAAATAACGCGTCCTTTTTTTAACGCAATGGCGAGACTGGCGATTAAAAAAATATGCCGTTGTTGAAAAAGAATAATGGCAGACAGAGGTTGCGTTGAAGTAATTTCAAGGCTTAAGCATTTTGCGGCGTGTAAGAGCTCCCAGCGGCTTAGATTTTGAGTAGGAGAGTCTTTATAGATAAACGTATCTGAAAACCAAAGTGCTTCAATGTCGGACGGGCTTTGGTTTTTAAATAGAGTAGAGCGCATTTTTTACAGGCTTACTTAGCTGGTTTTATTGGTTTGAACAAATTGAGTTAAGGTTGCAATCGATGTGAAAATTTCATCAATATTTTCATCACTGGATTTAATTTTGACTCCGTATTGCTTGCTTAATTCTAAAGATATTTCGAGCGCATCAATTGAATCCAATCCTAAGCCGTTATTAAAGATGGCTTCATTGGGGTCGATCTCATTCGCATTGATGTCTTCAAGGTTGACTGCGTTAATAATTAAATTTGCGATTTCTAATTGTTCAGGCGTTAACATTGTTTTGGATCTCTTTAGGGTTAGGTTGATAGGGTGTTTGAAACCAAGCTTGTGCTTCAGAACCGATGGTTTTTAGGTTTTTGTTTTCAATATTATTAAGTGGCTTTATGTAAACATCAATGATGCCTGGTTGTTTAATAAACGTTCCTTTAGGCCATGTTTTGCCTGCATTATGCGCGACAAGATACACGGGAACGCTTACCTGTTTTGCAAACATAAGCCCGCCTGATTGTACTTCGGTGGGTTCTTCTGGAGGAACACGGGTGCCTCCTGGAAATATGATGAGCCAAAAGCCATTTTTGATCGCCTGAGTGCCTTTTTTCTTGATGTGCTTAATGGCTTTAAAAGGTTGTTTTCGATCAATAAAAATGGACTCAATCGTCCCTAAAATAAAACCAAAAAAAGGAATTAACTTGAGTTCTTTTTTGACAATATTAATTTGCATGGGAAAGATTGCGTGAAAAGCAAGTGCCTCCCATGTTGACTCATGTCGTGACAAAATAATACTGGGCTTGTTTGGGTCTATACACTCAATATTATGAACTTTGTGCGTTATATTACAGCTTAATTTGAGCCAAAAAAGAAACATTTTTACCGCCCCGCGCATAAATATTAATCGAGTTTTAAGCGGAAGCGGCGTCATGATTAGCCCAATTAATGAAGCGATAGATATGATTGCGTAGTTTCCAACGTAAAAAATAAATGACCGAGTGAAAAGGATTAATTTAGTTAACATCGCGAGGAAATCGAGCCGTGAATTGTTGACCCGCAAGTATAAGCGATATTGTTTTTTTTAGATAGAGTGCTTGACTATAAAGTGGGCGATAATCTGCAAAACCCTAACGCGTTTAAGGACTTGTTAAGTGCGTTAATTTTTGGCGTGTTGAGGGGTGTAATTGAATGTTGGTGCCACTCTCGGTAAATGGGAAAGTTGCGGCGATAATGTTCGTATTTTTGGTGAACCTCTTCCATGTTCTCAGCGCGAATGGCAAGATCGTCGTTGTGGATATTATGGGTTTGGGTAAAAAGCTGGTGCAGTGTGGTTTGTAGGCTCTTTTGTGGTGTGAGGGTGATGGTTGCAGGAGGGGGGGGGAGAAATTTTTTCCAGTCTGTTTTTGCGGGTATTTTCCAAGCGTTACAGAGGGCTTGATAGACCATTTCACTGCCTGCTACTTTGGCTTCAAGCGAATGCCCTGCAATGTGTGGGGTGGCTAAATAGGCGGTTTGATATAGGGGGGGAGAAATTTTGGGTTCGTTCTCCCAGCAATCAATAACATTGGCGCGTGTTTGAGTTTGACACCAAGCGGCTTCATTAATAATGCCGCCTCGTGCGGCATTGATTATGATTTGATGTGGCTTTATCTGTTGCAATCGTTTTGCTGAAAGCAGGTCAAGAGTTGCGTCCTTCCCTGTAGTCGTCAGCGGCGTGTGAAAGGTAATAATATCGGCTGTTAGGCACTCATCTAATGAAATAAATCCCCCCCCCTCTGTGTTATTTGAGCGGTTTTCTTTACGTGCTCTTGGTGGATCGTTTAATAAACAGGTGATGCCAAGTGCTTTCGCCTTTTGATGCACGAAGGTGCCAACGTGCCCAACGCCTACAATCCCCAGTGTTTTTTCAAACAGGTTAAATTCAAAATGTTCTGCTAGATCAAATAATGCGGTGATAATAAACTCTGCCACCGAGTTGGCGTTACACCCTTGGGCGGAGTAAAACGTAATGTCGCGTTGTTGTAAATAGGGTTGGTCAATGTGATCCAGACCCACGACGGTACTGCCAATAAATTGCACGGTACTGTGTTCAAGCAGGGCTTGGTTTACTTGGGTTCGAGACCTCACTATCAGGGCATCGGCATGACGTACCGCGTGTGCATCAATGCATTTTCCGGGCAGGGTGATTACCTTGCCTAAGTGCGAAAATATTTCATTGGCGTAAGGGATGGCGTCGTCAATAATAAGGTTTTTTTGAGAAGTCATGGTATTTTAAGTTGAGTGATTAAGCGTCAGTTTATACGATAACGAAGATTTTTGGATTTGTCATAGTTTTTGTATGAAATTTTATTTTAAAGATTAGGGGGGGTAAAATTTTCGTTATAATGTTGTTAGGTTACTAATTTTATACTTTATGTGGATTAATCTAGGTTAATGTGCGATATTGTTATCTTTATGAGGTCTGGTGTTAATTGTGTTTTTTGAGTCATGTAATGTCCTAAAAGTTAAACTTTATTGCTTTATACAAGGGGTAATGTCCTAAAATGGTGTCACTATGGGTGTAGAAGAAAAATCGCCAGATTCGATTGCGAAAGCATTAGGCGTGCGATTAAAACAGGTGCGTTTAAACAGTGATATGACGCAAACGGAGGTTGCGAAGCGAGCGGGCGTGTCTCGTAAAACAGTAATGAATGCCGAAAAAGGTCAGGTTCAATTGGTCTCTTTGGTGGCAATCATGATGGCTCTGAACCTAACGGATAGTTTAGATGCTTTTTTACCAAAACAAGACGTTTCTCCGCTTCAACTGGCAAAGCTACAAGGCAAACAACGTCAGCGAGCCTCTGGCAAAAGAGGGCGTATTGGAGCCAGTAGCGGATTCATTAAAGAGGTTGAATTAGAATGGTAATGGAGGTCATTAATGTGCATTATCAGAGCCATTTTGTTGGTGCGCTTAGCTTTAATGCCAATACAGGCTTAGGTGCATTTGAGTACGATGCGGCTTTTATTGCCACAGGCATAGAGCTGTCTCCCATCAAAATGCCCATTGCCGATTTATCTAAATCTGCCCAGCGTGTTTATACTTTTCCAGAACTGGGGCACGCAACCTATAAAGGCTTACCTGGTTTAATCGCCGACTCGTTGCCCGATGATTTTGGTAATACCGTGTTAAACGCTTGGATTGCCAGACAAGGTAAGCAACCCAGTGACATCACTCCGTTGCAACGACTGCAATATACTGGAAAGCGTGGCATGGGTGCGCTTGAGTATTCGCCTGCCACCAAGCTTAAAAGTTTAAATGCCGCGCAGTTTATTGAAATAGATTCGCTCGTGAGCATCGCGCAAGACATAGTTGATGATCGAAATAATTTTAGTGCTGAGTTACTAAGTAACGATCAAGAGGATAGAGAGGCCATGATGGCTCTGCTTTCTGTTGGCACAAGTGCCGGTGGCGCAAGGCCTAAAGCGGTGTTGGCGTTTAATTGTGATTTTACGCAGGTGCGTTCTGGGCAAGCCAGTATCCCCGATGATTTTACACATTATTTGATGAAGTTTGACGGTGTGAGTGAGCACCATAAAGGCAAAGAAACGTTTGGTGACCCCATGGGATATGGCGCAATGGAGTATGTGTATGCGTTAATGGCAAAAGCGTGTGGTATTGAGATGATGCCCTGTAAATTGCTTGATGAAGGGCCGCGCCGTCACTTTATTACACAACGGTTTGATCGTGTAGGCAATCAAAAAATACACGTCCAAACGCTTAATGGTTTGGCGCATGTGGATTATAAAAACCCGGGTTCTTACTCTTATGCCGAACTGTTTGGTGTTATGCGAAAGTTGCGACTATCGGCCAAAGAAGCGGAGCAACTTTTAAGGCGGATGGTGTTCAATATCGTGGCACGTAATCATGATGACCACGCTAAAAATTTCTCGTTTTGTTTGAACTCAGAACACCAATGGCAACTTGCACCCGCTTACGATTTGGCCTACAGCTACAAAGAAGGCAGTAAGTGGGTAAACAGTCATTGGATGACCTTAAACGGTAAGCGAGACGATTTTGTGCGCAGTGACGTTTATTCACTGGAAAAACTAAGCCCGATCTTTACTCGAAAAAAGATAGATCAAATTATTGATGAAACCATCGAACACGTTTCACAATGGCAAACACTTGCACGAGAGCATGGCGTACCAACATCATTAATTGAAACGATACACTCTAATCTTAGGTTGGGTTTGTAGGTTGGGCTTTGGTAATGTGAAAATTATACGGTATAGTGCATAGGGAGAGATTATCATGCGAGGAATTTTGTAAAGGAATTATCGGTTGTTATTCACTTCGAGGTTGAATCTGCCGGTCGTAAAAGTGGTGCTTTGGCGTATAATCTAGAAAATAATCAGGGGTTCTCAGTTCAGCAAGTGATTGATGTAGTGTAATGGTCAAGTATTTATTGCAGAGTGTTGTTATTTTTTAATTTAACAACCCAAAGGCACCGTTGCAATTAAAGCTGTTAAAACAATGCCCTAATCCCCAGATAGAAATGCGAATTAGAGTGTAAGTAATTGATGTGCATAGTGAATTTAAAAAAGGCAAAGTCACCTTATTGGTGATGCGCTCTTTTTTGAATTTGCTAGGTACGTCAAGGACTTGTGCTATAAATGTATATTCTATCTGGGGATTAGGGCAATGGGTTAAACGAGGAGTTCGCTCCATTACCCAAGAAATGAAACCATTTTCACTGTATTACGCTTGGATTTGTTCAGGATTTACCCACACGCTTCCGCGTAGACCCTATTTTTTTTAAAAACCATACTGAATTTTAAGCGTTATGCTTGATGCGGTTTGACCTTGATATTCTCCATAGGCTTTGCCTGCACGAAAATAGGTGGCGATTAATTCCAGTTCTAATTGTTCCCACTCCTCTAATCCTAAAATGAGGTTGAATTCTTCACCAATATCACGGTGCTCGCCTTCCGGTTTGGTTCGAATTCGAGCGTTTCGAAGTTGATCTGCAGCATAAACTTGTTGATAGCGGTGATACACTAATTCCAGTGAGCTGTCATTGAATAACGGAAACCCTAATGCAAACGTTTTAATGGTTAAATTAGAGAGTTCGGGACGTAACAGTTCACCATAATATCGAAAGCTATTCACGCCACGAAGTTTGTCATCATTACTTTGTAGGCCACTTTGACGATAGGCACTGTCCATTTCATCATTTGGGTTTTTATCTCCTGAACCTTTGGCATAACCCAATGTGAATCTTGGTTGATAAGGCAGTTTGGTCTCCCATGTAGTTCCGATGTCTACACCCCAGCTGCTCAGAGTGTATTCGGAGCGACTGTCGACTTGTCGTTGCGTATCGTTGAGGTCATCAAAATCGATCAGAGTCTCTTTACCGTAAGCCATACCGCTGTCAAACCAATAATAAAACTTTCCCGAATTTTCAGTTTTGACTCGCCCATGGCTACGTAATCCAAACCAGTTGACAGTAGCGTCTTCTTCATCTTCTTGCGTTTTTGGGACGATATCGCCAACGTCAGGGGTATCAGAACGATCAAAACGAGATAAGAAAAAGATTTCAAAATGATTTTTTCTCTTCCATTCCCAGTCGGCACTAGTGAGTATCCAAATGATATCTTCATATTCTGGATCTAAGGGTTCTTTTTCGGTAGAAATGGTGGTTGGGTTTGTGCCAATCGCGAATAGTGTGTTGAATGAATTGTCAGCGTATTGAATTCGGACAGCATCTAATTTTTTATCCCACCACCACTCACGTTCGTCACCAAAGTACTGGCGACCAATTTGCAAGCTCAGGTTTTTATTTTTAAATCCTTCCATATAGAGCCAGAACTCCCCCGATTCAACTTGGCTTGTGGATTCTGTATTGCCATCCTCTGAATAGAGATCTTCTTGATAGCTGGCATCAATTTCAACATAAAATGATGTGTCGGGTGTTATCTGATAGAGAAGCTCAACTTGTAGATCCGTACTAAAGCGTAAATCGTTATCATCCCGTCTCCCAAGAGACGAATCTTCTCGAGATCTCAGGTCAGTCTTAATTTTGCCACCGATCGTTAAAGGCCGATTGAATAGTTTCAATATCAATTGTTCTTCAGGTCGTTTATATTCCTCTGGGCGTTGGGTAAATGAGGCAGCGCCCTTGCCCTTGTAGGTCGTATCTTCCGAATTTGATTGCATAGGCGTGTTTTCAGCAATGGCATTTGGACAAGTCGTTGACAAAGTGAGCGCTAGGAAAATAGGAGCACAAGAAAGTCTGAAAATGAATGGGTTTGAATTCTGGTTTGCATAACGAACCAAATTTTTTACGGTGCAGAGCAAGTTCATATTCCAAGGCGCTCCTCAGTGAGTTCAAGTAAAGCCAAGGTAAAGGGCTTTCGATCAGAGAACAATGTACTGATATAGATATGTCTAGCAAGCGTTAAAATCTCATAAGTTTGAATACTTTGACGTTTGATATTGGGGTTCAATTGTAAATATCGGTTACTAAGTGCATGTTTTACATTGATAAGCGCATCGGCATCATTGAATGTTCGTAAACTGAATTCAGTAATATGAGCAATGAAATTTCCGATATCAAGTGCAGGGTCTCCTTTGCAATAAAGATCAAAATCTAGCAGATATAATGACTTGCCATTCACTATGATTTGATCAGCGTAAAAATCTCGGTGAATACCGCATAAAGGAACCGTTGGGAGGTTATTTCCTAGTTTTTCACAATGCTTTATTATGTGTTTAATTCGTATAGACCAATGGCGGTTTGCATCGGCTGTTTTAGAGAGGCGATTGTTCAAAATATCTAATTCGTTTGCCATGGTGTGACAACGCTTGGTTGGAATATCGCTACTATGAATTTTGAATGCCGATTCGGCTACCTGTTTGGCTAGGTGCTCTCCGCGTGAACCCGCAAGCATTGCCCCCAGTTCAGTGCCTGACACTTTCAGTTGCAACATCATATGCCAATGAGGAATTTCTCCAACTGGGTAGGGTATTTTGATATTGTCATCTGTATTGTTATCGTTAAAGTCACCCTTCCATAGCGAGTTGAGTACAGCCCAAGTTTTATGATCGTGACTTTTCATACGTATCTTGGCCATTAATGTCATGGCAAGTGGCGGGTTATGAGGGTGCTTGACCAGAAGATCATATTCAATAAGACAGCGCCGTCCAGGTTTGTGACGCCTGAGTCGAATGGCAATGAGTTGCGGAAAAGCGTCATCGTGCAGAAAAAAAGGCAACCTTGATAATTCGGCTTGTACGGCTACGGCATCAAGTGCTTGGTGAGCACCTTCAAATGTTTCGTTGACAAGGTGGGTTAGTGGGGTTTTCATAGTCATCTCCAGAGTGATCATTGTGCCGTTAACTAATCTGTCGATGAGATGAGTGCAGAATGTCGTTTATTTGTTCCAATATTTTATGCATAGCTTCTGGCCAATTGGGTTTACGGGATCTGAAGGGTCTATGAGCCAGAGAAAATAATCCCGCTGCAATGTGATAGCGAAGCGCGTGAGTCACCTTTTTTTGTGTTGTAGATTGATAGCCCTCAATGAGTGACTCTATCAGTGACTCTGCTTGTTGAGGCGTTAATTTTCCTTTGTATTGGTGCCTTAGTAGGTGCGCGATAAACAGGCCTAAATCTTCCAAAGGATCGCCACAAATATTTTGATCGTTATCGATAATGGCGACTTGCCCTTTCTCCATTAGTATAATTTGACTGGGTGCAAAGTCGCCATGTATGCGTTGAAAAACAGGTGCCGCCTGCAAGCGATATTGGTTGATACGGGTGGCTAGTTTATGCGCAAGCGAGGCAAGTGGTGGATGCAGTTGGGCAATGGTTGTGGCATGGGCGGATAATTTGTCGGCCTGCATAGGGAGTGAGCGTTGTGGTAGACCGTCTGTTGTTAACGCATGAAAGTCAGCTAATGCCGCGCCACTTGAGTATAAATCATGGTTTGTCGGGTTGGTGGTTATCTCAGCTTCCAACAGTCGTCCAGGGAGCCATTCGAACGCTAGGCATTGATGGTGTGGTGATTGCCCTAATGTGCGGGGAATACGCAATTGACTGGTCGTTGGACAATCGATCATGGTCGCGGATGCAGACTTATCGTAGTTGCGTTTGGCATAGTGTTTAAGTAGTACGCTGGTGGTGTCCTCGAGATGAATCCGCCCTACATAACGTCGTTGCGGTTTATAGGCCAGCGTTTCAAGGTCGCTCGACCAGGCTTTGACCTTGCTGGGCAGCAGCGTTTTTAAAATTTTCTGTCTACTATCATGGTTCATCAATTGTGCCAGCGCGGGCAGTTTGATATCTCCTGGAAAGAGAGAAACGAGCACTTGATTTTGCAGCACAAAGTGATACTTGTCGCTTAGGGTGGGTAGCTTGTTCCAGGCTTTGCTGTTAAAGGCTGTCGCGTGGATCAACATGGGCGTGGCAGTATCCTGAATCACCACTTGATAGGCAGCCAGACAAGACTGTGTGGGTCGGTAGCGTAGATAAGAGAGTTTTACACTGGTTATATTTAGTTCAGGCTGAGACGTGCGTAATGCGCTAAGGAAGGCGTCGGGATCCATCACCTTCTTCATTCCCGAAATAGCTTGGTCTCGTTGGATAACGTTAACATCAAAAGTTGACAACATAGTTAATTCCCTCCTGCTTTATGCCTTTCAAGTCGGCATTAAACGTCGCAGCATAACGCTGGTTGGTCTGCATTAATTGGGGCTGGCTGCCTTGCTCTATCATCTGCTCTTGTCGAAAACCATTAAACGTTTCGTTGATTGAAATGTTAGGCGGCATTTTAACCTCTTTATTTAATATGTTCATGATATTGTGAGCCTTGTCGTAGAGTTGGATGAATGCATAATACTGTTTATTAACTCAAGCATGATCAAAGTCTCTTTTGGCCAGTTGGATTTGTGGTTTCTAAAAGGTGAATGCGTTAGCGAAAACAGTCCTGCGGCGACGTAACAATAAAGTTTACGTGTCACGGTTTTTTGTGTGATGGACTCATAACCTTCAATTAAGGCTTCAATCAGTTGTTCAGTTTGGTTATGAGTTATCCGTTTAGTGTATTTATCTCTAAGTAAATGCGCAATGAAGAGGCCTAGATCTTCCATAGGATCACCGCAACGGTTTTCATCATGATCGATAATAGCAACTTGTCCTTCTGCCATTAAAATGATTTGCTTAGGGTAGAAGTCGCCATGTATTCGCTGCATAACAGAGGGTTCATGCTGTATATTTTCGACGATCAGCAAGGCAGTGTCATGGGATAACTTGCCTAGCGAGGGGTAAAATTGAGCAATGGTTTTAGCCATGTCTGTTAATTTTTCGGCTCTCATTTTAAGGGTTCGGTGTGTTAGACCGTTTGTGGTTATGGTATGGAATTTAGCCAATGCGACACCGCTTGCATGAAGAGAGCGAACGTCAGGGTTGGTTTTTATTTCAGTATCTAATAAGGTTCCTGGCAACCACTCAAACATCAGGCTTTGATAGCTTTTTGAGGCGCCAAGTAAGCGTGGAATTCGTAATTGTTCGGAGGTTGGAGCCTGAACATTAGTCGCTAATGCCGAATTGTGATATTTGCGTTTACGATAGTGTTTTAACAGCACACTTGTTCCGTTTTTGAGCGCCAGTCGTCCGACGTAACGACGCTCTGGCTTATACGCCAAAGTTTCGAGCTTCCCCTGAAAAGTTTCAAGATTGGTAAGGTGGGCTGGGAGTAGGGTTTTGATAATGTTCTGTCTGCGTTCTCTATTCATGAGCTGATCGAGAGCGATTAATTGAGTATCTCCTGGAAAAAACGAAAGCAAAACTTGATCTTGCAATATAATATGATGATTGCTAACAG
>JAKISK010000064.1 GCA_021648625.1 Thiomicrorhabdus sp. | reverse complement strand
TTACTATGAAAATGATGAATAAAATGGGTTTAGCGGCTTCTTTGGTTTTGGCTTCGAATGTTGCAAGTGCGGATTCTTATGATTTATTTGACCACCCGCTTAATTTTGCTCACGTAGTAAGTGCTTCAGGAAGCTTTACAGACGTGTTTAGCATTGTTCTAGATGATGATGCAACGGGAGACATTCTTTTTTCAGCTGCAACAGACTCTATTTCAGCGTTTACTTCACTTACTTTTTCAGGTAACAGCGTTAACTTAGTGGGTAATACGGGTTCTTTTGGTAATTTTTCTTTAGCCGAGGTTGGCGTTAATGTGACGGGGTTAGTTGCTGGTACTTATACTATCACTATAGCAGGGGAGTCAATGTATGATGGTGCGGGGTATTCTGTAGATTCTACATTAGAAGCTGTGTCCCCTGTTCCAGAGCCTAGTTCAATTGCCTTAATGTTAGGTGGTTTAGGTCTTGTTGGATTTATGGCCGCACGTCGTAGTAAAAAAGCTTAAATTTTATGCCGCCTTTTGGGGCGGAATAACGTTTAAAAAGGCGCAATTCATTTGCGCCTTTTTTTATGTTCATATTTTAGCGTTGGCGAAATAGCGATTAACCCAATGGCCTCAGTTTCGGACACGGCTTGGGGTTTGCCGGCTTTGAGTTGTGTTTTTTGTATGACCGAGTGTTGGGTTAATTAAGTGGAGAAAAAAGGGGTAAATAAGCGGGTTTCTTGGGTAAAACAGGGGCTTGTTGGCGTTAAATCCAGGTGTAACCCGTTGTTTTTACTTAGTCACAGGGGTTTATTGCGGCCTGGTGTTGACATTGGTGAGGGGGTCTTATAGAATAGTCCGTAGCTTATCCGTTTAATTTCGACCCTTTCGACCCTTTTGAAGGGTGAGGTTAAACTTTGTGATTATTTGCATATATTGGATAGGGGGAAGGTGTCTTTGGCATCGTAATTATTATTTACAATAATTTATAAGGTTTAACTACTATGAAAATGATTAATAAAATGGGTTTAGCGGCGTCTTTAGTTTTGGCTTCAAGTTTAGCGAGTGCTAATGCATATAACTTGCATGATATTACTAACTCTACAACTGATTTTGATGTGCCTTCTTCTGCAGAAGGATTCTTTACTGACACATTTCAGTTTTCGCTGTCTGGTTCGTCACTAGGTCACACTTTTGCTGCATTGGCAACCAGCTCAGTTACTTCTATCTCTAATTTTTTAGATATTGAACTTGTTGGTGGAACTTCTGGTACTGTTTATGACATTGCTGGAGTTTTCTCTGTTGCAGAATACACAGAAGCATCTACTGGCGGTTCTATTAACCTATCTGATGGTAGCTATGTGTTATCAATTTCTGGTATCGCGGGAGTTAATTCAACGGGTTATACTGTAAACACAGTAACTTCTCCTGTTCCAGAGCCTAGTTCAATTGCCTTAATGTTAGGTGGTTTAGGTCTTGTTGGATTTATGGCAGCACGTCGTAGTAAAAAAGCTTAATCTTGATTTAGCTTATGTTTATATAGACTCCTTGTGAGTGTATTGAACCTAAAAAAGGCGCAATTTAATTGCGCCTTTTTTTATGCTTAAATTTTAGCGTTGTCGGGTGATGATTCATCCAGCGGTCTCGGTTTTAGCTGTGACTTTCATTCTCGGGCTGGCTCCGAGCAGGTGTTGTAGGAAATGGTTTCACATCGGGTTTTCAGCAATTAAAACGGGAGTTTATTGGGTGGAATGAAGAGGTAACTGGTTATTTTTGCTTAGTTAGGGCTGTAAGTTAACATTGACATTAGTTAGGGGGGGGTATAAAATGGTTCGTAACTTGTTCGCTTAAATTCGTCTTTTTTTGAAAGGTGAGGTTAAAATTCGTGATTATTTACGGATGTTGGAGTAAGGGGGAGATGTCTTAGGGCATTGAATGACAAATGACATATGTTATATGTTATATAAGGTTTAACTACTATGAAAATGATTAATAAAATGGGTTTAGCGGCTTCTTTAATTTTGGCTTCGAGCTTGGCGAATGCTGGTGCTTATAATTTAGGCGATATTACTGCCACAGATGCTAGTGGTAATGTTACAGTTGATGAGTCTTTCGGCTTGTTAGCAGGTGCTTTTACAGATACGTTTAACTTTACTCTTTCGGAAGATAACTTTTTCGAAGCTTTTGCAGTTAGTGGAAACGCTGCAATTTCAGCATTTACAAGTATGAATGTTCTTGGCTATTTTGGGACTCCTTCTACTACTGGAAGCTTTTCTATTATAGACTTAACTCAGGGAGTACAGTTAGCCGCTGGTTCTTATAATTTGGTGGTAAGTGGTGTTGCGACAGGTAATGCATCTGCTGGTTATGCGTTAACTACGATAACATCTCCTGTTCCAGAGCCTAGTTCAATTGCCTTAATGTTAGGTGGTTTAGGACTTGTTGGATTTATGGCCGCACGTCGCAGTAAAAAAGCTTAATCTTGATTTAGCTTATGTTTATATAGACTCCTTGTGAGTGTATTAAACCTAAAAAAGGCGCAATTAAATTGCGCCTTTTTTTGTTTTTAAATTCCTGTATTTGGCGTTAAATGGGTGTAAGTTCTTCTAAAGACCAGCGGGGAGTGGCGGCAAAGCTTAAAGCGTCTTTTTGCCCTGCAAGCAGTCGTTGTGCGCCTGCGTAGGCAATCATTGCGCCATTGTCGGTGCAAAATTGTAGGCGGGGGTAAAAAAACTCCCCACGGCGTTTGGTCATTAATTGCGAAAGCTTTTCACGAATACTTCGATTGGCACTCACACCACCTGCAATGACTATACAGTTTAAGTTTTCTTGTTCTAATGCGCGTTTACATTTGATGGTAAGTGTTTCTGCAACCGCAATTTCAAAAGCACGGCAAATGTCGGCTTTGGTTTGTTCGGTGGCATCGTTTTCTTTAACGGCTTTTAACCATGTGTTGCGGGTATAGGTTTTTAAGCCACTAAAGCTCATGTCGAGTCCTGGGCGATTAATCATTGGACGTGGAAACGTATAGCGATTTGCACGTCCTTTGAGGGCAAGGTTAGATACATTGGGTCCGCCTGGGTAGCCAAGATCGAGTAATTTAGCTGTTTTATCAAAGGCTTCGCCTGCGGCATCATCAAGCGTATCACCCAGCACTTTGTATTGACCAATGCCATCCACGCGCACAATCATGCTGTGACCACCTGAGACGAGTAAGCAAATAAAAGGAAAGTCAGGTTTGCTCTCTTCCAGCATGGGGGCGAGCAGGTGGCCTTCCATATGGTGTACACCAATGGCGGGAATATTAAGTGCATAAGCCAAGCTACGAGCCACGGAGGTGCCTGCAAGCAGTGCGCCCATCAGGCCAGGGCCTTTGGTGTAGGCAATGCCTTGAAGTTGGGCGAAGGTTATATTGGCGTCATTCAATGTTTGTTGAATTAAGGGCGTCAGTTTTCGAATGTGGTCACGTGAGGCCAGTTCGGGGACAACCCCGCCGTATTGTGCGTGAAGTTCCACTTGAGTGTAGAGCGTGTCGGCAATGAGCCCCTTATTGGTGTCGTACAGTGCGATTCCTGTTTCGTCACACGAGCTTTCTATTCCTAATACCAGCATTCTATTGTTCCAGCTAAATCTAAAGTGGTTAAATTTTAACAAAAAAACCTACGCTATTTTGAACAAAAGATTTGCAATATTAAGCTCAGGAATTTATAATCCCTCGTTTCCGCTGCCTTCCATTTCTTGCGTGGTAGGTATGAACCGAATAGACAAAATTTAAGGTAATGATTATGCCAAGCGTAAAAATTAGAGATACAGAACCATTTGACGTTGCATTACGTCGTTTTAAACGTGCGTGTGAAAAAGCAGGCGTGTTAACTGAAACACGTAAACGTGAATACTATGAAAAGCCTACGTGGGCTAAAAAGCGTATGAAAGCGGCGGCGGTTAAGCGTTTAGCAAAGCGTTTGTCTCGTGAAAACCGTCGCACGACTCGTATGTATTAAGTTTGGATTGAAAGCAAAGTGTCTAATACCGCATTAAAAGAACGCCTTACGGCTGAAATGAAAATCAGCATGAGAGCGAAAGATAAGCAGCGTTTGGTCGTTATTCGTTCGTTGTTGGCGGCGGTTAAACAGGTTGAGGTTGACAGTCGAGCGACGGTGGATGATGCGGGCGTATTAGCGATCATTGATAAAGCCATGAAACAGCGCCGTGATTCCCATCAGCAATTTTCGGACGCAAATCGTCTGGATTTGGCTGAGCAAGAAGCCTACGAAATGACCGTTATTCAAGACTTTATGCCAGAGGCATTAACCGAAGATGAAATTAATGCGTTGATTGATACTGCAATGACAAAATCGGGTGCTGCAACCATGCAGGACATGGGTAAGGTCATGGGGTTATTAAAGCCCAAGATGCAAGGCCGTGCCGATATGGGTGTGGTCAGTAAGTTGATTAGGGCAAAATTAGGGTAATGTGATAATATTTTTTTTGCTGTAATCTTTATTGATATTAAGTTTCATTCAAATTGAACCCGCTAAGTGATTGGCGGGTTTTTGCGTTTTAAGGGCTGTGTATTTTTTGGTGGGTAAGTTGTGAGTAAGCTGTGAGTATGTCGGGTCAATCAGGAACCATACCGCGTTCTTTTATCGAGAGTTTGTTATCTCGAGCCGATGTGGTGCAAGTGATTAACCAACGTGTTCCGCTTAAAAAGGCAGGCACATCCTATAAAGCGTGTTGCCCCTTTCACGATGAAAAAACCCCCTCTTTTAATGTGAGTCAGACCAAACAGTTTTACCACTGTTTTGGCTGTGGCGCCAGTGGCGATGCACTTAAATTTTTAATGGAGTATGAAGGGCTTTCATTTGTTGAGGCAATTGAGGCGCTGGCTTCACAGCTCGGGTTAGAAGTACCAAGAGAGCGCTTGTCGCCAGAAAAGCAGAAAGCACGGCAGGTTCAACAGCAACAGCAACGAGACCTGTTTGATGTGATGCATTTAGCAGCAAAATTTTATCGACACCAGTTAAGAGATCACACTGAATCTGATGCCGCTCGACAGTATTTAAAGGCAAGGGGATTGAGTGCTGAGGTTGCAAAAGAGTTCGTGGTTGGTTTTGCGCCTTCAGGCTGGGAGTCACTTGTTTCTGGATTAAAAGCGGATTCAAAGCTCAAGCAACAGTTGATTGAAGTCGGGTTGTTGGTTCAAAAAGAAGATGGACGACTGTACGACCGTTTTCGTCACCGAATTATGTTCCCTATTCGAGATGGTCGAGGGCGAGTGATCGCATTTGGTGGCCGAGTGTTGGGTGACGACCAGCCTAAGTATTTAAACTCCCCAGAAACCTCTATTTTTCATAAAAGTCATACGCTGTATGGATTGTATGAGATGCGTCAGTCACGTGCTAAATTTCAAAATGTTTTGGTGGTTGAAGGGTATATGGACGTGGTTGCGCTGGCTCAATTTGGCGTGCGTAACGTGGTTGCCACATTGGGAACCGCAACAACCATTGAGCATTTAGAGTTACTGTTTCGAGAGGTTGGCGAGATTGTTTTTTGCTTTGATGGTGATAACGCAGGGTTAAAGGCGGCGTGGAAAGCATTGCAATTAGTCTTGCCACTGATGGAGGGGCAACGTTCCGTTAAATTTTTATTTTTACCCGATGGTGAAGACCCAGATTCAATGGTGCGTAAAGAAGAAAGTGAAGGGTTTTATAAACGAATAGAAGAGGCATTGCCTCTCTCGGCTTTTCTGTTGCAAGGTTTGCAGCGTAAGTTGGCTTTTCCCGTTCATTCCATTGAAGGGCGGCAACAGTTGGTTGCCCTAGCGCAGCCTTATGTGCAAGCGGCGCATGGATTGTATCAGTTTTTATTGGCAGAAGGGCTGGCCGAGCTGGTGGAGCTACCAACTTGGCGCATTGAAAAGCAGATGGATGTACGCTCAGGTTTTGCGCAGGTCAAAAAAGGGGGCCAGGCTCAAAAAAAATCATCATCAGTGGGCGGTAAGCTGGTGGTTACGCTACCTCTTAAAATCGTTCGAATTTTATTTTATCGCCCTCAATGGGCCGCTTTTTTTGATGAAACATTGGTTCAGGATTTATTGCTGGCACAGCAGGCACACTATGTTTGTTTGGCAGGCGTGATTCAATCGTTGGTGCAGAGTCAATTTAATGTTGAGCACGCAAAACAGTGGATGGTTGAAAATGGTTACGCATCTGAGCTGACATTGATTGAGGGCTACTCTATTCCAAATGACGATCAATTCTTATTGCCCGAGTTTGAGGGGTTAATTTTGTTATTGGCACGAAGTGTCGATGAGTGGAGTTTAGGAAAACAGGGCTGGAGCCCAGAAGAGATGCTTAAGTTGCAGGCATTTATTAAAGAGGGTTAATGCTTTTGGCACAGTTATTGTTCTGCTAAGCATCTATTTTTAAACAAAAAATCCTAAATTATAGAGAAAAATATTTGGTATAATAGTCAGTTGCTTTTTATCGGTTGATTGAAAGCACAGTTTTAGAATTTACTTTGAGGCATAAGCAAGGCATGACAAAAGTCGAAAGAAAACAGCAGTTAACGGATTTAATTGAGCGCGCAAAAGAGTTAGGTTTTTTAACATTTTCTGATGTAAATGATGTTTTGCCAGATGATATTGAAGAAGATCAATTAGGTCAGGTGTTAACCATCCTAAAAGATTTTGGCATTCGTTTGTATGATGCTGTGCCCGATGAAGATGAATTGCTGAGTGAAGGACACAGTGTTTTTGACGAAACAACGGCTGAGGCTGCATTGGCCGCGCTCGCCGAAGTAGATGGCGAGTTTGGGCGTACAACGGATCCTGTTCGCATGTATATGCGTGAGATGGGAACGGTTGACCTGTTAACGCGCCATGGCGAAGTGGATATTGCAAAACGCATTGAATGGGGCAACCGTGAAATGCTGAATGCATTGGCCAAATACCCCATGTATGCAGATTCCATTTTGGAACGGTTTGAAAAAATGGAAAAAGGGGAAGGAAAAATTGCAGATGTGGTGCAAGGCTTTTACCGTCCTTATGACCTAATTGACGTGCCGATTGAAGAGTTATCACCAGACAGCGAGGCCAATAGTGAACCACGAGAAGAGGGAATTAATCCAGATGCCCTCGCAAAGTTTCTTAAAGAGTTGCGCAAGCTTAACGATATTGCACAGTCGGCCGCTTTAAAGGATGGTATCGAAAGCCAAAAGGCAATTGATGCTTGTGAAGCGGTTGTTCAGCGTTTGCGTGGCGTTAAAATTACCCCTATTTTTTCAACGCGTGCTATTCGTAGTATTAAAGTTAGAATTAAGTCCATTCGAGAGCAGGAACGTGTAATCGTCGATTTAGTGTTACGCACGATTAAAGTTCCGAGAGCTACTTTTTTGAAAATTTTTGTCGGTTCAGAGACCGATTATGCGATGGTCGATGCATTAATCAAAAAGTGCCCTAAGCAAGCAAAAGAATTAGAGCTGGCACGAGATGACATTAAGCGTGCGCAAAAACGATTGGCAATGATTTCTAAAGCTGAAAAAATGCCCATTGCACGTTATAAAGAAATTTATAAAGTGTTAAGTAAGGCAGAAACGAAAGCAAGAGCCGCAAAACGTGAAATGATTGAAGCAAACTTACGTTTGGTTATTTCGATCGCTAAAAAATACACCAATCGTGGGTTGCAATTTTTAGACCTGATTCAAGAAGGAAACATTGGGTTGATGAAAGCGGTCGAAAAGTTTGAGTATCGCCGTGGTTATAAGTTCTCAACGTACGCAACATGGTGGATTCGTCAAGCGATTACCCGCTCCATTGCCGATCAAGCGCGTACCATTCGTATTCCCGTTCACATGATTGAAACCATTAACAAATTAAATCGAATTCAGCGTCAACTGTTACAAAGAATGGGACGTGAACCTACGCCTGAAGAGCTGGCAGAAGAGATGGAGATGCCAGAAGATAAAATTCGTAAAGTGATGAAAATTGCCAAAGAACCCATTTCGATGGAAACCCCAATCGGGGATGATGAAGATTCATCACTGGGTGATTTTATTGAAGACTCGAATATTTTATCCCCCCAAGATGCGGCGGATTCAGAAGGCATGAGCGAAACGGTTAGAGAGATGTTAGGTACCTTAACACCGCGTGAAGCGAAAGTGTTGCGTATGCGCTTTGGCTTGAGCATGAATACCGACCATACTTTAGAAGAGGTAGGCAAACAGTTTGATGTAACGCGTGAGCGAATTCGTCAAATAGAAGCGAAAGCTTTGCGTAAGTTACGCCACCCAAGTCGTGCAGAGCGTTTAAAAAGCTTTTTAGATTAACGCTGAATCAAGTTGGGCTTAAGCCTCTTAAACCAGAGGCTTGAAATGAACACTTTAGCGATTGAATTACACCTTCTGGCTCATACAATAAAATGTACTGCCCTAATCCCCAGATATAAAAGCGCCTACTGTTGGTGCACTATAAACGTATTTTCTATCTGGGGATTAGGGTACTGATGTCGATTTGATTGTTGAGCTACTGGATGGCCGTACAATTTCAGCACCGTTAGTATGGTTTCCACGTTTATTGCAAGCGGCTCAAGAGCAACTTTCTAATTGGGAGTTGCTCGGTGATGGTATTCATTGGCCTGAAATAGACGAAGATTTATCGGTTACAGGTTTATTAGCTGGTACGCACTAACAAAGTGATAAAAAGAGAACGTTAGCTTTAAATAGGGTTTTCAGGCTAAAATCAGTCGATTATTTGTGTTTTTAGCATGATAGGGGGGGGGATTTTAATCTAAAATTTACCCCCCCCTTCCGATAACGAAAAAAATGACTGGTTTTAGCCTTAAAACCCTATTTAAGGTTAGCGTCCCGTATTCCTAACTGTTTTGCATATTGTAAAACAGGCTTGACCTCTTTCTCTTACCTTGGTAATGCAAGTAACCTCTCACTAGGCCACACCCGAATAATATGAACTGTGCTTTCCTCTCTCAAATAGACTACGCGAAATGGTGAATGAATGAGCTCTTGTAATGGTCTGATATTTTTGTAGGATTTCTAAGCTAATTTGAGAAAATTTAGGATTTAAATTTTTACCCCTTTTCAGGCATAAGCATTATGTGTAAAAATTGACATTTCTACAGGATGTATTACAATAAGTAATACATTAGTAAGCATGGAAGAAAAAATATGATGACAATTAGGCTTGATCCAAAACTAGAAAATACGATCAACAAGGTTGCCCATCAATTAGGTGTCAGTAAATCGGAATTAGTGCGAAAAAGTATTACAGAGTTTATTGATAAATTAGATAAACCTTCTCCATGGGAGCGAGGCAGTGACCTTTTTGGTAACTATGCAAGTGAACAAGCCAACCTATCCAGTGATAGAAAAGCGCTTATTAAAGAAAAAATAAGAGCAAAAAGATGAAGAAAATATTAATTGATTCAGGGCCCTTAATTGCACTATTTGATCGTAATGATAAATATCACCATGCATCGGTTCAATTCATTAAAACGAATAATTGTGAGCTCATAACCACACTCGCATCTGTTACAGAAACATTGCATTTACTTGATTTTAATAGAAATGCGCAAATTGATTTTTTAAGCTGGCTGGAAGTCGGCGCCGTATCTGTAGAAGAGATCACGTTAAATGATTTTAGTCGCATAAAAGAGTTAACAATTAAATATTCAGATCTTCCTATGGATTTTGCCGATGCCTGCCTTGTGCTTTTAGGGGATAAATTGAATATCAACAACATTGCAACGATTGATAGAGACTTTGACGTATATAGGCTAAAAGGTAAACGACCGTTTACAACACTTATTAAATAATAGGCACAAATTCAAGCAAGGTCTCAATCTAAATTTTACCCCCCCGATAACGAAAAAACGACTGGTTTTAGCCTTAAAACTCCATTTAAGGGTAGAGCTTGAATTCAAGGCGTCACCTTTAATTTAGGCCGTTTTTTGAAAATGATGAAAATCCTTAATTGATTCTAGATCATCAGCTTCATTTACTTGTGCCCTATAGAGATCCCAGCGCACTTGAAGGTTAAGCCAAAAATCTGGTGATACACTAAAAAACTTGGATAATCTCAATGCAGTGCTTGGCGTTACGCCACGTTTTTTATTAACCAACTCATTTACGCGTTGATATGAAACATGAATGGCATCTGCAAGCTCGCGTTGAGTAATATTCATTGGGATCAAAAACTCCTCCCTCAGCATTTCTCCAGGGTGTGTCGGTTCTCTATTTGTTGGGATTCTGACCATGATATACCTCTTAATGGTAATCTGTTATTTCAACATCATAGGGACATTGATCATCCCACTTAAAACAGACTCGATATTGTTTATTTATTCGGATGCTGAATTCTCCAATACGGTTTCCTGACAAAGGTTCAAGTCGATTACCTGGTGGAACCTTCAGCTCCTCTAATGAATACACTGAATCAAGTTGATCAAGCTTTCTCGACGCAATTCGCCATAAAGCTTGTGGACATGCCTTTCTGGCAGTTTTTGAATTAATGCCATTGAATATGTCCTCAGTAGACTGATCTTTGAATGATGCTATCATAAACACATGATAGCACGGGTTACATGCTATTTAAAAGCAGTGTTTTTTTGTTAAACGTTACCGAGATAGCGGATGAATGCTTGAATTTACCCCCCCATATTTTACCAATTGTACGGTGAAACCAACGATTCGGGCAACGGGATATAATGTAGAGACAAGGCATGCCTTGTCTCTACGGAAAAGGACACCACCCTTAAAAGGGCCGTTTATAACTAAAACCAGTCAATTATTTGCGTTTTAGCGCAACAGAATAAGGGGGGGAGAAAATTTAGAATTCAATATTTTACCCTCCTCCTGATAACGAAAAAACCGACATTTTAGCCTTAAACCTCCATTTAAGGGTAGCGTCCCCTTTAAGTTAGGACTGTGGCTGTCAGAAAATGAATCTTCTAAGTTTTGGCTCGGTGCTTTGAATGATATTCACGCCAGAGGCGTGAAAGATATCCTAATCGCCTCTGTCGATGGCCTAAGCGGCTTCCCAGAAGCGATTAATGCCGTATTCCCCCAAACAGACATTCAGCTCTGTATCGTGCACATGGTGCGTAACTCCTTAAAATATGTTGGCTACAAAGATCGCAAAGAAGTTGCCACAGATTTAAAGTCAATTTATCAATCGGTTACCGAAGAAGAAGCATTATTGGCGCTTGATAAATTTGAGCAAAAATGGGAAGAAAAATTCCCTGCTATTAGCCGTTCATGGCGTAATCACTGGGAGAATGTATCCACCCTATTTTTATACCCCGAAGCGATTAGAAAAGCGATCTATACGACGAATGCAATAGAATCATTAAATTCAGTTATTCGCAAAGCCACGCGAAATAGAAAGATATTTGGGCATGATAATTCCGCCTTTAAGATCGTATTTTTAGCGATTGATGCCGCTTCAAAAAAATGGACGATGCCGATAAGAAACTGGAGTTCTGCAATGCAACAGTTTATTATTTTGCATGAAGAACGCTTAAAAAATTACCTTTAACCAAGTGGGCGTTTACACAAAATGGTTTACAGGCTCAACACACGAGAATTTAGTCGAGTTGAAGGCTTAAGAGTCGAAAACTGGGTCAAACTTGCGCTAAGCTAAAATAAAGAATTCAATCTAAATTTTTACCCCCCCCCTCCGAATTGAATTGAACCTACGTTTCAATTTACGTTGGACAAACCAATTTCACAATATTCAAAGCGCTTTTTTTTGGAGTGGTAACTCTTTTATATATTGTAAAATATGCTTGACCCCTTTTTTCTTTTCTTTTGTTAGGCCGCAAATTAATGTGCAGACTCCATACAGTTCTTGGCAAAATCTCGTATTTTAACGCGCACAGTCTGCAAATCAATTACAGCTCCCCATCGAAAATTACTGCCATTTTCAGTCCAAATACCAAGCACATCAGTCTCAATTATTTTGGTTAGTTCAGTGCTTTCTGGCTCGCGATGTATCCATAAAACACTACCGGAAACGGAAGTTCCAGAACTTCCAGAACGAGACAATAATTCTCCGCTTGACGTTTCTAAGTAATTGCGAACAAGTGACGATTGCTTATGAATCGACAATTCTGAGGTTGTAACAATGCCTGCATTTACCGTTACTTTTCGTTCTTTACAAGCTAATAATACTCTGGCCAATACATCCCTGCGACTCTGCTCAAGTTTTAGGTAGGCCATTGCCCTAAAGATTTTTATTTCTGCGGTGGTTGGATTAGTTCCATTATTTGAAAGCCCCAAAAAGTTTGCGTCTGCTACGCTTAGCCAAATCATTGAATCACCTCGTGCTCTACTAGCCACAACAAATACTTTTGAATCAACTCCCATTGATTGCAGATAGTCAATAAGTCTAGAACTAACTAATTGTATGTCACCAATATCACCTTGATTATCGCCTGAAGAATAGAACTGGTGGATACCGAGTTGCTCCTTACCTCCGAAGTAGAATCGGTAAACACCACCTACAAATGCATATGCGCATGCACTTGCACACATTCCTTTATACAAACGACCTTTGGGATCATAAGTTCCGATTGCAGTATCAAATCTCATTGAGCGAATAGCTTTTCCTAGCCTTATCCCTTCGGTAAGTGATCCACCTGGAGAGTCAAAAATTACCGTTGCATTATCTATTGAATTTTTTTGTACAAAATTCAAAAAACGCTCGGTAGCACCTGGATCAATTTCACCAGATGCGAATATTTCAAACTTACCGTTATGAACAACTATTCGAACAATATCATTATCGATAGAGTGCGGAATCAAGCTGAATTGAATTGGCGTACCAGCATACACAGAGTTGGCAATTATACAAATAGCTAATACTAACAACCTGAATCTAAGCATGCTCACGGTCTCCATACGGCCTAACATTTAGTATAAGGCGCTTATTCGTTCATAAACTATATTCTCATGCGACTCAAAAAAACGCTTTAAATGGCGTTTAAATAATGAAAAGCAGTCAAAATCGCTATGTTTTAGCGTAACAGGATAGGGGGGGAAGAAAATTCAAATCCAAAAATCCCCCCCCTCTAATTGAACCTACGTTAGGTCTCTACGTAGGACAAACCATCTCACCCAGTTCTTGGGTTAGTTTTAAGTTTTCAGAATAATCCACAGGGCAATCAATTAAGACCACGGTGTTGTCTTTTATGGCTTGTTGTAAGGTGGGCAGTAGGTCATCGGCGTGTTCAACACGATAGCCTTTTGCACCAAATGATTCGGCCAGTTTCACAAAGTCTGGGTTGGTGAATGATATGTTGCTTTCACGTCCAAACTGACTTTCCTGTTTCCACTTAATCAATCCGTAGTTACCGTCGTTCCAAATTAATACAATGATTGGAATGTTTAGGCGTACGGCGGTTTCGATTTCTTGTACGTTCATTAAGAACCCTGCATCGCCTGTTACGGCCACTGCAACTTGATCGGGTTTGGCTATTT
>JAKISK010000063.1 GCA_021648625.1 Thiomicrorhabdus sp. | reverse complement strand
ACTGACTGTCCGCTATTGAAACCCCTGCGGCCCAGCTCACCCAAAAATCCGCAATGCCATTTGCAATTCGCCTCGAACGCGGCGCATTTTTTCGATCTTTTAAACGAGAGGCAATACACAATGTGTTCCGGTAAGCCTCAAAATAGGCGACTAACTTAGGTATATCCATGGGGTTATGCTGTGCGTCGCCATCCAGCGTAACCACCGCATCCACTCCCAACGCAAGCGCTTTACAAAACCCGGCCTGTAATGCGCTGGCTTTTCCCCCATTTTTAGGTAAATCAATTAATACTGCATCGGTTTGTTTAACTAAATCAACCGTATCGTCTTGTGAGGCATCATTCACCACAATCACGATAGGGGTTATTTTTAAGGCTTCCGTTACCACTTGTAAAATGGTTAAGGTTTCATTGTAGGCTGGAATAACCACGGCAATAGTTTTCATATTATCTAATTCTGTTTAACATTCGTTGATTCCTAAAAAGACGGCTTATAAACATCCCAGTTTGATACCAGTTGATTAAAAAAGCCTCTAATATTATTTTATTGAACGACCTTATAGTGAAAGGCGGAGCAAGTTTTTTCGAAAGAAACTCAGTTTGAAAACCTAAATTTTCAGCCGTTAAACGGCATCGTCGTAAGTGATAACCGCTGGTCACTAACACAACCTTTAAAGGTAACGCTTTGGATTGTAAGTATTCTCGTGTATTCCTTAAATTTTCTAAGCTATTTTTTGAACGATCTTCTAGAATAATTTTAGGGTGACTAAAGGCCTCTTGGTTCGATTGACTCAAAAAATAATCCCGACCAATACTGGCTTCTGTTACCGTATTATTGCCAGTAATTCCACCTTGAAAAATGACCATATCAGGTTGAGAAACCTGCAATGCAGAGACAACCGCATCAATACGATGTTGGTATTCTAATGCCATTTTATTTTGTGTTAACTGCAACCCAAAAATCAACCAAACAGAATGTTTAGGCACAGGATAGCGTTTCCTTGCCACTCGATACACTAAAATGCCATGCCATAAAAGTGCCAACCCACAAGAAAACACAATCCATAAAATAGAAAGGGACAGCATCAAGATGCCGTCCCTATCCATATTTTCTTTAATTCGACCTGACGTCGACATTAAAAAAGTACTTACAGCGCACTCAACTGAACTTGAATTTTTCTATCCAAATTCGTAATCCAACTATTATAATTTTTATGAATTGTATTTTTTTCAGCATCATACTTTAGATTCTCACTGCTTTTATACAACAAGCTATACTCTTTTCCTGAATAAGGAATGGTCACTTTCGCAACATGACTTCTAACCAATAACGTAGCCTCTAACGTATTACTGTCAATATCTTTTATGATCCAACCCAGTGAAGCACCCGCCGTTTTAATTGCTTTTCTAACCTGCTCTTTTTTCTCAACCGTCATTGAAACACTGTTTGAAGAAACCTCTTTTACAGGAACACCGCCACAAGCCGTTAATAAAAAAGAGGTAAACACCACGGATAAAACAACCATCCATTTTTTAGATAATACGTTCATGTTTTTTTCCTTTGTAAATAAAAAATCCATCTTCGACATTCTACTAAAATAACACCAACTTTTTGCTTTATTTACCTTTCAATATGGGATAAAAAAAACATTTAAAGCTAAATCATCCCTCCATTAATCGAAATTACCTGCCCTGTAATATAACTCGATTTTTCTGAGGCTAAAAAGCTCACCAAATCGGCAACTTCTTGAGGCTTCCCTGCTCTTTGCATGGGTACAATTTGTTTTATCCGCTCTTGAGAGAAGCTGCTGTCGGCCATTTCTCCAGCCATAACGCCTGGAGCAACCACATTTACAGTAATTTTTCGTGACGCAAGCTCTAACGCCAGCGTTTTACTGGCGCCTATTAACCCTGCTTTAGCGGCGGCATAATTAGCCTGACCACGATTGCCCATAATGCCTGCAACCGATGCAATATTAATGACACGCCCCCAACGGGTTCTAATCATGGGCAACAATAACGGCTGGGTCACATTAAAAAAACCATTTAAAGAGACGTCAATGACGTTTTGCCATTGTTCATGTGTCATGCCCGCCATAACCGCATCGTCATGAATGCCGGCATTATTCACCAACACCTGAATGGCACCCGTTTTTAAAATCATTTCAATACTTTTTTCAGTGGCCTTAATGTCCGTTACATCAAAACAAATGGCATGGGCACAGCCCCCCACTTGTCTAATGTCTTCAACCAAACGCTCTGCTTTTTGTAATTGGCTGTTCGCATGAACCCAAACTTCGTATCCATCTTGCGCCAATTGCATGGCAATCACCGAACCCAAGCCCCCACTGCCACCTGTCACTAATGCTTTAATTTTTTGCGCGTTTTCCATTTCAGATCCTTATTCATTTTGAAAAGAGTCACTGTGGGTGAACAACCATTACTCTGCCCGTACAAACGCTTTGTTGCTCGGCATCCGTAACCTCAAACTCATACAGTTTACTCGCCTCATTTTCGGTTATTAACAATGCTTTCACCTCTAACAACGGGGTTTGAATATCTCCCCCCCCCCACTTAATGGACTTTAACACGGCAATATAGCCTAATTTAGGTTCAGCATCGGAAGAGAAAATCTTTTCCATTAAACCACCATGAACCGCAACCGCTTGCGCTCCGTATTCAATTAAGTGCATTTTAGAAAGCGACCCATTTTCTTTTAAGGGATTTTTATCACTTAGGTGACTTGTTGTTTGGCAAATAATCTCTTCGGGTGAATATGAAATAATTTTTTCTAACAAGCACATGCCACCAGAATGTGGAATCAGCGTTTCAATATCAATGTCATCAAGCTCTATTTTTTCAGCTGTTTGTTGTCCCATTACGTTAAAGACACCTTCATCAAATGATTTGAGTTTAACGAAAAGTACATCTCGCTATTTTGTGCTTCTGGTGAATATTGTGCTATGGCTTTTAGTAACGGATACCCTTGTGCGGCGGGAAGCCCTTCATAAGGGTTTGACTCTAAAGCAGGACTCTCCATGTTTTTTTGGTTTAATAAAAGAGAAAGCGACGGAAGTTCTGATGATTGGCTCAAGACGTTGGCATCCAAAATCAAGGAAAATGCAAAGGGGGGGGATAATTTTTGTGATGAATCAACGGGTATTAATGTATCTAAAGGTAAATCGTAAATCACCACTAAAACGGGTTTTTTTTCACTTTTTGATTGTAAAATAGCCTCTAATAAGCCATTGGCTACGGCATGTTCGCCCACTGAGATTGCACTGGCCGCCGCCTGATTCGACTGGCCTATCATCCAATAACCTGCGGGCGCATTATGCACCGAATTATGGAATTGTGTCGGTGAAACCGTAGGCTCTTCGTCACTGACCGCTTGGCAAATTTTTGCGGTAATCATGCTATCGCCATCCTTGCAAACAAATAACACGGGTATTTGAGTGTCTGGACTTGGGTAGGTGGCTTTAAAATGACTTAAGGCTTCTTCTGCCGTTTTAAGTGCAATTTTAATGGTTTGAGTTGTTCTACGGCGTTCATTACTGGGTAAAAAGGCAGGGCTGTATTTTTCCAGAGGGCGTGAGAGATCAAACGCCTCATTTGCTTGCAACATAACCTTAAATGTTTGAAAATCAATAATACTCGGTGCCGTCATCCCAACGCTTAAAATTTGTGCTTTTAGGGTACTTGTTGTCATTTAAACCCCCTCTCTTTTTAAAAGAACCGACGCATTATTGCCACCAAAACCAAACGAGTTGCTCATGGCATATTTCATTGAATAGGCCTTTGAATAGGACTTTGTGGATGGTTCTGTTTTAAGTGAGACCGATTTTAAAGGAATTTTAACGCGCTTTGTCGCGAACTCAGGTTCTAATTTTAGCGCTAACGCGGGATCAAACTGTTCTAAATTTAGATTTGCAGGCACAAACTGTTCTTCTAACGCCCATTGGCAAAAAATAATTTCGGTTATGCCTGCCGCACCAAGCGTGTGGCCCACAAACCCTTTTGTTGAACTTACCCAAAGCTGAGAATTTTCATTCACAAGATGACTAATGCCTGATATTTCAGAGAGATCGTTACTGGGCGTTGCGGTTCCGTGTAGGTTGATATAATCCACCTGTTCAATACCAATACCCGCTTGAGCCATGGCGGACGCCATGGCTAATTGAGCGCCTTGCCCCTCTGGATGAGGCGACGAAATATGATAAGCATCACTGCTTTCACCCACCCCCACTACCTCGATCAATGGCATGGAGTTCTCAGACATAATGGTTTTATCACCAAGCAAAACAAACCCTGCCGCTTCGCCAATATTAATACCATCACGATGTTCATCCAACGGTTTGCAAATATCTTTGCTTACTAACCCCAGCGCGTTAAACCCGTGTACCGTTGTGAGGCACAGCGTATCAACGCCGCCAGCAATCACCACGTCTACAATATTGGCATCCAACCAACGTTGTGCCACAGAAAACACTTTTGCACTGGATGAGCATGCGGTAGAAATCACAAAACTGGGCCCCTGAATCTTTAACGCTTCGCAACAAAATTGAGCTAAAGAGCCCATTTGATCCGTTTTTTCATAGTCATAATCCTCCTGAGCAAGCTCGCCGTTAAACACCTCTTCCGTCGCCGCAACCCCTGATGTACTTGTGCCAACCACTAATCCAATTCTTTGCGCTCCAAAGCGTTTAATCAAATCCTGAACTTGTTGCACAAAACCATTTGCTTGCAATGCTTGCCAAGCCAGCTGATTATTACGACATTTAAAGCCCGCTAACTCACTCGGTAATTGAATATTTTCAAGTTGGTTAACCTCACCTAAATAGGTCTCGATGGTTGGAATTTTCGAATGAAATGGTGTCTGAGAAGACAGCCCTGTCTTACCGTTTAATAAAGCATTTACATGCTCTATTTTTCCAGAGCCTAATGCGGTAACCAAGCTAGAAGCTAAAATGTGCATAAATCAAATTTTCCATGAAATGGTTTTAACCCTAATCCCCAGATAGAAATGCGAATTAGAGTGCGGCAAGGGGTTGCTCTATAAACGTATTTTCTATCTGAGGATTAGGGTTTTAAGTATAATGTTGGTAATTCTAGTACAAAACCAGATGTGAACCAATGAATATCCCTTTTAATCACCCTGAATTAAACGTAGCAGAAGCACTTTACGCTGCACAAAAAATTGCATTTTCACCCATGACATTTCAAGCCGTTCGTCTTGCTTGGAAAAGAGGCCTATTAGAAAGTTTAGCCAAAAACACACAAGGCTTAACACCAACATCGCTTGCCAAAAATGTTGATATGCGCCTTTATGGTATTCGAGTCATTTTAGAATCTTGCTTAAGCGTTGGGGTCGTATCGTTTGAAAATGAAAAATACTTCATTACGAAAATTGGCCAAATTATGCTTCATGATGAGATGACTCAAATTAACTTTAATTACAATCACGACGTTAATTACTTAGGATTGTTTTATTTAGAGGAGTCCATTGACACCGCAACTCCCGTAGGATTAAACAAAACATTTGGCGATTGGCCAACAATTTATCCGGCACTGACCTCTTTACCTGAACCTGCTCAAAGTAGCTGGTTTGAATTTGACCACTACTATTCTGATAACGCCTTCGCCGCCGCATTACCCCACGTGTTTAAACGCCAACCTAAAACCCTGATGGACATTGGAGGCAATACCGGTAAATTTTCAATCACCGCCGCCCACTATAATGATAAAACACACATCACCATTATCGACTTACCCGAACAACTTGCGGTTGCCAAAACAAACATTAGCCAAGCAGGACTTTCCGACCGAATTAATACGATTCCAACCAATATGTTAGACCACTCTCAAGCGTTGCCCAAAAATTATGACGCCATTTGGATGAGTCAGTTTTTAGACTGCTTTGGTGAGGATGACATTATTGCCATTTTAAAACGCGCCGCTCAAGCAATGAATCAAAACAGTCGGCTGTTTGTTTTAGAAACGTATTGGGATAACCAGCAGTTTGAAGCGGCGGCGTTTTGCATTGTAAACACCTCGCCCTATTTTACGGCAATGGCCAATGGCACCAGTCGAATGTACCGTTTATCAGACATGTTAAACTTTATGAATCAAGCAGGACTGGAAGTGACTGAAACAACCGAAAATATCGGCATGGGGCATACGTTATTAGAGGCTAAACTAAAACCCTAAAGAAGTTCCCAAACCCCCTGATAAAAAACACGTTTATAGCACAAGTCCTTGACGTACCTAGCAAATTCAAAAAAGGACGCATCACCAATAAGGTGACTTTGTCTTTTTTGAATTCACTATGCACATCAATTACTTGCACTCTAATTCGTGTTTCTATCTGGGGATTAGGGAAGTTCTTTTTTAGAATCAAACTGCCAAATTTCTTTTGGCGAAACTTGCCCTAACTGTAAAATAAACTGCCAAAAAGAGCTACCCTTATGGGCGGGTAAAAAGAGTGGTCTAAGGTAAAACTCACCCACAAATAACACCGCCGATCCCAAATAAAACATTAACTCAACGCCGCCTGTTGTATTCGTCAACCCGCCAGTAAACGCGCTTAACTTCAAACCAAATAAGAGCACTAAAAAACCAAACCAAAACCAAGTTACCTTTCGAGTATAAGATCGTTCCTCAGCAGAATCTTCCGCCCCCATTAACAATGCATAACGCGTAATAATAGGCGTGCTTTTTCCTGTTAAACTAAGCAATATCACAACCATTAGAAGCGTTAACACCACAAAGGTAAATAACTGTAATAAAAGCTGTAGAACTCCCGAACTAAACAGTAATAAAGCTAAAAAAAACAGTACCAAAGCACCACTTACAAGCATACGTATCATCAGTCATCTAACCCCGTTACGGTTTCTTTAGACTGAAAAAAATTCCATGTAAGCATCAAACCAAACGTATGACTAAAATGCGTTTCAAGTAACGGACTGTCTTTAAAAACCGCCTGACTCATATCGTGTCCTCGCCAAAAACCGCCTAACCAAAAACGATCAACATGCACGTTAAGGCCTAAAATATAACCCATGCCTAAAAAGCCTCCCCGGGCACGGTAAGCCTCACGACCAGGCCTTTCATCCTCTATCGGAACCCCATAAAAGTAATTATTATTTTCTGCCGTTGCAAAATTAGCACTCACCCCCATCGAAAGCTTTAAACGCTGATGACGACTAAATTCTTTTCTGTGAAAATAATAAAGGGTTGGGTTGACCACCCAGCCCTCTTGATGAATCGTTTTAAAATCTGACGCAATCACCGCTCTAACAGGCAGTTCAAATTGCATATTATTAAGCCCATGTTTAAAAAATCGGTACTTAATAACTGGCCCAACGCCAATCGAACCATCAAGATTATCCATGCCTTCACGTGCTTTATTATCTTTACTTGAAACGGGAATACTCCCTGAAACGCTCAAAGATAGCTCTACATTTGAACGTTTAAATAAAGGCTTTATAAGCTCTCTTTGATTAATTTGAAAATTCTCCCCCCTATAGACAATATGAGGAAAGGGCAATACCAGCATATTTTGCTCATTCGAGCCAGGGTAATCGGGAAAAGACAAGAGCGCGGGACCCAAACCAAGCTCCCAAACAGGCAAGCTTTGCTCTGCAAAAGCAGAGTTAACTGTGCCAGCCATTAAACTGCAGTACAAAATTGGCTTCGCATACTTAACAATTTGACTCATTTTCAGTGACCCTTATTCATTTGCATTTTTATCGCAACATTCTTACATAATCTAAATCAAGATTAAATGCATTCTGCTTAATGCCTTAAAACTTTCATAAAATTTCGCTGTTTCCTTGTCTGCTTTTATCGTAACATGGCAAGAATTCTCAACTCACAAAAGGACATTTTGTATGGCAAATATATTAATTGCAGGCTGTGGTGACATTGGCTGCTTGTTAGGTGAACAACTTTCTCAACAAGGGCACTCCGTATTTGGATTACGCCGTAATGTGGATGCGTTGCCCGAGTGCATTCAGCCTATTGAAGCAAACTTAACGACACCGATTGATCACTTACCGCTTAATATAGATTATGTTTTTTACATGGCTTCTGCTGGAAAGTACAAAGACTGCGCTTATTATCAAGCGTATGTATTAGGCTTGAAAAACTTAATTTCTGCCTTAAAAGAGCAGTCGATTAAAAAACTGTTTTTTATTTCAAGCAGTTCGGTGTTTGGGCAAAGTGAAGGGGAAAAAGTCGATGAATCCAGTCCTACGGATGACAGTGTATTTTCGACCAAGCGACTGCTGGAAGGCGAAGCGGTTGCACTTGAAAGCAACCTAAATGCAACCATTGTGCGCTTTGGGGGTATTTACGGTGCGGGAAGAACCCATTTAATTGATTTAATTCGAGAAGGTAAAGCACACTGCATGGAAGGCGTTTGGAGTAACCGAATTCACTCTGAAGACTGTGCGGGGCTGTTAACCCACTTACTGAACTGTACGGAACAAGACCCTAGCCAAGTAGAGTCTCTGTATGTGGGGGTCGATAACCAGCCCACGCTCTCTTGCGAAATTTACGACTGGTTGGCCGAGCAACTGTCCGCCCCCGAACCCGACCGAAAAGAGCCTTCTGAGGCATCACGATTAATGCGCAGTAATAAGCGCATCTCCAACGCTAAAGTACGCGCGTTAGGTTACAAATTTAAATACCCAACGTATAAAGAGGGGTTTTTAGCATTTTTAACAGAGTGAGCCCTTTGTGCTTAAACCCTAATTCCCAGATAGAAAACTAACGTAACGGCTTCTTTGGCTCTTCCAGCTCGCCCTCTATCACATCAGAGGGCAGTTTTTTACGTTCAGGCTCCCTCCCTTCCGTCCATTCACCTTCATAATAATCGCCTTGAGGATTACGAGCACGCGCTTTTGTGGCCATCCCTTTCAAACTTTGTGCAATTAAAAATTGACGCACAAATGGAATTAAAAATAGAAAGCCGATGCTGTCACTAATCAACCCTGGGAAAAACAGAAAAACACCGCCTAAAAAAACGAACACGCCTTCCATCACTTCGGTTTGAGGCGGTCGACCCTCTGCCATGGCCTGCTGTGCTCTTTGCATAATCGCTAGCCCTTGCGTTCGCATTAAGGCAACCCCCACCACTGCGGTGAAAATAGTTAGTAACACGGTGGGCAATGCGCCAATCACGTCTCCGAGCTGAATCAGAAAATAGAGCTCAATCAGTGGAACAATCAATAAAAGTAGAAACAAAATACGCATAAAGCGGTTCTCTTAAAGGTTAGATTAAAGTGTAGCGGTTGCAGGCAGATAATGACAACTCCATGACTAAGCAAACTGACCTATCGACAAAAGTATTATAGAATGGCCTACTATTAAATTACATATATTTTAATATGGGGGTAATCCCCCATTTTCAATGAGAACTTAAAATGATTCAAACCAAAACGCTGATTAAAAACTTGTTCACGCCCTTTTTAATCCTATTTTTCTTTCTGAGCGTATCAAGCCATGCCAACGCCGATCTGTTAAAAGTGGAAGAGGCCTTTAAACTCAACACGCCTGTGGCAGAGAATCAACAAGTCATTATTGAGTGGGAGATTGCCGAAGACTACTACCTTTACCGCGATAAAATCACCCTTACCTCAGATGATTTAAACATTGAATCGGCCATTTATGGTCAAGCCGAACGCGTAGACGATCCACTGTTTGGCAAAACCGATGTGTATAAAAATTACGCTCAAATTAAAATCCCTTACGGTACCGAACTCGCCTCAAAAACTATCTCCCTCTCCATTAAATACCAAGGGTGTGCCGCGATTTTAGGCGTTTGTTACCCCCCTCAAACACAAACCTTTACCCTTGATTTGCCCGCTATCGAAAGCAATGACCAAAAAGAAGATGACAAAGGCGGACTGTTTAGTTCTTTTGGCGCACTCAACGATTTATTTACCTCAAACACCAGTCAAACCGAACTTTTACCGGTCGAAAAGGCCTTTCAGTTTGACCATAAAATCAATCAAAATGGTCAACTAGAACTGAGCTGGAACGTCGCCGATGACTATCACCTGTACCAAGACAAATTTAAGGTTCAAGTCACGGAAGGTCAAGCCAATCTAAACGCTCTGCTTCTGCCGCCGGCCACCCTAGTGGACGATCCAGTTTTTGGAATGAAGGATGTTTACAACGGTAAATTTATTGCCGTCTTACCCATTACCCACATCGCCACCGATCAAGCCACCATTGAAGTAACTTATCAAGGGTGCTCTATTAGCATGGCGGTCTGCTACCCTCCCACCAAACAAACCATTGTGGTCACACAAGACAGCATTAATACCAGTGCACCCGCCACGACGCTCCCCAGTAGCACTGCAACATCACAAACACCCGAAAATAGCGCCAACAGCGAACTCTCTGAAACCGATCACATTACCAACACGCTCAAGAACAACAGCCTTTGGATTGTAATCGGCACCTTTTTTGTCTTTGGATTACTGCTCTCATTTACCCCTTGCGTCTTTCCAATGATTCCTATTTTATCCAGTATTATTGTAGGACAAGGACATCACTTAACCACAAAACGCGCTTTTATCATGTCGTTAGTGTACGTACTCGCCATGGCGCTTACTTATACGTTTGCGGGCGTATTGGCAGGTATGTTTGGTCAAAACCTACAAGCCACTTTCCAAAACCCGTGGATTATTGGCTCCTTTAGTTTTATCTTTATTTTACTGGCACTGTCCATGTTCGGTTTTTACGAACTGCAACTGCCTTCACGCTTGCAATCTAAACTGACCCACTACTCCAATCAACAAAAAGGCGGAACCTTAACCGGTGTCGCCATTATGGGCTTCTTGTCCGCACTCATTGTAGGCCCTTGCATGGCGCCGCCTTTAGCGGGCGCACTGATTTACATTGGTCAAACGGGCGACGCTCTCTTAGGCGGTATGGCGCTCTTTGCCATGAGCATGGGAATGGGACTGCCTCTGGTTATTATCGGCACCTCTTCCGCCAAGTTTATGCCGCGAGCAGGCGCATGGATGGAAAAAGTCAAAGCCTTCTTTGGTGTCATGCTCATTGGGGTGGCTATTTGGATGCTGGAACGCATCTTGCCCGTTGAAATCACCATGATTAACTGGGCGATTCTCTTTATTGTCACCGCAGTTTACATGGGTGCATTTGACGCCACTCACGAAAAAACAGGTTGGTTTAAATTGTCAAAAGGCCTAGGAATTGTCTTGTTCTTATACGGACTGATTATTTTGATTGGCTTAATGGGCGGCAGTAAAGACGTGTATCAACCGCTTAAAACCTTTCAAGGAAGTGCCCATGCTGGTCAAGCTCAAAGCACCAAATTGAACTTTAAAATCATCAAAAGTATTGACGATTTAGAAATCGAGCTGGCAAAAGGTCAACCTGTTATGCTCGATTTTTACGCCGACTGGTGCATCAGCTGCAAAGAGATGGAACGCCTTACCTTCAGTGACGCACGAGTACACCAAGCACTGGCAGGCGTCACCCTGCTCAAAGCCGACGTGACCCTAAACGATGACATTGATATTGCCTTAATGCAACACTTTGGCATCGTAGGACCACCGGCCATTCTGTTTTTTAACCCCCAAGGGCAAGAACAAAAAGCCCAACGCGTGGTTGGGTTTAAATCGGCCGATGAGTTTATGGTAAATATTGAACAGGCGTTGCCTTAAACACCAGAGTCCCGTGAAGCTCATTTGCTATTTTGAATAAAATTGAATAAAATTGAATTTTAACCAGATTCAATTCCAAGGAAGATAAAATGAAAACACTCACCATGCGTGTTGATGACGCGGTATATGAGATGATTAAACGGGCAGCAAATGGACAAAAACGTAACATGTCTAATTTTATTGAGTTTGCTACCATTCAATATTTAACATCTAATGAATATGTAGACAGTACTGAAATGTCAGAAATATTATCCGATAAAGAGCTCATCTCTAATTTAAAACAAGGAATTTCTGACGTAAAAAACGGCGACTTTACCCTTGTCTAGTTTTCAAATTGCAGAAACCAAAACGTTTATAAAATCCAAGAAAAAACTTGATCAAAAATTATATCGAAAAATAATAGAAATTGTCTATCCTCAGCTTAAGACCAACCCTTTCTACGGCCCTAATATCAAAAAACTAAAAGACAATTTAGAAGGTATTTACCGCTATCGCTTAGGCAACTACCGCCTCTTTTATTTAATCGAAAACGAACAGCTCATTGTCATGATTGTTGACTTTAAACATCGACAAAGTGCTTATTCTTAAGAGGCTGGCTACAAAAATATATTGAGAACATGTTTCACTCTCATAAAACACCTAACGATAAACTGACTTACGGTGTCGTATCTTAATAATCGTCACCACCAATTCATCATCTTCTATCGAGTAAACAACACGGTAATCCCCTACTCTTAAACGATAATAAGGTGATAAATCGCCGACCAATTTTTTACCTATATAAGGTGTTTCAATTAATTTATTTTGAATCGCCTTCAAAATTTTTTTTTGCCAAGAGCGCTCAATTTTCTTAAAGTCCTTAATGACTTTATCATCAAAAATCAGTTTATAAGTCAAGTGCTTTTCCCAACTCTTCTAAGGAAATTAAGTTGCGCTGACTATCTTTACTACGAACCTGCGCATCATAATAGTCCTCCATATCTTCCATGTAATTCTTTAACGCCTCTTTCACAAAAAAACTCTTAGAGCGCTGAGTTTCAGCCGCAATGGTTTCTAAAAATTGTTCTGTTTTTTTATCAAGTCTAACGGATAACATATCTAACTCCTAGATCACTTAATAATTGTCATACAAGTATGATACTGTAATACATTAAAAGATAACAGCAATTCTAATTTATCTAATACAAATACGTGCAATCTCCCATTTGTTTTACCGCTGTTCAAAACAAAACGCACCAGTTCACGCACTAATTCTCGTTTTTTATCGCATTTACATAGCGAAAAAACACCTCCTAAGCTATAATTTCCAATATTAAAACATCACTGGACAAACACACTATGGCAACTATTTTAGTGATTAATGGCCCTAACCTAAACATGCTGGGTCGACGCGAGCCTGAAATTTACGGTCGCCATACCCTTGCCGATATTATTGAGTCGCTTGAAAGCCTTGCGGACGAATGCAATATTCGCCTCTTCAACTTTCAAAGCAATGCCGAACACGAGATTGTAGAGCGCATTCATAAGGCAATGGACGACGGTACCGATTACATCATCATTAACCCTGCGGCCTTTACCCATACCAGCGTTGCGATTCGTGATGCACTGGCCACGGTGAGTATTCCCTTTATCGAAATTCATCTATCTAACATTCATAAGCGTGAAGCCTTTCGAGCCCACTCATACTTTTCCGATTTAGCGGATGGCGTGATTGCAGGATTAGGCCCTCAAGGTTATGAGCTGGCTTTTTTAGCCGCCGTCGAAAAAATCAAATAAAAATTTTCTCCCCCCTCCCTTTACCGTAAGTGTTAAAAGTAAGGGGGGAGGGGGGGGGGAGAAATTATACAAATACCCTAAAATTATGTTAACAACCATTGATATTCGT
>JAKISK010000062.1 GCA_021648625.1 Thiomicrorhabdus sp. | reverse complement strand
CGGGGTCTATGGCACACCTACGCTTGTCCCGACTGCAGTGAATAACGATCTGTTGTTCTTCTTTTTTAATTTCCTTGACACGCTGTCCATTGAGACCCAAAATATTCTTCGAGATGTCGATACTCATGTGCTGTCCTATATAAAGTGGTGAGAGACTTTATATATCAACAGATTACATGGAAATTGGCATCTTTTTTCACTCACAAGATCGGAGAAGAGCCAAAGACAATGTCACCTTATTGGTGATGCGTCCTTTTTTACATTTGCTAGGTGCGTCAAGGGCTTGCGCTATAAACGTATTTTCTATCTGGGGATTAGGGGTCATAACCTATTTTTTGAATTATTTCCTTCAATATCGCTCGATATGGCTCCTTGAACACCTTGTGTCGATATTTAGGTATCCATACAAAGTGATACATTAAGCGATATACATGATGTGTCTTTCTCTGTAGCTCCATAAGCCGAATAGTCCACAATGGGAAAAGACCCCCATTGTAAACTATCCAGCTCGGGGGCAAGCCCCCGAGATTTTCGCCATGCGGTTAAAAAAAGATCTCTTGTCACTCGTTAAGGCACAGCTATGCGACTCACTTATTGGAGGCGGGCTTGGATTTGCGGGTGCTGTAAAACATACTCGGGCATGTCAGTATTCTCACAACGGTTAAGTACACCCATTTAACCTCGGGGTCTCTGCGTGATGCGCACACCCAGATCAATCAATTGATGGGGTCGCTTGAGTTTTACTGGGGGAAGGTGAAATGATTCATTTCGCCTCTATTATTAAATGCTTTGAACGTGATTTTATCTCAAACCTATGGTCAATCGTTATTGCCTTCTCAACGCAAAGCATTGTGGGCTATGAAAGACTGTCGAAGTTCGCTTAGCCCGTTGATGAAGACGTGTTGTTCGGAGTGTGATCAGATTGGGTATATTCCGCACTCTTGCGGTCATCGAAGTTGCCCGCATTGTCAAAATCATGTGGGACAACTACCTTGACAAACACTGGTTTATTAGACCATTACAATTACACACACCGAGTGTGAAACCAAACGCCTTAGCCCTCAAAAAAACGCTTGATGCAAATCAAGTATCTTGCAGCACAACTGGATTGTGCGCCAATCGTTGAAATCGTCTCTTTCTAACCTAAGTAAATTCGTGTATTCTTTCGAAACGAAAAAATAAAATATCGGAACCCCCTCCCATGGAACAAAAAATACAGTTTGATGAAGCCTTAATTAAACGCTACAACCAATCCGGCCCCCGTTACACGTCCTACCCAACCGCCGTTCAGTTTGCCGAAAACTTTGGTGTTAACGATTACAAAGCCGCGGCACAGCGCAGTAACAACTCCGACCGTGGTTTGTCTCTGTATTTTCACATTCCATTTTGCGATACCGTTTGCTTTTTTTGCGCCTGCAACAAAGTTTGGACTCGCGACCGTTCAAAAACCACGCCTTATTTAGAACGCTTGTTTAAAGAGATTGAAATGCAATCGGCACTTTACGACCCAAGCCGAAAGGTAGAGCAACTGCACCTAGGAGGCGGAACGCCTACCTTTATTAATAATGACGAAATGAAGCAACTGATGGAAAAAACCCGTCAACACTTTAATTTATACGACGACGACTCCGGTGAATACTCCATTGAAATAGACCCCCGAGAAGCCAGTCGTGAATCGGTTAAACTGCTGCGTGATCTTGGCTTTAACCGCATGAGTTTGGGTGTGCAAGATTTTGATCCCAAAGTCCAAAAAGCAGTGAACCGCATTCAATCGCAAGCCGAAACCTTTGAAGTACTCGAAGGCGCGCGCGAATCAGGGTTTTTATCCGTAAACATTGACCTTATTTACGGCTTGCCTTTTCAAACCGAAAAAGGATTTATTCAAACCGTAGACAAAGTATTGGAAGCCGAACCAGACCGTTTTTCAATCTTTAACTACGCACACATGCCCAGCATGTTTCCAACGCAAAAGAAAATGAAAGAGGCCGACATGCCCTCATCGGACGAAAAACTTGCCATACTCCATGCCACGACCGAACGCTTATTGGAAGCTGGGTACGTTTACATTGGCATGGATCACTTTGCCAAGCCCGATGACGAACTTGCCGTGGCACAACGCAACGAAACCCTATATCGAAACTTTCAAGGATATTCCACCCACGCAGAGTGTGATTTAATTGGCATGGGGGCTACCTCTATTTCATTGGTAAACAACACCTACGCACAAAATCAAAAAGGCATCGATGATTACTACAAAGCCATCGACGCAGGTGATTTGGCGGTATTTAGAGGCGTAGAACTTACCGAAGACGATGAACTGCGTCGCGACATTATTACCCGCTTAATTAGCCATTTTCACATCAACTTTGCAACCGTTGAACAACAATGGAACATACAATTTAACGAATATTTTGCCAAAGAGTTACCAAAACTAGCCCCCATGGTCAAAGACGGACTGATGACCCTAAATGATGAAGACCTTTACATCACCGCAAAAGGGCGATTACTCATTCGCAATATTTGCATGGTGTTTGATGCTTACTTAACACCGGGTTCTGAAAATCGTTTTTCGAAGGTGATTTAGGAAGTGCATAGGTTAAACGCTTTATAAAAAATTGAAAAATAACACTAATTTTACTTAGGACTTTGTTTTGCTGTTATATTCTGTAAGGTTTGTTGACTTTTGAGATTAGGCTGTAAGCGTCGCAATGAGTAAAAAAATACTAAATTTAGTGCGAACACCCAAAGTGGCGTATTGGCATTACAGTATTGCTATCGTATTTTTGCTTATTCTTCCCAGTATCATTTCATTATTACCTGCGCCGTTATCACAAGCGTTAACTTGGTTGGAAGAAAAGAAAGCCTATGCTGCAACCCTTTCCGGCAGTTGTAAGCGAGTGGATCAAGCAACTGATTGTACTGATACGACAACAAACTCGGTGCGTTTTGCTGTTAACGGAGTGTTACAGCCTCAAACACAAACACTGTTGGGTGCAACGTGGGCGATTTCAGGAATTACCCCTCCATCAACCGGTGATGTTATTACGGTTTATATTAACAGTGCGGCACTTACCCGCGAGGCCATAGCGGTAACACGCTACGATGGTACAGGGGATATCACAGGGGTTGAGCTGTTTGAAAGACACTTGAGCATTGGTAGCGATGACAATCAAACCTTAAATAATAACGATCTTAGCCTGTACGATCGTTCCGCCAGTGGTGATGAAGATATTTTTTATGATGTGGATGGTGCCAATAATTTAATCGTAGACAGTCTTGGAGAATATACGACAGAAAGGCTTTACATTAAAAACGGTAACACCTTTCAACCATTTGGCGATGTTAGTTCGCATGATATCGACAATAACGGTACGTTTATTGCTGATAACAACACCATTGTTTTAGACGGCTCTTGGACAAATAGTGCTATATTTAATGCAGGAACTTCCACTGTAAACTTTATCGCAGGATCAGGTACGGAAAAAATTGACTCTACAAGCGCCAGCGTATCCGATTTTTACAACCTCAACTTTAATGATGGGGGAAGCGCCGCAACCTATCAGCTTGAATCTGATTTAAGCGTACTCAATGACCTGACTGTGATTAATGGTCTTCTCAATACTAAATTCGGTTCAAACTACGCGATAGCTGTTGGTAGAGATTTTTTACAGACAGGCGGGCAAGTGGAGGCACGTCTTTCAACCATCACCGTAGCGCGTAACTTTGTGGCAGATGGCAGTGAAATTGATGATGGCTACAACAGCGCGCACCTTGTTATGACTGGAACAGGCACTCTGACGTATAATAATTTGGATATTGGCTGGGTCAATGGTTTTCGCTACTTGACTGCTGGGCAATCAAATAATACAACCACACTGATCCCCAGCAATGCTTTGGCCGTGCGTAATCAGTTATCGGTAGGATCAGGCAGTTTGGTCGGCTATCAGTTTAGAACACTTTTTTTGAGTGGTGTCCCAACCCCCTTGGTGGTTGATCCCAGTTCAACCATTGATGTGTTTAGGTTACGCTTTTTTGGCAATGGTACACAAGATCTCCCCCCGCTGAACAACGGTTATGACTCCACTATTCAGCTTTCTTATCCTGGAGTCGTCGTGAAGCAAACAGGTGATATTAAGATTAATAAAGGTTTACTTTTGAATGGCGATGGGTTTACAGACCGTGCGGTAACATACGAGACCAATGGTTTTAATTTAACGGTGGATGGCAATATACAGGTAGGGCAAGGCGGAGACACCGCTTTAAAACGCTTGGACATCACAAACAGCACCGTTACGGTCGGTGGCAATATTGACGTTCGCAGTGGCGGCAGCGTTCAAGCGGATATTGTCTCAACCGATTCCACCGTTATTTTAAATGGCTCTGCCTTGCAAACGGTTACCACAAACAGCAGTGATTTTAACCACCTTACGGTCAATAACTCCTCCTCCGCAGGTATCAGTTTTACCGATTCATTTGCCGTCAATAATTTTACCAATACCACCGAAAATTCAAAGATGACCTTTGCCGCGGGGCAGAGCTATAGCATTAATGGTACCGCCACCTTGCAAGGGGCGAGTGGTCAACTGATCACGCTTACCTCTTCCATCCCTGGAACGCGCTGGAACTTTCTACTCAATAGCGGTGCAAGCAAAGCGATTGATTACGTTAATGTCTCGTGGTCGGATGCCTCTGGATCGCACTCAACACAAAAGCCTATATTGCCCACTAATTCAAATAACGGTGGCAATAACATCGACTGGTTTGGCACAAATATCAATGTGAACAAAACAAGCTCCCTGATCTCTGACCCTGTTAATGGCACAAGTACCGCTAAAAACCATATTCCTGGTGCGATTGTGGAGTATGCCGTCACAACCACCAACTCGGGTGACAGCTCACCCGATGCGAATACCATCACAATCACAGACGCTTTGGACAGTAACGTTGAATATGAGGTGTCTAGCATTAGCTTTACGACCCAAAACTCAGGCTTAACCCTGGGTGCGGTGACTTACTCTCATAAAAACAGCCCAACTATTTATAGTTATACCCCCAACGGTACTTACGATCCAAACGTTGCGGGCATTAAAATAGCCACAAGTGGTGTCTTTAATCACAGTGATACACCTGATCCTCATTTTATTGTGACTTATCGTGTAAGGATTCGATAAGAAAAATCTCTACTTTATTTTTTAACAAACACTCGACCGTCAAACGTACTTACCCATTCGGGTTTAAAAATTAACAGCCCTGCAATTAAAAATCCATTTAAAAAGCCCTCGGGGGTCGACATAAGCGGAATAAATGGAATAAACGACTGTTTTAGCACTTCTAAAGTATAGGCTTCCGTTACCCACAAAACCCATGCGCCCAACCCTAAAGAGACAACAACGCCCACAGCACTGGCAAAGAAGGCATTAAAAAAGACATACACAAAAAAATTGAGCTCTAAATAGGCTTTAGAAAATTTTAAAAGCGCCATGGTAATTCCAATGGGAACCAACCCCATTAATAGTGCGTTTAAGCCAAACGAGAGCCAGCCCAAGCCACCTTCAAACGTTACCCCCAACAATGCTAATGACATGGAAAGCAAGGCAAACTGTGCACCAAACATTAAGGTAAGCAGTGTCATCATTAAAAAATGAAACGTTAATCCCCCGCCTAAACTGGCACTTAATTGCCATAATAAAAAAACCACCACGGTTGCTGCCAACCAAACATTTTGCGCCCCTCTATCGCCATTAACCTTATGCCAAGGTGCGGTTTTAAAGGCCCAAATAAAACTGAGACTAAAGAATAACCAACCACCGATAATAAACGGCAACGTTAAGCTCTCTGCTAATAAATTCATTAATTTTAATCCCTCAAAAATAGACGAGCGTGTACAATAACAGGCTCCTCGGGCAGTCACCTAACCCATCAAAAACACATAACCATTTAGAATTATAAGCGGTAAGCTCTATGAACGAATTAAAAATTATTTTTGCTTTTCTATACGACCTACTGCTCCTGTGTGCTATCTGGTTTGTTGCAACCATTCCCTTTGTGCTTTGGCAGGGTGAAGGCTTTGATACAAAACCCCTAACCCTACTTGCCTTCCAAATTTATTTAATTGGCGTAACGTACATGTACTTAACTCATTTTTGGGTTAAGGCAGGACAAACTCCAGGGTTAAAAACATGGCGATTGCAATTGGTTCGAGAAGACGGCTACCTGCTCACTCGATACAATGCAAACCTAAGGTTTGTACTCACGGCCCTCCTCTTTTGGATTGGCTGGATTGGTTTGTTTACCGCCAAAAAACAACTGCTGCAAGATACGATTGGCAAAACAAAAATCATTACCGTCAAAGACAACGACTAAATTTAATACGACGCACTTAATACCCTAATCCCCAGATAGAAATGCAAATTAGGGTAATACAACATAAACAGGCAAAATTCATGGCAACCATTTTAATCCACAACAACATTCTGAGTGCACAACAACAACAAATCATTCAAAATGAATGGGGTGCGCCTGTTCAAGTCAATCAGCATTTTCGAGTGACCCGACCAGAGGCTCCAACGGCACAAAGCCTAATGGCAATCTCACAAAAAACACAATTAGATATTAATCTTTTGCCTGAAAACTTTAACCCCAAAGAGGTAAAGCTTCTTATTAGCGATATGGACTCAACCCTCATATCCATTGAGTGCATTGATGAAATTGCCGATTTTATCAATGTAAAAGCGAAAGTCGCTGCCATTACCGAAGCCGCCATGCAAGGGGAGTTAGATTTTAAAGGTTCTTTAATTCAACGAGTAAAGCTGTTAACAGGACTGGATACCGATGCGCTTCAGCATGTATTTGATGAACGCTTAACCTTAAACCCAGGGGCTGAAGTATGGATTACAGGATTGAAAGCCAAGCATATTTCGTTTGCATTGGTGTCTGGTGGATTCACCTTTTTTACAGAGCGTTTAAAAAAGCAATTGAATTTAGACTATGCGCGCGCTAACGTGCTTGAAGAGAACGATAATAAGCTTACAGGGAGCGTAGTTGGAGACATTATCGATGCACAAGCCAAAGCGAACTTCTTACACGAGCTCTGCCAAACCTTACAGATTAAACCACATCAAGTTATTGCCGTTGGCGATGGTGCCAATGATCTATTAATGATGAACGAAGCAGGACTCAGCATTGCTTATCACGCAAAACCGGCGGTTCAAAAACAAGCCTTAACCGCACTCAATCACCGTGGGCTTGATGCCATTTTAGATTTTTTAGATTAAACCTAGGTTTTTGAAAAAATGTAACTCTGTCAAGCTAACGATGAATAGCGATAATTGTTGCTGCAAAAACAATAGTTTGATCTGCCAAAGGATGATTAAAATCAACCACCACTTGCGTTTCATTTATGGACTGAATGGTTCCTGGTATTTCTTCCCCCGCGGGGGTATGAAAACCAACCACAAACCCTTCTTTCAAGTCCAATGCTTCTAAAAAATTTGTACGATCCATTGTGTGAATATTGCCTGGATCCGAAACCCCAAACGCACGTTCGGGTGGAAGGGTTAACTTAGCAGTGGTTCCTAACTCTAAACCGATTAGCATCTCTTCTAATTCAGGTAAAAATGTACCGTCTCCTAAAGAGAAGCGAAGCACGTCTCCCTTAGGAGTTTCCTCAATAGTCGTACCTTCTAAAAAAGAGAGCCGAAACTTAATTTCAATATCACTTCGCTCTTTGACCACTAAAATAGAGCAACTATTCGCCACTTTGTGAACTTTTATAATGATTTATTTTAGACGATGAAAGTGCGTACTCGCGAACAATAATTTGATTACGTCCTGCCTGCTTCGCTTCGTACAATCCTTTATCCGCAAGTTTTAAAACATCTTGCACCGTGTTACAGTCTTTATCCGATTGTGCCACTCCCATACTGACCGTGACATTGGTTTTAATTGATTTCGAACCTGTTCGAAATTCAATCACACCCGACTCTACTTTACGACGAAGATACTCTAATTCATCCATCACTTCACTTGTCGTTTTATTGGCAAAAACAATCGTAAACTCCTCTCCCCCATAACGAAAGGCACTTCCCCCTTTTACGTCATTGAGTACCCACGCAACCCGCCGTAACACTTCATCCCCAACATCATGGCCATAGTCGTCGTTAAACCGTTTAAAATGATCAATATCAATCATTGCCACAACGTATTTTTTGCCCAACCCTAAAAAATGCTCCATGAGCGCTCGGCGACCTAAAATTCCCGTTAACTCATCCGTGTAAGCAATATGATGCGCCTCAAAGACCATAGACAGCGTTAAAATCATTGCCGAAAACATTGAAAACCAAGCCAAGGTATTCACATCAAGCCCCTGACTCACGCCAACCAGCATTAAAATAAGCACCACAAAAACAGCATGATAAAGGTTTTTAAAGCTTGATTGCTTCATTTTTAACACGATAAAAAAGAGCGCTAATAAAAACATAATCCCTGCTGAAAAAGTTAGTAAAACAACATTAGAATCGTTAACCACAGGCATACTCAAGAGCATCAGCCACTCTTCTGGAACACCCTCTAGAAAATAATAGAGTAGCGCAGCTTGCACCAAAAACACCAAAACAACCAATGCATTTAAACGTTTATTAGACACGCCTTTTTCAGGCAAGAGAATCCATAATAAAATATTCAATGGTAATAAAACACTTAAAACAGAAAAAATCGTTCCTTCTGTTAGGCCAAGTCCAGAAGAAGAAAAATAAAGTAGAATGAAATTAAAACACCCTAAACTCAACAGAATAAGCACGGGTTGAATTCGATTTAACCACAGAGCAATAAACATTCCTAGAACAACGGAAATATAAGGAAGAAAAACCAAAATATCTTGAATTGATTCAGGCCAAAAGGCAATTTTAGTCGAAGACCAAATTGCCAGCACACTCAGTACAACCAGCCATGAATAATGTTTTAAAGCAACCATTTAAGAGCCTTTGAAGAACAACAGAATATCACTATGAGACCTTTGCACTAAAGGGGACGCAAGAGATAAATTTTAGCCTTTTTCATCCGTGCATCCTTTCGTGCAAAGGTCTCACTATGTTTTACCAAACAAACTAAAGGGTTCATAAGGCACTTTTTTGCATTGAATGCGCCATTCTAACGCATAGCGACAAGACTCGCCTTCCACACATGACGCATGGCTTTTAGCAAACGCTCCCTCTTTAAAGGCATGGCGAGATTGATAAATGTAACCTTCATGACAAACTTCTTTCGCTTTAACACGCATGGCCCAACTATCAAACCCCATGACAGGCTCGTTATATCGTTCAATTAAATCAAAGGTATTTTCACTCACCTGAACGGCCTCAACACTTCCTAGAGCCGACTGCAAACCATCGCCAGCAGACACTAAAGATTCTCCCACGCTCCCCACTACGCCAGTAAAACTTGAACAGCCCGATACAACCATGACTGACATTGTTGCAAACAAACCTTTAATTACCCAATTTTTAACTTTATTCAATTCAATCATATTTTTTATATTCATCTTATTTATGGACAAGGAGGTCATTAAGTTTTAATCCCAAATCCCCAGATAGAAACACAAATTAGAGTGCAAGCAATGATGTGCATAGTGAATTCAAAAAAGATAAAGTCACCTTATTGGTGACGCGCTCTTTTTTTGAATTTGCTAGGTACGTCAAGGACTTGTGCTATAAACGTGTTTTCTATCTGGGGATTTAGGTTAACGTTTAATTATTCGGTACAACCTCTTCTTTCACACCAATTTCTGCAATCACAAAACATAAGTTTGTTTGTAGTTTTTTTCCATCAATAAGCAAGGATGTTCCCATTCCATCTTCAGGGTTCATTCGCACATCCCCTTGATAGACCTTAATCAACTTACCCGTCATGCAACTGTACAGTTCAATTTTTCGATCCAGTCCAACCCAGTCAGACTGCAAATTTTTAGCACTGTTTGCAACTTTATCACACGCAGTAAACAGTAACGCGGTTGCGACAAAACCCAATACTAAAACTATTTTTTTCAAATGCATACTAAAATTCACCTTATTTTACGCGAGTTAAAGAAGCAGGTTACTTACCCTTTAACCCCTAATCAATTTGTAGCGAATATTTTAATACATTCAAAAAACTAAGCATACAATAAAGCATTAAAATAGACAATTATTTCCCCCCCCCTATTCTAAGGTGAACAATTTTAAAATGTCTGTAAAAAAACTGTTAATTATTGGCTACGTATGGCCCGAACCTAACTCATCCGCTGCGGGTACCCGCATGATGCAATTGATTGCGCTGTTTCAAGCACAAGGTTGGCAGATTACCTTTGCCAGCCCAGCCAAACAAGGGGAGCATAAAACCAATTTAACGCATTTAGACATTAAAGAACACCCTATCAAGCTAAACAGCACTTGCTTTGACCAATTTATTCAAAACTTGCAACCTTTAGTAGTTCTATTTGACCGCTTTATGATGGAAGAACAATTTGGGTGGCGTATTGAAAAACAGCTCCCTAACACCCTTAGAATATTAAACACGGAAGACCTGCACGCTTTACGAGCCTGCCGACAAGACCTGCTTAAAGCCTATTTAAAAACAAAACCAGAAACCATCGATTTAAATCAAATTCCACTTCACAGTCCATCACAACTATTTTTACATCTGGCACAAACCGATTTAGCCAAACGTGAAATTTCCGCTATCTTTCGGTGCGATCTCACACTCATGATTTCAGAATTTGAGCTAAATTTATTACAACAACAGTTTCAAGTTCCAAGCCAGCAGCTTTGCTACTTGCCTCTTTTGTACTCCAAAACACTGTACCAACCGCAAACAACACCAAGTTTTGAAGAACGACAGCACTTCATTGCCATTGGCAACTTTAGACACGACCCCAACTGGGATGCGGTTCTTTGGTTAAAACAGAGTATTTGGCCTAAAATTCGCCAACAACTGCCACACGCGGAGCTTCATATTTATGGGGCTTATCCGCCCCCCAAAGCCACGCAACTTCACAGTGACAAACAGGGATTTAAAATCAAAGGCTGGGCGCCCGATGCGCTGCATGTTATTCGTCATGCTAAAGTTTGCCTTGCCCCCTTACGCTTTGGCGCAGGCATTAAGGGTAAACTAGCAGAGTCCATGCTTTGTGGAACCCCAAGCATCACCACATCCATTGGCGCTGAGGCTATGCAAAATATAGGAGAAACGCAGTGGGGGGGAAAAATTTCCAATTCTGCCGAATCGTTTGCTCAAGCGGCCGTAACCCTTTACCGAGATTCACAAAATTGGACAATGGCTCAAAAAACAGGATTTAACATTGTACAATCTCGCTACCTTGCACCACACAGCAGCCAAAAAACCTTATTTAAACAGTTAAATATCATGATTCAACACCCACAAACACATCGCCAGCCCCTCTTTATTGGCGCAATGCTTAATCACCACCATCACAAAAGTACACAATATATGGCACAATGGATCGAAGCGAAAAATAAGATAGGAACTTAAATCACGATGACTGACTCAAAAAACGACACTGAAAGAAAGCACCCAAAAGACCCACTGCATGGTATCTCGTTAAAAGAGGTGATGACACAACTCAAAGCGAGTTATGGCTGGGAGAAACTTGCTGAACTGATCCCTATCAACTGTTTTAAAAGTAACCCAAGCCTAAAATCCAGCCTAACCTTTTTGCGTAAAACGCCTTGGGCAAGAGCCAAGGTTGAGACGCTTTATCTCAAATCAAAAGCCAATTGGGGCAAGTACAAATAAAATTGCCCCGTAAAAACTGGATAAAGAAGCCTTTTACGACACGGCTATTGGCCGCATATGCGGAAACAAAAGTACATCACGAATCGAGGCCGAATCGGTAAACAACATAACCAAACGATCAATACCAATCCCTTCCCCAGCGGTGGGTGGCATACCATGCTCCAATGCTTTAATGTAATCTTCATCAAAGTGCATCGCTTCATCATCACCCGCATCTTTTGCCGCCACTTGCGATTTAAAACGTTCCGCTTGATCTTCCGAGTCGTTTAACTCATTAAAGCCATTCGCTAACTCTCGCCCGCCAATAAACAGTTCAAAACGATCTGTAATAAACGAATCTTGGTCATTACGACGCGCTAAAGGCGACACTTCGGCGGGGTATTCCGTAATAAAAGTTGGATCCATCAATTTTTCTTCAACGGTCTCTTCAAAAATTTCGGTCCAAACTTTACCCAAACCATAGCTGTCTTCAATATGAATATTTAACGATTGAGCCACCGATTTTGCGCCATCAAGCGTCGTTAACTGCTCCGCTGTAACGCCATCGTTATACTGAATAATGGCATTTTTCATGGTTAAACGGGCAAATGGCTTACCAAAATCAAACTCTTGACCTTGATAAGGAACCTTAGTAGAACCTACCGCCAGTTCAGCCAACTCCTTGAGTAACTCTTCGGTATAGTCCATCAACTGATGATAGTCGGTGTAGGAGGCGTAAAACTCCACCATCGTAAACTCAGGATTATGGCGTGTTGAAAGCCCTTCGTTACGGAAGCTGCGGTTAATTTCAAACACACGCTCAAACCCACCGACCACCAAGCGTTTTAAATACAGTTCAGGCGCAATACGCAAATACAACGGCATATCCAAAGCATTATGGTGCGTATTAAAAGGTTTTGCAGTTGCCCCCCCTGGAATCACATGCATCATAGGCGTTTCGACTTCCATAAAGTCGTGACGAATTAAAAAATTACGCACATGTTGTACAATTTTAGAACGTAACACGAAGGTATTACGGCTCTCTTCATTCACAATCAAATCAACATAACGCTGACGATAGCGCATCTCTTGATCTTGCAAACCATGAAATTTATCAGGCAATGGACGAATAGCTTTGGTAATCAACTCAATGTGCTCCACATGAATGGAAAGCTCATCGGTATTCGTTTTAAATAGATACCCTTCTGCACCAACAATATCGCCTAAATCCCACTTTTTAAATTGTGTATTATAGAAATCCGTAGGCAGTTCATCGCGTGTTACATACAACTGAATACGCCCCGTTGGGTCTTGTATTGTGGCAAAACTGGCCTTGCCCATAATACGGCGCAACATCATGCGGCCTGCAATTTTCACTCGGACAGGCTCGGCTTCTGCCAGCTCTTCTTTGGTTTTGGCATCAAACCCCAAATGCAACTCTTCCGCATAGTTTTCACGGCGAAAAGAGTTTGGATAAGAGTGCCCATTTTCTCTTAATGCGGTTAATTTAGCGCGACGCTCTGCAATGATTTTGTTTTCATCAACGACTGGTTCATTTTTAGGGGATTTCGACATGGAGTACTCGCTTCATAAATAACAAAAAATAATGGCGGTATTTTACGGTTTTCAGCCATGAAACACCAGTATTCAATTTTAACTCACTCGTTTATAAACCTGCTTTTAAACTGGCTTCTATAAACTGATCTAAGTCACCGTCTAGTACACCGCCCGTATTTCCTGTTTCAACATGGGTTCTTAAATCTTTAATGCGCCCTGAATCCAATACGTAAGAGCGAATTTGGCTGCCCCATCCAATATCGGATTTTGAGTCTTCCAACTCTTGCTTTTCAGCATTACGGCTGAGCATTTCAAGTTCATACAGCTTGGCACGTAACTGCTTCATCGCTTCTGCTTTGTTTTGGTGCTGAGAACGTCCATTTTGACACTGGGTTACCGTATTGGTTGGCAAATGCGTAATGCGCACCGCAGACTCGGTTTTGTTTACGTGCTGCCCTCCTGCGCCACTGGCACGATAAACATCAATTCGTAAATCGGCTGGGTTAATATCCACTTCAAACGTATCATCAATTTCAGGCGAAATAAACACCGAAGCAAACGAAGTATGACGGCGATTACTGGAGTCAAACGGCGATTTACGCACCAGACGATGCACCC
>JAKISK010000061.1 GCA_021648625.1 Thiomicrorhabdus sp. | reverse complement strand
GCAATTGATGTGCATAGTGAATGTAAAAAAGACAATGTCACCTTATTGGTGATGCGTCCTTTTTTACATTTGCTAGGTGCGTCAAGGGCTTGCGCTATAAACGTATTTTCTATCTGGGGATTAGGGTCTTAGACTTGTCAAATGAGCAAGGAGCATAAGCGTGAAGGAGTTGAGTAAAAAAACGGAACCCGAAGCGGTTAAATTGAATATTGCAGGCAAGTTAGCGCAAGCGTTTATTCATTCAAAAACCACTGTTTTGATGGTGATGTTTGTACTGTTGGCGGGCTTGCTCTCCTTTTTAATGACACCACGAGAATATAACCCTCAAATTGTGGTGCCTGCGGCCAATATTTTTGTGCCCAAAGCGGGTGCTACGCCTGAAGAAGTGTCCAATATGGTGGTGAAACCACTGGAGACTATTTTGGCGGCTCTTCCGGGGGTAAAGCATACCTTTGGGTATGCCACCAACGATTTTGGGGTGGTGACGGTGCAGTTTGAAGTGGGTGAAAATCAAGTGGATAGCTTGGTCAATATCTACAACCAAGTGATGCAAAACATGGACAAAATGCCACCGGGAACACAAGACCCGTTAATTAAACCCATTAATGTCGATGACGTGCCAATGATGACCTTAGCCATCACCTCGGATGCGCTGTCAGGTTACGATTTGCGCGATGTCTCATTAAAGCTGGTTGAGCATTTGCGTAATGTGGAAGGGGTGTCATTTACCGAAGTGATTGGTGGTCAAAAACGTGCCATCAATGTTTGGCTGGATGCTCAAAAAATGGCGTTAACAGGATTGTCTCTTGAAGCGGTAAGCAGCCTATTGCAAGGCAATAATGTCGCCTTGCCTGCGGGCAGTGTGACCAATAACAACCGCAGTGAACCCATTCGTGTGAACGGGTATTTAGGCAGTGCCGATGATGTCGGCAATATTATCATCAGCACCGATCAAGGGCGCATAGTCTATTTAAAAGACATTGCCACCATTGAAGATGGGCCTAAAGAAGCGGATGCCTATACGCGCATTGGGTTTGGTCCAAGTACCACGGGGTTAGGCTATGCCGAGCAGTCAGCCGTTACCATCAGTTTGGCTAAAAAGCCCGGTACCAATGCGGTGGACGTGGCGAATGCGGTTTTGGATAAACTGGAAACCTTAAAAGCAGGGGTATTGCCCAGTAATGTGGAGGTGGTGGTCACCCGTAATGACGGTGAAAAAGCCAACAGTGCCGTCACCTTATTGATGGAGCATTTGGCGATTGCAATCGGCTCGGTGGTCATTATCTTAATGCTATTTTTAGGCTGGCGAGAAGCGGGGATTGTGGTCATTACCATCCCCATTATTCTGTTTATCGTACTGTTTGTGGGCTATGTGTTTGACCAAACCATTAACCGAATCACGTTGTTTGCACTGATTTTAGCATTGGGACTGTTGGTGGACGACTCCATTGTGGTGATCGAAAACATTCACCGGCACATTCATAATGGTTTTGATCCCAAGCGGTTTGATCAAGTGATTATTAACGCCACAAACGAAATTGGAAACCCTACCAACGTGGCGACCATTGCCGTGGTATTGGCGTTTTTACCGTTGCTGTTTGTGACGGGAATGATGGGGCCGTTTATGGCGCCCATACCGTTTAACGTGCCCATCGCCATGCTGGCCTCTTTATTGGTTGCGTATATTTTAGTGCCTTACATTGCGTATCGTTTTTTGAGTAAAAAAGCGATTCGAGAGATGCAGGAACGTGAGAGCTTAGAAGCGCATCATGTCGAAAAAGAGGACTGGGTGAGAAAGTGGTATGAAAAAATCATGTTGCCCCTTTTGGAAAGTCGTACCAAGCGTAATGTATTTTTGTTTGTGGTATTAATGGCGTTAATGGCTTCTATGTTGCAACCAGCACTGCAATTTTTACGCGACGATGGCATGAGCAACCCACTGCACCCCGCTGGCGTTGAGGTAAAAATGTTACCGTACGACAACACCAGTACCTTTTTGGTTCAAGTGGATATGCCTGAAGGCAGCGCACTAGAAGCAACCGACCGTGTGGTGCGCTATGTGGGCGATGTGCTTTCTGAAACCGAGTACGTGACCAATTACAGCGTGTACTTAGGCGATCATGCGCCCATTGATTTTGCCGCATTGGTTCGGGGAGACTTGATTAAGCAAGGCGCTAACTTTGCTCAAATTAGAGTTAATTTAGTGGACAAGCATCAGCGAGATGTGTCATCGCATGAGATTGTGCAACAGTTTCATGCCTCGCTGGACAGCTTGCGCAAGGTGTTCCCAGAAGCCAATATCAAGTTGTATGAAACCCCGCCAGGGCCTCCTGTAACGACGCAAATTATGGCGGAGCTTTATGGGCCGGATTATGAAAAATTGCGAGTCGCCGCGCAAGAGGTGACAGAGTCGTTTGAGCAGATTTACGGTTTAATTAATGTAGACAACTCCGTCACCGCCGATGCGGAAACTTATGAGATTAAAATTGATCGGGTACAGGCCAACTTATTAGGTGTGTCACCCGCTAAGGTTTCAAAAATGTTGCGTGATTACATTCATGGTTATGAGCTGGGATTCATGCACCTTGATAAGGTACGTGAACCCGTTGGCATTTTAGTGCGGCTGCCACGCAGTGATCGTGCGGTGGCAGAACAGTTGTTGTCGTTACGCGTGCAGTCAGAGACCGGCGCTTCCGTGCCACTGTCGGCCATTGCCACCATTGAAAAAATGCCACAACCTAAGCCCATTATGTACCGAGATCAACATCAGATGGTCATGATTGGTGGAGAGCTTATTGCATCCAGTCCTGTGTATGCGATATTAACACTGGATAAAATGCTGGATAATGTTTTGTTGCCAGAATCGGGCGTGACCTTTAAAACCAGCAATTTAGGATTTGTAGAAGCGCACCCTGATGATGTCATGGATTACAACTTATTGTGGGGGGGCGAGATGCGCTTAACCTTAGACGTCTTCCGTGACATGGGCAGTGCCTTTATTGTTGCCATTATCTTGATCTATTTTGTACTGGTGGGCTACTATCGCTCGTTTATGATCCCCGCAATTGTAATGGGCGCGATTCCGCTCACCATGATCGGCGTCTTTCCAGGACACTGGGTAACAGACCAAGCCTTTACTGCGACCTCTATGATAGGGGTGATCGCGCTGGCGGGCATTGTGGTACGAAACTCGTTGCTGCTGATTGATTTTACCTTGGAATTTGAAGCCAAAGGGAAATCACTCAAAGAGTCGGTATTGGAGGCGGGTAAAGTACGATTCCGCCCAATTTTACTCACCGCACTGGCGATTATGTCCGCCTCTGCAATTATGGTCAGTGATCCTGTATTTGGCGGTCTAGCGGTCTCCATGATTTTTGGAACCCTTTCTTCAACCGTATTAACGCTACTGGTGATTCCCACGCTGTACTATATTTGGCGCTGGCATGGGGGGGTTAAACAGCAAGAAGAAGTATTGACTAAATCTTAGCAAGTACTTTTTTTTCTAAATGTGTAATGGTTAAACCGCTTTTTAGCGGTTTTCCTACATTTAGGTGAGTAGGATAGTCATCAATATCACCTGTTTTGATGTATCCACGTCGTTCGTAGAATGCAATGAGTTCGTTGCGTTGTGATATTACGACCATGGCAAACTTTTTTACCTTCCGCTCCTTTACTGCAAACTCTTCCGCCTGAGCTAAGATTTGTTTTCCTATTCCAGTGCCTTGTAAGCTTGGGTGTACAGCAAAAAAACCAACATAGCCACACTCATTTTTTGTTTCAATGCAAATACAAGCAATCGCCTTTTGGTTATTAAACACAATAAATAAATCCACTTCTGGGTTTGAAAGGTACTCTTGAACTTCTTCGGGTGTTGCACGCTCACCTGCAAGTAAATGCGTCTCTTTTGTCCAGCCTAATTCACCTCGGTAGGCCAAGTTAACCAGTTTGCACAGTTCGCCAATATTTTGTGATTTGGCTTTTTGTAAGGTTAATTTCAATTTTATACTCGATAATCGTTAATAATAGATACGAGTTATTATAGACATGTCTTTTCTTAGCAAGTATAATTCGCCCCTCATTTAGGACAGGAGAGCTGTCTGAGTGGCTGAAGGAGCTCGCCTGGAAAGCGTGTATAGGCTAAACCCTATCGGGGGTTCGAATCCCCCGCTCTCCGCCAATTCCCTATTTGAATCTATTATTATGGTGACTCTATTCGTCCCCTCGCGACGCTAAGTTGGAAACTCCGCCAGGTCCGGAAGGAAGCAACGGTACCTTCTAATGCGTGCGCCGAGGTAAGGCGGGTAGGGTTGCCACCCTTTTTTCAAATTATCTTTCCTTTTGCTTGTCAATTCACGTTAAAATTAATTTTATGGTATTCCTGATCTTAAAGGATGTAAAATTCAATTGAACTCATTTAAAGAAGTTTTTATTATTGCGGGACCCAATGGAGCAGGTAAAACGACTTTTGCTGTTAATTTGATTGATAATGGCTGGATTCAGCATTTTGTTAATGCTGATGAGATCGCCAAAGAATATACACACCTTGAACATCACTTGGCTAACTTTAAAGCCTCTAGAGTGTTTTTAAAAACGATTGACCGTCTTGAAAAAGGAAAGGAGTCTTTTGCGTTTGAAACAACTTTATCGGGAAAAGCCTATTTAAAAAAATTGAACGTTTAATTGTACCGCAGTGAAGCTACGGGTTCAGATTTTAAGAACGCTCATTAAAAGGCTATGAGCGTTAAGAAGGAAGGGGCTAAGGAGTGTTTAGTCCTAACATGTCCAATAAAGGAATGGTTTGGTCGTTTACGGTTAGCTCTCCTCTGTCTAAAAAAGCTTTTCCTGTAAAAGCGGTTTCGGATTCGTTTAAAAATTGATTTGCTGGTGGGGATGTGAGAATTATTTCTAGGCCACTTTCTGAAACGATGCTTTTATCGAGTTGAACGCTAAGGTCACCCTTGAGCGTTTTAATAAATTTTTTCATGCCCTCAGGGGTTGCCATGTGTTCACTAAAGTTTGTAATATTTTGTATCGAATGAAGCTGTGAGTCTAACGCGAGCTTGATTATGGAACTCCCTTGTGGTGTATTGATTTCCATGAGCAACGTCACGCCTGCATTGGTTATCTCTTTTATAAGGCGATCTAGTTGAACCATAGGCGAATTACTCTCGTCCACTTGTTCAATATTTTCAAGTAATTTTTTGTATTGTTGAATGTTGATGCCTTTTGTATACCCCGTGTTGTAAAAGTTTACAGAGGCTTCAGAGAATATTTTAGCAAGTGCAGGATCACTGAATAGGATTTGATCACTTTGGAAAGAAATATCGCTCACCCAATATTTATCTTTTTCTTTTGTCTTCGAGCCAAATGTAAGATTTTTTAGGGTTAAAATTTGATTTGTATTTTTCAATACGTGAAATTCTGAAACATGTCCTTCCAGTAAGCCATTTAAAATCATGCCTTGATAGAGGTCTGTTACATTGAATCTTGTGGTGCTGGGGTGCATTTCCAAGGAAAAGTCTTCTTGTAAGCCTCCTATGATGAATTTGCCTGTTTTGATAACACCATGAAACATGGTGCCGTCTGAATTGGTCGTTCCTTCTACTTCATAGCCATCTAAACTCAAAAAAAATGGGCTTTCTGATGAGGTAGTGGTGTCATCTATCTGTAATGGTGATATTTGGAGTGTTATGTCAATGTTGGAGTCCAAGCTTGTGGTACTTCCAAGGCTAAAAGGTGTTTCATTGTTAAAAATAGCATTGATTTCTGTTTGATCTTTCGGAGAAAGTTGAGCTATATCCAGCGTGGTCAAAATATAGGCTGATCCAAACTTTAAGCCGTTTGGTGTTAGCATGATTGGGCCGTGATAAATGTCATGGTTTAACGGAACTTGAAAGGGTGTTTCTACCTTAATATCCATTGTCAGAGAAGAGGTTGCTGTACTTTTAAAAAAACCTTTTTGAAACGACGTTGGTTGATGTGAGCTGATGTAGTCTGAAATTCCAGTACTTTGTTTGATATTATTGTTAAATAGATCTTCTGTTTTATTAGATGCAAGCCAAGTAAGTCCAGCCCAAGTCATGGGTATTATAATAATGAGAGAGATCCATATTTTTTTCATTGTTTGTTGTTCCTATTAATTTAGTCGTAGTTAATGAGTGTTTTTTTTGCGTATATTATAGATGTTATGGAGGGTAAAGGGAGAGGGATTGAAAGGCTTATGTTAGGGCAGGTGGCTTATTCCTAACATTAGGGGAAAAAATCATAGACAATCCTATGGGTAACTGAACAGGTAACCAGTATAATTCGCCCCTCATTTAGGACAGGAGAGCTGTCTGAGTGGCTGAAGGAGCTCGCCTGGAAAGCGTGTATAGGCTAAACCCTATCGGGGGTTCGAATCCCCCGCTCTCCGCCAGGTCCGGAAGGAAGCAACGGTACCTTCTGATGCGTGCGCCGAGGTAAGGCGGGTAGGGTTGCCACCCTTTTTTCAAATTATCTTTCCTTTTGCTTGTCAATTCACGTTAAAATTAATTTTATGGTATTCCTGATCTTAAAGGATGTAAAATTCAATTGAACTCATTTAAAGAAGTTTTTATTATTGCGGGACCCAATGGAGCAGGTAAAACGACTTTTGCTGTTAATTTGATTGATAATGGCTGGATTCAGCATTTTGTTAATGCTGATGAGATCGCCAAAAAATATACACACCTTGAACATCACTTGGCTAACTTTAAAGCCTCTAGAGTGTTTTTAAAAACGATTGACCGTCTTGAAAAAGGAAAGGAGTCTTTTGCGTTTGAAACAACTCTATCGGGAAAAGCCTATTTAAAAAGAGTGAAACGCCTAAAAGCACAAGGGTGGAAGGTCTCGTTATATTATTTATTTGTGTCCTCTCCTGCAAAGGTCTCCTATAGTAGATTATGCGGAATGTATCTTAAATGAAGGCGAAGAACCATTAAGTGTGTTTAAAAGCATTAATGGGGAAATTTTTGCAAAAAATGAACCACTTTTTGAGAGGTTTTTAACATTGGAGGCTTTATGCAGGAAGTAATTGATTATCAGCCAAAGTTTGACGCTTTGAAAAATATGAAAGAAGCGGTTGTACGAGAAGTTCGTCGTAAAAAAGCATTGGGTCAGTATATGATTGTGGTTGAAGAGGGCGAGGTTAAAAGAGTGGATTTTTCAATTTTTAAGCACGCTTCAGACCGGAGTAATCATGAAGTTAATCAGGTTTAGTGAATGAATTCTACTGTTCTTGCCCGTAAGTGGCGTCCTAAAAACTTTTCAGAATTGGTAGGCCAAGTTCATGTTATGCAGGCGTTGGCCAATGCATTGGATCAACAGCGATTGCATCATGCGTATCTGTTTACTGGCACACGTGGCGTGGGAAAAACCACGATTGCACGTATTTTTGCAAAAGCGTTAAATTGTGAGCAGGGGGTTTCTTCTAAGCCTTGTGGTGCCTGTGATGTGTGTCGTTCGGTTGATGAAGGACGATTTATTGATCTGATTGAGGTGGATGCCGCGTCACGCACTAAAGTGGATGATACGCGTGAGATTTTAGACAACGTGCAGTTTGCGCCCACGCAAGGGCGCTATAAAGTGTATTTGATTGATGAAGTGCACATGTTGTCTAAAAGCAGTTTTAATGCGTTGTTAAAAACGTTGGAAGAGCCGCCTGAGCATGTAAAATTTCTTTTGGCGACCACCGATCCGCATAAGCTTCCTATTACGGTCTTATCCCGTTGTTTGCAGTTTAATTTAATGCGATTAACCCAGCCACAGCTTCAAAATCATCTTGAATTTATTATGGAGCAAGAGGCGTTATCGTTTGATTGCAGTGCGTTGGGCTTGATTGCCAAAGCCGCGGATGGTTCGGTGCGTGATGCATTGAGTTTGTTGGATCAAGCCATTGCGTATGGTGCGGGCGAGGTAATGTTTGAGCCTGTGCAAACGATGCTGGGCTGGGTTGATCAACAGTACAGTGTGGCGATTTTAACGGCATTGGCGGATGAAAGTTCGGAACAACTTAAAGAGGTGATTCAGACGTTGGCTGTAATGGGGGTGGATTACCAAGCCCTCTTGGCGCAGTTGATTGAAGTGTTGCATGCGCTCGCTTACGCCCAAGTATTTAATGACAGCACGGCCTTAACAACGATGCCCGAAGAGATGATAAAATCGTTGGCCTCTCAATTGAACCCTGAGCGGGTGCAATTACTTTACCAAATTGCCTTGCTGGCAAAACAGGACATGTTATTGGCGCCCGATATTCGAATTGGATTTGAGATGTCACTGATTCGAATGCTGGCGTTTCAACCCGTTCAGCAAGGTGAAGTATTGCCTAATCCACCTTCTTCCAGTGTGCGACAGGAGCAGGAGGGGGAGAAAAAAATAACCCCTCAAGCAATACCACCTTCTCAAAACACTTTAGAGGGGTTGGCCTCTGCGCGATCGTTAATGGAAAATAAACTCGAATCGGTTGAAAACAGGCCGTCGATGGCGCAACCGAATCCCATTTCCGCTCCCTCTGACTCTCCAGCGTCCTCCTCTTCGGATCACTTAGAAAAAATTAAAGCGAGGTTAAAACAATCGCTGGGAAAGTCACGTCTTGATGCAGAGGCATCGCCAAAACCGTTACAATCGCCCTCTTTAAATCGCCCAGAAATTCGTGCACCGCAACCCTTTTCTGAGAAGGTTGCGCCAGTTCGTGTTGCAGAGACGGCGAAATCCTCGGTGGATATAACACCTAATATTATAATGTCTAAAACCGAAGAGGGGGGGGGAGAAATTTCGCTTGAAGTTTCAAGTGATTCCATTAAACCATGGTTAGAGCTGATTGAACAATTGCCTTTAAAAGGCATGGCGGCAGAGGTTGCACGTAATTCGGTTTTAATGGATTTATCGGCAACAAGTCTTTCCGTGAGTATTGATCCTAGGCAAAATTATTCTAAGCAAACAATGGCATTGGACCAATTTTCCGACGCAGTAAAGCAGCACTTTGGTTCAGATTTTATCTTAGCGTTCGTCGAATCAGATGAACACTTTACGCCAGTAAAGTACGCCAAACAGCAGGCGAACATCAGGCAAAAATCCGCAGAAGAATCAATTCAACAAGATTCAGTGGTACAGGCTTTAACCCAATCTCTGGGCTTGGAGGTTATAATGGACAGCATTAAACCGATTTAAAATTAAATAAAAAAGTAAATAAGGGGAACACTATGTTTGGTGGAAAAGGCGGATTAGGAAATTTAATGAAACAAGCGCAAGACATGCAAAAAAACATGCAAGAAGCGCAAGAAGAGCTTGCCAAAATGGAAGTGTCGGGCGAGTCGGGCGGTGGCATGGTTAAGGTGGTGATGACAGGAAAGCATGAGCTGGTAAAAGTGACCATTGATGACAGCCTAATGGACGATAAAGAGATGTTGGAAGACTTGTTTGCCGCTGCCGTAAACAGCGCCGTTCGCAATGTAGAAGACGTGTCTAAAGAAAAAATGGGCGGATTAACCGCAGGTATGGAGCTGCCAGAAGGGATGAAAATGCCGTTTTAAGGCATTCTTAATTTTGTGAAAAGTCCTTTAATTCAAGAACTGATTGACGCATTTCGTATTTTACCAGGGGTTGGGCCCAAATCGGCACAGCGAATGGCGTATTATATTTTAGAGCGTAACAAAGAGGGGGGGGATAAATTATCTCAATCCCTGTCCAATGCCGTTAAAAAAGTAGGGCATTGTGCGTCATGCCGAACCTTAACCGAAGAGAAAATTTGTGCGCTTTGTGTCTCAACACAGCGAAATTCAGAAGAATTGTGCATTGTAGAAAGCCCCACAGATGTGACAGTTATTGAGCAATCAGGCGTATTTAAGGGGAAGTATTTTGTATTAATGGGGCATTTGTCTCCCATTGACGGCATAGGCCCTGAAGCGTTAGGATTAGATGTTTTAGAGACACGTTTAGCTGGCCAAGAGATTACTGAGTTGATTATTGCCACCAATCCAACGGTAGAAGGTGAAGCAACAGCATTTTATATTCAACAGTTAGCAGACGCTTTGGGTATATTAACCACCCGATTGGCACAAGGTATTCCGCTCGGCGGAGAGCTGGAATATTTAGATTCTGGCACACTAACACAAGCATTTATTGCACGAAAAAAAGTATAAAAGGATAATTGAGTATGAGTAAGTTTTTTAAGTGGATGAGTCTTATTTCTTTATTGTTGCTTGTCGGGTGTCCAGCGCCTTCAGATAGATCAAAAGAAGGTGGTTCAGGTGGTGCTATAGAATCGGGCATAAATCTATTTATGTCTATTGCCTCAACAGGTGTGGGAAGTATTGCTATTCCTACTAACGATAAAGCTAGAGTGGATATCGTATTTTTAGATGAAAACAATGCTCCGATTGTGAGTGAATTAATTAATTTATCTGTAACTTCTGGTGTACTCAGCCAATCTTCTATTTTAACGGATGGTTTAGGCAAGGCTTCTGTGGTTATTAACCCGCCCAATATTACGGAAGGAACGGCGCCAGGGGTGTTTACCGCAACGCCTCAATCAACAGGACTTGGGGTGAGTTTTAATTACCAGTTTGTTGCTGTGGGGGCGGCTAAACCACGTGTGATACTTACTATGTCCGTTGAATCGACAGGTGTTGTTGGTAATAATATTCCGATTAGTGATGTAGCAAAAATAGATATTGCGTTTGTAGATTCGGATAATTCACCCCTTGCGAATGAGTTGATTAATTTATCGACGACTTCGGGATCGCTTACTCAAACCTCTGTTTTAACTGATGTTTTCGGCAGGGCTTCCGTTCTCGTTGAACCACCTAACATTACGATAGGAACAGCGCCTGGTGTGTTTACGGCAACACCACAATTAACGGGCGAAGCAGAAACTTTTAATTATCAGTTTATTGCTGCCGAAGCAGTTAAACCACAGTTAACGCTTGTTATGTCTATTGAATCGACAGGCGTGGTCGACAGTGATATTCCGATTAGTGATGTAGCAAAAGTAGATCTTGTGTTTGTTGATGCGGCGAATGCGCCACTTGTGAATGAATTGATTAATTTATCGGCCACCTCAGGAACGATCAGTCAAACCTCTGTGTTAACGGATAATTTAGGTGCTGCCTCTGTACTGATCTCTCCACCGAATATTACACAAGGGACAGCACCTGGAGTGTTTACAGCAACACCAGAATTGACAAGTGAAGCAGAAGCGTTTAATTATCAATTTATTGCTGCGGAAGCCGTAAAACCACAGTTAACGCTTGTTATGACTATTTCCTCAACGGGTGTTGAGGCGAACAGTATTCCTATTGATGATGCTGCAAAAGTAGAGCTTACGTTTTTAGATTCGGATAATTCGCCGCTTGCAAATGAGTTGATTACGCTTTCATCTACATCTGGTGCCTTGAGCCAACTCACCGTTTTAACGGATCCTTTGGGGGTGGCATCTGTTACGATTAACCCGCCAGGCATAACAACGGGAACCGCTCCTGGCGTGTTTACAGCAACGCCACAATTAACGAGTGAGTCTGAGACGTTTAATTATCAATTTGTTGCAACGGTTCTTCCTGAGTCTGCCGCTTCGTTACAGTTTATAAGTGCAGATCCAACGTTTTTATCCTTAAAAGGGACGGGGGGCGTTGGGTATAGTGAAAATTCTCGTTTAACCTATAAGGTTGTGGATGACTTGGGAAATCCTGTTTCAGGGGTTGAGGTGCAGTTTACGCTGACCACTACGGTTGGTGGTTTAACGTTGACGGAAGATACTACAATTTCGAATGAGCAGGGAGAGGCTTTTGTAACGGTGCTTGCAGGAACCGTACCGACTCCTGTTAGGGTTACCGCCTTTGTTGAAAAGGATGATGGTACGCTTTTATCCGTGCAGTCAGATGTTTTGACCGTTACGACAGGTATTCCAGACCAAAATAGTTTTAGTTTAGGGGTTGTGGAAGGTAAGTTTGCGCCAGAAGGAGGGTTAAATGGTGATGAAGTTGTTTTGGTGGTTCACTTAGGTGATCGAAATAACAACCCCATACCAGACGGCACGGTGATAAACTTTACGGCAGAAGGGGGCGTTATTGATGGTTCATGTGCAACGACGAATGGAACTTGCGAGGTTACATGGAGAAATCAGAATCCTAAACCTTTAGATAATCGAGCGACTATTTTAGCGTATGCGATAGGGCACGAAACATTTTATGATCATAATGGAGATGGCGTGTTTAATGATGGAGATTTATTTGATGATTTAGGGGAAATATTTAGAGATGATGATGAAAGTGGAGCCTATAACCCCGGAGCCATTAGTTTTAGTCTGGATGAAAAGTTAATTGATTATGATGAGAGTGGCGACTACACAGCAGGAGATGGTGTTTATAACGGGATACCTTGTGATCACTCTACGGATTGTCCTACTGAACCAAATAATATTGCAGATCGCCCAACTACGCTGGTTAATATTGGAGCCAGAACCTTGTTGATTATGGCGTCGAGTAGTCCTAATGTACATTTGTATGAATTATTGCCAAGTGTGGGTTCTTGTTTGGATGATAATAACAAGTTAGCGGTTGATTTTGATTATAATCCTACAGATCCTAATTCTGTGCCTGAACCCTGGGCTCTATGTCAACGAGTAACAAAAGTACCTACAGGTGAGGTTGGTTCTAAAAATTTATGGGTATTAATTGAAGATACTGTTGCTCTTTGTTTGGATGGTAAGGATGGTAATCGTATTGAAGGGGTTGTAAACCCTAGTGATCCAGCGTGTATTTACCCTATAAGGCAGTCAGCCCCAACAGGATCGAGTATCAGTGTTTCAGGGGGGGAGGCGTTAAGTATAAGTACAACGCCAACGACAGTAGGGGGTCGTTTGGCTGCATATGAGTTTACATTTTTAGTTTTAGTAACTGCGCTACCAAATGAAGAGGGAGTAGTTGATGGTACGTTAGAAGTAGTGGTTACTACGCCTCAAACGAATATTCCCACCACTGAGGCGGTATCTCTGGTTGAGGAGTGAGATAACTAATTGGTTATCACGGACAAGCCCCAATGAATTTGGGGTTTGCAAAGTGAATGGATAGGTTAAAATAAGGAATACATGTGAGCCAGGGAGCCTTTTTGTTAAGGCTCCTTTTTTATGGTAACTTCTGTTGTATCTACTCTTAAATCTCCCCCCACTTCTTACGCTTAGCAGGTATTTTAAAGAATCGACCCAGCAACAGTCCAAATAAAAGCACGCCGCCGCCGGTTAAGAACCACTGGCGTTTAATGGCGTCTTCGGATTGGTCAATTTGTTCTCTCATAATCGCATTTTGATCTTCTAGAGTGGACAAGCGTTGTGTCATTTGTTGATTTTGCTGATCCAGTTCTACCGCATTGCTAGAGATTGATTTAAGGCGCGTGAGGGCTTGCGTGAGTTCAAACTTCTCTTGTTTTACACTGGACAGCTCTTTATTGGTCTCTTCATGGCGCTCTTTGAGCGTTGTGAGTTCATGTTGAAGCCCGTTCAATTTTTCTTCAAGTGCGGTGGTTTTTTTCATTTGCCTGTCTAAACGTGCTCTGGCAATGGGTGCATTTTGCAGTGTGGTAGTGTGCATCCAGCCTGTATGCGTTTTTCCGCTCTTTTTGTACTCGACCAGCGCCCAGCCTTCACCATTAACCTCTAATATTTTAACGGCCGCACCAGGGGGCATCATTCGGCTTATTTTAAAGCCTGTACCTCCTCCACGTCGCATGGGTACTTTAAAGGTATCGGTTACGTAGTTGGTGTAACCGGGTGTTACAGCGGCATGGAGGCTGTGAGTGGTTAAGCTCAAGCTTAATACGCTTGCCATCATTAAACTTTTGGCAATGGGGGTTAATGCGAGGTTAAATTTGTTGAATTTTTTCATATTGAGTCTCTAAGTTATTTAATGCAGTTTGGTGTCCCGCCAATTTTTCGCGCTCTTTGGCAACCACGGCTTCGGGTGCTTTTGCCACAAAGCCTGCGTTATTTAATTTACCGCCTAAGCGCTTAATTTCATTTTTAAGTTTGCCCAACTCTCTTGAGAGTCTTGCCAGTTCGGCCTCCTTATCAATCAACCCTGCAATGGGAATGAGTACTTTCATCTCACCAACCAGTGCTACGGCAGATTCGGGTGCCGTATCGGCCTCGTCTAATACTTCAATGGAAGCCAATTTAGCTAAGGTTAATAAATAACGTTTATTGTTGTTTAGCCACAGGGTATCTTGAGCGGTTAACCCTTCTAAAAACACGGGCAAAGCTTTGCTTGGGGCAATGTCCATTTCAGATCGAATTTTACGTACGCCTATAATAAACGTTTTTACCCATTCGAGTTCAGAAATTGCGTCTTGGTCTATTTTAGATTCATCGGCTTGCGGATAGGGCGCTAACATAATGGTCTCGCCTTGCTTGCCGGCCAATGGTGCAACCGATTGCCATGCCTCTTCGGTAATAAAGGGGATGATAGGATGGAGCAGTCTTA
>JAKISK010000060.1 GCA_021648625.1 Thiomicrorhabdus sp. | reverse complement strand
TGTATGTGATTACTTATGGCTGTCAGATGAATGAATACGATTCGGATAAAATGGCGAGCTTGTTAGAAAAAACCCATGGTTTAACGTTGGTAACGGAGCCAGAAGAGGCGGATGTGGTGTTGATGAACACCTGCTCTGTGCGTGAAAAAGCGCAAGAAAAAGTGTTTTCAGAGCTGGGACGTTGGTCTAAGTGGAAGGCCAAAAAGCCGAATCGTATTATTGGCGTGGGGGGGTGCGTTGCTTCGCAAGAGGGCAAGGTGATTCGCCAGCGTGCGCCGAGTGTGGATGTGATTTTTGGCCCGCAAACCTTGCACCGTTTGCCTGCAATGATTGATGAAGCATTGCGTGTGCGGGGGGATGATTCGGTCAAAAAGAAAAAAGCGGTCATTGATATTTCGTTTCCTGAGATTGAAAAGTTTGATAATTTACCAGAGCCAGAGGTGAATGGTGTGTCGGCGATGGTGTCGGTGATGGAAGGCTGCTCTAAATACTGCACTTTTTGTGTTGTGCCTTATACCCGTGGCGAAGAGGTAAGCCGTCCGTTTGAAGATGTGTTGCGTGAAATTAGCATTTTGGCGGAACAGGGCGTGCGTGAAGTGAATTTGTTGGGGCAAAATGTCAATGCCTATCGCGGTGTGATGGCGGATGGTGAAATTGCCGATTTAGCCATTTTAATGCACGCGGTACGCACCATTGATGGCATTGATCGTATTCGATTTACCACCTCACACCCTAATGAAATGACGCAAAGTTTAATTGATTGTTATGCGGAAATTCCAGAGCTAGTGTCACATTTACATTTGCCGGTTCAGTCAGGATCGGATCGTGTTTTGGCGATGATGAAACGAAATCACATGGTGATTGAGTATAAATCGACCATTCGTAAAATTCGTGAATTACGTCCAGATTTATGTTTATCGGGTGATTTTATTATTGGTTTTCCGGGCGAAACGGACGACGATTTTAAACAGACCTTAGCCTTGGTTGAAGCGCTTAATTACGACCGTTCATTTAGTTTTGTTTACAGTGAACGCCCTGGAACGCCAGCGGCAGGTTTTCCAGATGAAGAGCCGTTAGAGAAAAAGAAACGTCGTCTGTTTATCTTGCAACAGCTATTGAATAAGCAAACCGCCGCCATCAGTGATGCTATGATCGGAACGGTTCAACGCGTCTTGGTTGAGCGACTGTCACGAAAATCGTTTGAGCAAGTGGCAGGGCGCACGGAAAACAATCGTGTGGTAAACTTTGATGGCTCACCAGAACTGATTGGTCAGTTTGTGGATGTTGAAATCACCGAGGCGTTAAACAACTCGTTACGTGGGATTTTGGTGGCAACGCCAGAGGCGGATAGACACGTTGCGCCTCAATCGTATTCACTGTGAAAATTATCCCCCCCCCTTTGTTTTTTTTCTTGTTAGATACGTTTTAGAGGTCTCTTTTGTCCACATTAAATACCATTCAATTCAATCTGTTTCCAGAAGATAACGAGCGGTTGCAAAACCTAAGCGGTTGGCAACATGAGCATTTTGGGCAAGTTGAGTTGGGCTTGGGGGTTGAAATTAACAGCCGTGGCTTTCAACTGTCGGTAACAGGGCAGGCAAGCCGTGTGGGAAAAGCCGAGCAGGTGATTCGTGAACTTTATAACGAAACCGAACAGCAAACCTTAACCCCCGATTTGGTGCATTTAATACTGCATGAGCATGGATTGGATACACCACAGCCTTTAACCTCTGAACAAGTTTTGATTACCACGCGCCGTAAAACACTTAAAACGCGTAACGCCAACCAAGCGCACTATATTAATGCGATTAAATCATACGATGTAAATTTTGGAATTGGCCCTGCGGGAACAGGAAAAACCTATTTGGCGGTGGCGTGTGCGGTTGAAGCATTAGAAAACGAGCAGGTTCGCCGAATTATCTTAACGCGTCCAGCGGTAGAAGCGGGTGAAAAACTGGGCTTTTTACCTGGCGATTTAAGCCAAAAGGTTGACCCTTATTTGCGCCCACTGTTTGATGCCCTGTTTGATATGCTCGGCTTTGAAACGGTAGAGCGGTTAATTGAAAAAAACGTAATCGAAATTGCCCCCTTGGCGTTTATGCGCGGACGAACATTGAATGAAGCGTTTATTATTTTAGACGAAGCCCAGAACACCAGCACCGAACAGATGAAAATGTTTTTAACGCGTATTGGGTTTGGGTCAACGGCGGTGATTACGGGGGACATTACTCAGTGTGATTTGCCGCACCATCAAAGATCGGGATTGCGCCATGTGATTGAAGTGCTGGAAGGCGTGGAGGGCATTGGGTTTACCTTTTACCAAGCACAAGACGTGGTGCGCCATACGATGGTGCAAAAAATTGTAAGAGCGTATGATAAATACGAGCGAACTCAGGCGCGTAAAACGTGAGTAGCACGGTACTTAATTTTGAATTACAGTGGGGCATAAACCCACTTTCCATGCCTACGCAAAGCCTATGTAAAACATGGGTCAAAGCTTGTTTAGAAAATGTGACGACAGCAACGGAACTTACGCTTCGCATTGTAAGCGCCGAAGAGAGTCAAACTCTAAATAATACCTATCGTAATAAAAACAAACCCACCAATGTGTTGTCGTTTGAATTTTCTCCCCCCCCCTATGTAATTGAACCAGATGTAACCGAAGCAGACGAGCAAGCCACGTATTTAGGTGATTTAGCCATTTGTGCCGAGGTGGTCGTGCGCGAAGCACAGCAGCAACATAAAACGCTTGAAGCGCACTGGGCGCACATGGTGGTGCATGGTGTATTGCATTTGCAGGGGTTTGATCATATTGAATTTGATGATGCAACGGAGATGGAGGCACTGGAGGTTAAAATTATGGCAAAATTAGGGTATGCTAACCCGTACGAAATTTAATGAGAAAGGACAATAATTTTAATGAGTGACAGTAATAACGGCGCTTCGTGGATTGAGCGTGTGGTAAAAATGTTTTCAGACGAGCCGGAGAGCCGAGAAAGCTTGGTGAACCAATTGTCGGATGCGCAATCGAAAGGGTTAATTGATTCCGATGCCTTGGTGATGATTAAAGGTGTGTTGGAGGTGTCGGAGTCTCGTGTACGAGATATTATGATTCCGCGTTTACAAATGGCGCTAATTGATGCCAATGAGCCATTGGATGTTATTTTAGAAACGATGCTCGCCAGCTCGCACTCTCGCTATCCTGTAATTTGTGATAAAGAAATTATAGGTATTTTATTGGCTAAAGATGTGTTTAGAGCCGTGGTTAAAGGTGAGCTAAAAACCAAAGACGATTTAGCAAAAATTTATCGTAAGCCGATTTTTGTGCCAGAAAGTAAGCGTTTGAATGTTTTGTTACGAGACTTTAAAGCCAGCCGACACCACTTAGCGCTCGTGGTGGATGAGTATGCGGAACTGGCAGGTTTGGTAACCATTGAGGATGTGCTTGAGCAAATTGTAGGCAATATCGAGGATGAACACGATGCCGAAGAGCAAGATTTTATTCAAAAACGGACGGCTCGTACTTATTCTATGCAGGCATTAACACCCGTTGAAGAATTTAATGCATTTTTTAATGTGCGTTTAGAAACCAATGGCTGTGAAACCATGGGGGGCTGTTTGGCCTCTCAGTTTGGTCATGTGCCACAACAGGGTGAATCCATCGAGCTACAAGGGTTTCGTTTTAAAGTACTAAGAGGCAATGAGCGACGAGTTAAGTTGTTTGAAGTGAAGTTATTAGATAAATCCGTTAAAGCGCAACAGAAAAAAGAGAAAGATTCTGAAGATTGATGCCTCAAAAAAAGCAAGGCTACTTTTAAGCCTTTTTGTGCCGCATAAAGCGCATTTTTTGGTATTGCTGTTTGGTGCGTTGGGCGTATTTTCGTTTGCGCCCTTCTTTTTTTCACCCGTGATCTTAATTTCCATTATGGGGCTATTTTTCTTTTGGTTTAATGCCAAAAGCCGTTTTGAAGGGTTTAAGCTGGGCTTATGGTTTGGGTTTGGCTTTTTTGGCCTGGGCGTGAGCTGGCTGTTTTCGAGTATTTACATCTACTCGGGCGTATTGCTGCCAGTCGCAGTGCTGTTAACCTTTTTATTTATCCTATTTTTATCCCTGTTTATCGCCTTAAGTGGTTGGTTGGTGCAGTACCTTCGGGCGCGTTACAGTGCAGGCTTTACCCTTACGGTACTGTTTCCTGCCATTTGGGTGAGCAGTGAACTGTTACGCGCCTCTTTTTTAGGGGGCTATCCGTTTTTATTGCTGGGCAATACGCACATTGATACGTGGCTAGCAGGCTATGCCCCTGTTTTTGGCGTGTGGGGGGTTAGCTGGGCCATCGCTATTTCGGCGGGTATTTTGTTGTGGTTGTACCAAAAACGCGCTTGGGTACGCGCCAGTCTCTCTTTGGCTCTGCTATGGTCGGCAGGGGGTATGTTGCAAGATATTGAGTGGGTGCAACCCATGGCTGACCCCATTGAAATTGCTCTGCTGCAAGGCAATATTCCTCAAGAAGAGAAATGGGAGCAATCTAACTTTTTACCCACATTAAAAACCTATACCACTCTGACCAAACAACACTTAGATGCCGATGTGGTTGTGTGGCCCGAAACCGCCATTCCAGCCTACTATGAAGTGGTTGAAAAAGGCGTGTTAAACACCTTTATTAAAGACGTTCAGTTGCTTGACAAAGATGTGGTGGTCGGCGCCATTTCGGGCGAGAAAAACTCAAATCACTACTACAATGCTTTGATTAATTTAAACCAGCCAGAGCAACGTTATTACAAACATCATCTTGTGCCGTTCAGTGAGTTTTTTCCCCTTCATAATCTGTTTGATTACCTGAGTAACTTGTTTGATATTCCCTTTGCCACCTTCACCCATGGCGATAAAAATCAACCCCCATTAATGTTGGGCGGTCAGTTAGCAGGGCTGAGTATTTGTTATGAGATGGCGTTTGGCAGTGAACTGGCACAACAGCTGCCAGAGGCAAAATATTTTATTACCGTAAGCAATGATGCATGGTTTGCCCACACCTTTGAACCCGCACAGCAGTTGCAAGAGGTACAAATGCGCGCGCTGGAACTCGGGCGAGAAATTGCACGCAGCACCAATACGGGCTTTACCGCCATAGTGGATATTAAAGGGCAAATTAAACAACAAATTCCAGCGTACGCGCGTGGGGTGTTAAGAGGAAACGTTCAGCCCTATGAAGGCTTAACGTTTTACGCCGAATGGGGTAAAACGCCGATTTTATTTATGCTTTTTTTCTTGTTTGCGTTTGTCTTAGGCAAACGGTATTTTTTGACAGGGCGGGTTTAGAAGAAATATTTGAAAATTCGGGATCGCTATTTTCTCTAAAATAAGCGATCAATTTTTTCTGGCTCCACATCTGGTACTTTTGACATGGCCTCTAAAAATGCTTTTTCATTACCTTGAGCAGCTCTTGCCTCTAAATAACTTTCAGTCATTAAGGCGGACATTTTTTCAGCAACCGCAGACGCGATAAATTGATTTATTGATATGCCTTCTCTTTTGGCTAAACATTTAACTTCATTATGCAGGGAGTTTGCTAATCTCAAGCTTAAGGTGCTCATAATAGGCCTCTTTTCATTAAAAACTCATAGGGGGTTACAGCCATAATGCCAAATTTTTCACACCCTTTAAAGTCTTTTTTATTGAATGTAACGATATATTTACTTTGGGATTTTACAGCTAATTCAAGCACTAAATCATCTTTTGGGTCTTTAAGAAAGGGTCTCCAAAGATAGAAGATTTTATGTATTTTTGATTTACTTAAAAAATAATTTAGAATGACTTCAATATCTTTTTGTGTGAGGTTTTCAACCAGCCCCTCTCTTTTTGCAACGGATTCATATTCGATGAATAGTGGAACTGAAATATTTGATAAAAACAGATCCTCTCTTAGCAACATCAGTAGCTTATACGATGCGCCTTTTTGAGATTTTAACGCTCCAATAATAACATTTGTATCTATTGTGATATTTACAATGTTCATATTGGTATCGTATATGATACCTTTAACTGGCGCAAGTAGTTTTATCTTCTACTTTTGAGGTTAGGGTTGTTTCTAAATAGAGCTAAAGGAGGGGGGGGTAAAAATCACTTTGGATGCTCAAACACTGGATGATTGTCGTCCATTGCAGCGGCTAAACGCAGTCGTAATACGGTGATTTCAGTTGGATCGGCCAGTGAGAGGGCTTTGTCGATTAGGATTTTCTCTAGCAAAGGTAGATCCATTGTTAAAAATTCGTCTATGCCTTGTTCAACTTCGCTTAAGTATTCGGCCACTTGCATCACATCGGCGTTAAGGTCCTCTTGAACTTGTTTAAACTCTTTGGCGGTGAGTTCGGCAAGATTATGGTCGGCTTGCTCGGCTTTTTCAATGGCGCCTCCTAGTACTTTCCATGTTTTTTGTTCAACCGAGACAGCGGATTCTTTTGCGTTTTTTAGTAGGGCTTTGTAAGCCTCAAGCATTTTATTGCCACTCATGATGTTTCTCCCGTTCTTTTTTGTGTGTTGTTTATTAAAACTCTCTATAATATTGAACTTATTTAATTTAATTAGCAAGTTGTCTTTTTAGACGATTTAATTCTGGAAAGTAGAAAAAAACATGTCTGACATTCAATATAACCCTCAGCAGATTGAAACCGAGATTCAAACCGTTTGGGACGACAATAAAACGTTTGTTGTTCAAGAAGACGAGAGTAAAGAAAAATATTATTGTTTGTCGATGTTTCCCTACCCCAGTGGTAAATTGCACATGGGGCATGTTCGTAATTACACCATTGGCGATGTGGTTTCACGTTATCAGCGTATGTTGGGCAAGAATGTTTTACAGCCAATGGGTTGGGATGCGTTTGGATTGCCAGCCGAAAATGCGGCGATGAAAAATAAGGTTGCGCCTGCAAAGTGGACGTATGAAAATATCGATTACATGCGCAAGCAGTTAAAAGCACTGGGCTTGGGGTATGACTGGACACGAGAAGTTGCAACGTGTCATCCTGAGTATTATCGTTGGGAGCAGTGGTTATTTACCAAGCTGTTAAAAGAAGGCTTGGTCTATCGTAAATTATCGGTGGTGAACTGGGATCCGGTTGACATGACGGTACTGGCAAACGAGCAGGTAATTGACGGTAAGGGTTGGCGCTCTGGCGCACCGGTTGAGCGTAAAGAGATTGCGCAGTGGTTTTTACGCATTACCGACTATGCAGAGGAGTTACTGGAAGGGCTGGATAAATTAGACGGCTGGCCTGAACAGGTTAAAACCATGCAGAGAAACTGGATTGGTAAGTCCACAGGATTGCAAATATCCTTTCCGATAGAGGGGGGGGGAGAAAAATCTACCGAGACATTGGATGTGTATACCACGCGTCCCGATACCTTAATGGGGGTGACGTATCTTGCCGTGGCGGCCGATCATCCGTTATCGGTTCAGGCCGCGTTAAATAATGAACCTTTGGCACAATTTATAGAAGCGTGTTCGCATGTATCCACCGCTGAAGCGGACATGGAAACCATGGAAAAGAAGGGCGTTGATACTGGCATTCGTGTATCGCACCCGATTACGGGCGAAATTGTGCCTGTGTGGGCGGCTAATTTTGTGTTGATGAATTACGGTACGGGCGCGGTGATGTCGGTACCCGCACATGATCAACGTGATTATGAATTTGCCAAAGCCTACGGATTAGACATTAAGCCCGTGATTGCGCCCAGTGCGACTGAGATGGCCGATGTTTCTGAGAGTGCGTTTACCGAAAAAGGCATTTTAGTTAACTCAGGCCAATTTGACGGCTTAAAGTCAAAACAAGCGTTACACGCGATGGCCACCGTATTATCGGCGAAAAACTTGGGCGAAAAACAAACCAACTACCGTTTACGTGATTGGGGTATTTCGCGTCAACGTTATTGGGGTTGCCCAATTCCCGTCATTTACTGTCCAGAATGTGGCCCTGTTCCTGTGCCAGAAGCCGACTTGCCGGTTCGTTTACCCGAAGATGTGGTGCCCGATGGGTCAGGATCGCCATTGGCAAAACTCGATAGCTTTAAAAACTGCGCTTGCCCTAAATGTGGTGGCGATGCCACGCGTGAAACCGATACGTTCGATACATTTTTTGAATCGTCTTGGTATCACGCACGTTACACCTCTAAAGATAATTCAGGGGCAATGTTGGATGAACGTGCCGATTACTGGGCGCCTGTGGATCAATACATTGGCGGCATTGAACACGCAATTTTACACTTGCTGTATGCACGTTTCTTCCATAAGTTAATGCGAGATCAAGGGTTGGTCTCATCCGATGAGCCGTTTAAAAAACTGTTAACACAAGGAATGGTGCTGTTAGATGGCACTAAAATGTCAAAATCCAAAGGCAATACGGTTGACCCGCAAGGATTGATTGAAAAGTTTGGTGCAGATACCGTGCGTTTATTCATTATGTTTGCCGCACCGCCTGAGCAAAGTTTGGAGTGGTCGGACAAAGGGGTGGAAGGGTGTTTTCGATTCTTGAACCGTGTTTGGCGTCAAGTGCAGGCGCATATTGAACATGGCTTGGTTACGCCTGCAAAATCGTCTGAATCCTTAGATAAGGTAGCCAAAGCGTTACGCTTTAAGTTGCATGAAACACTGAAAAAAGTCACCGATGATATTGGTCGTCGTCAGCATTTTAATACCGCCATTGCCGCGTGTATGGAGCTGATGAATGAGTTGAGTAAGTTTGAGACGACTTCTGATGGTGATTGTGCCGTGATGCAAGAGGCGTTAGAAATTTTAGTTTTAATGCTTTCTCCAATGACCCCACATTTATCTCAAACATTATGGAAAAATTTGGGTAAAACAGGGTTGGTGGTGGACGTTCGTTGGCCAGAGGTGGACGAATCGGCATTGGTGAAGTCTGAAATTGAACTGATGGTTCAGGTTAACGGCAAGCTACGCGGAAAAATTGAAGTGGCTGTGGATGCAGACAAAGAGACCATTTTGAGTGCGGCTAAGGCCGAAGAAAGTGTGTTTAAATTTATTGATGGAAAAGCGTTGGTGAAAGAAATTGTGGTACCGGGCCGCTTAGTGAACTTGGTTGTTAAAGGGTAAATGGTGTGTTAAGTTTTACGCTAACTCGCTGGCAAAGCGTAACCAAGTTTGGTTTGGTTACTTTAATCTTAACGCAACTTTTGAGTGGCTGCGGCTTTCAGTTGCGTGGTTACGACACCGTAGGACAGGTTCACTTTAAAACGGCACTGTTGCAAAACGAGGCGGGTGTTCGGTCTGAAGTTAAGTTGGCCATTCGTAAGCAACTGGAGTTGTCTGGGGTGAAAATTGTCTCCTCTGAAAGTGAGGCCGAAGTGTTGATTCGATTGCGACCAACCGCCTATCAGGTTTCTCGTACTGCTTATTCTGGTTTGGGAGATGCCACCGCCGAACTGTTAAGAATGTCACAACCCTTTACCGCGGTTTGGGGATTAACGGGCAATGTGGTGGTGACTGGCTCGGTGGAGACTTATCGAGATCGTCAAATTGAAACGGATGCGTTATTGGCGGCCGAGCAGGAGTTAAAGGATATGCGTCAAAGCATGGCAGAAAACTTAGCAAGACAGATGATGGATCGGATTAATCGTGCGGTGCAAAAGCAGTTTACTTTGCCAGAGCCAGAATCGGTGACGCCGTGATTCTTTCCAGTGCTTTCTTAACGCTGTTAAAACAGAATGATTTTGTGGTGCAACCGGTGTATTTGTTGTACGGAGAAGCGCCCTTTTTTTTACGTGAGAGTTACGATGGTTTACGCGAGAAACTGAAACAGCAAGGGTATTTAACGGGCGATGTATACGATGTAGAAGCTAAGTTTGACTGGCAGGCGTTGCAAATGGAAACTCAAGCGGGGTCGCTGTTTTCGGATCAGCGCATGATTGTGGTGAACATGCCTAAAGGGTCGCCAGGCAGAGAGGGGGGGGGATTTATTCAAGATTGGTGTGCATTTTCTCAGACCTTGCAAGCCGGTGCTTTGCCTGAAATAGTGGTGGTGTTTCAGTGCGAACGTTTGGACAGTCGCCAACTCAAATCTAAATGGGTTACGGCAATCGAGTCGGCAGGGTTGGTGGTTCAAGCAAAGCCTGTTCCTATGAACGCGTTGCCCAGTTGGTGTCAACAAAAAGCGCAAACACTTGGCTTACAATTGGATACAGATGCTGCGCACTTATTGGCCGAACGCGTTGAGGGAAACCTACTCGCAGCCGATCAAGAGTTAACCAAACTCTCACTGGTGTTTGGTTCAAATGTTGCCAATTCTGCTCATACCTCCATTTCGGTGGAGACCATTTTAGAGCAAGTGGTGGATCAAGCGCATTATCAGTTATTTGCTTTGTCGAGTGCGTTGTTAAAAGGACAAGTGGCGTACAGTTTACAAATGTTAATGCGTTTACGCGAAGAGGGGTTGGAACCTCCCGTTATTTTATGGTTGCTTTCTAAAGAGTTGCGCTTGTTAATTGAGTTGTCACAATGTGCTCAACATGGCACGATGGCACAAGCATTTAAGCAGTGCCGTATTTGGCAATCTAAACAGAGTGAGTACAGCCAGGCGTTAAAGCGTCAAAATTTAGTAGGCTGGCAAACATTATTAAAATTGGCGTTAAACATTGATTTAATGATTAAAGGCATTCGCCCCACTTTAACTACAGAAGAAGTATGGTTAGAGATGTCACAGTTGGTGTTAAAAATGGCGAGTAACTGCTCAGCTAGCCCCTGAAAATGGTCAACTCTGTGTTAAAAAATGGACATTTACACTGGTAAACTCACATTTTTCGCCTTGATTTGACCATTTTCAGAAACCATCTGAGCAGCTACAATGACGAAAAAGTAGAGTGGGTAATATTATGAATGTAAAAGAGTATATGAACACACTGGGGCAACAAGCCAGAAGCGCATCACGGGCACTCGTTAAAGCAACAACGGGTGATAAAAACCGAGCGTTGTTGGCGATGGCAGAGCAATTAGAACAGTCGGCAAAAACCTTAAAGACCGAAAACGCTAAAGATTTAGCGCAAGGCAAGAAAAATGGGTTGGATGCGGCGATGTTAGATCGCCTTGCAATCACCGATGCAGGCATTGCCAGCATGGCGGAAGGCTTAAGGCAAATTGCCAATTTGCAAGATCCGATTGGTGAAATCACCGACATGCGCTTTTTACCTTCGGGCATTCAAGTGGGCAAAATGCGAGTGCCATTAGGCGTGGTGGGAATCATTTATGAATCGCGCCCGAATGTGACCATTGATGCCGCGGCTTTGTGTTTAAAATCGGGCAATGCGGCGATTTTACGTGGCGGTTCTGAGGCGGCGTTTTCAAACCAAGCGTTGGCGAGTTGCATTAAAAAGGCGTTAGCCTCTGTTGGTTTGCCCGAAACCGCCGTACAGGTCGTGGCGACCATCGACCGTGAAGCCGTGGGCGAACTGATTGCCATGCCCGCGTTTGTGGATGTGATTATCCCGCGTGGTGGCAAAGGGTTGATTGAGCGCATCAGCGAACATGCGCGCGTTCCTGTGATTAAACATCTGGATGGAATTTGTCATGTGTACATTGATGACGATGCCGATTACGACAAAGCCATTAAGGTGACTTTAAACTCAAAAACACATCGTTATGGCGTGTGTAATGCACTGGAAACCTTGTTGGTGGCAGAGTCTCAAGCCCTAAAAGTATTGCCAAAACTGGCTAAGTTATTGACTGAAAAAGGGGTTGAGTTACGTGGGTGCGCAAAAACACAAGCCATTATTGATGTCAACGTAGCCACCGATGTGGATTGGGAAACCGAATATTTAGCGCCCATTTTATCCATTAAAGTGGTCTCAGGCGTGGATGAGGCGATGGACCATATTGCACAGTACAGCTCGGCGCATACCGAATCCATCATTACCGAAAATTTTTCCACTTCACGCCGTTTTTTAGCGGAGGTGGATTCTAGCTCGGTGATGGTTAATGCCTCCACTCGTTTTGCCGATGGATTTGAGTATGGCTTGGGTGCAGAGATTGGTATCAGTACCGATAAGTTTCATGCCAGAGGCCCCGTTGGGCTGGAAGGGCTAACCTCGCAAAAATACATTGTGCTAGGTGATGGCCATATTCGAAATTAAGAGCGTTTTGTGAACTTTATTGGCATCAATGGCGGCACATTTGACCCGATTCATTACGGGCATTTGCGACCCGCACTAGAGGTTCAGCAACAGTTGGGTTTGCAACAAGTGTTATTTGTGCCGTGTTATCAGCCCGTGCATCGTGACCAACCACACGCCACGGCGCAACAACGCTGTGAACTGATTGAGCTGGCGATTGCGCAACAACCTACGTTTCATTTAGAAACGTTTGAGATTGATCAGGGGGGCGCATCTTACATGGTGCAAACCTTGGTGGCGCTTAAACAGCGGTTTAATCAAGACAGCTTGGTGTTGATGATGGGAACCGATGCGTTTGCTCAATTTCATACATGGCATGACTGGGCAGAAATTTTAAACCTCGCCAACATTGCCGTGATGCATCGACCGGGTGAACCCGTGCCATTGAATTGTGAATCGGGCGTCATTTATCAAACCCATTATGCGACGGAGTTAACCGAAGCCAGTGGCCAAATTGTAGAGGTTGCGGTGACTCAATTGGATATTAGCTCGACCTTAATTAAAGCGCATATTCATCGGGGTGAAGGCGCAGACTATTTATTACCGCCCAGCGTGGCAAATTTAATTGAACAACAGGGGCTGTATAAGTGAGACCTTTTCTGTAAAGGCCTCACTCCTCCCTTTAAAATAAGAGAATATAAGAATATGAGTATGGATTTAAAAGCCGTTGAGACCTTAGTGGTTAGCACGTTAGAAGACGCAAAAGCACGTGACATTCAAGTGATTGATATTTCAAAAGTGAGCAACTTTGCCGATTTAATGATTGTAGCAACAGGAACCTCAACCACCCATGTAAAATCATCGGGTAATTTTGTAGCGCAAGCCTTTAAAGATTTAGGCGAGCCACCGTTGGGCGTAGAAGCCGGACCACAACCTGATTGGGTATTGATTGATTTAGGTGATACCATTGTGCATGTTATGACTGAAGGTGCACGCGCGCACTACGCATTGGAAAAATTGTGGGATGTGAAAGCGTCTAGCGATTCAACAGAGTAATTGAAAAACCCTAATATATACCCAAACTACTTGAAAATGCAGTTTTTTGACCCCGTCTGCAACCACAATACTTCGTTACCGTTATTGCGAATGGCTAGCCATTCCCTGCAAACTGCGCCTTGTCTTGTAATTTCAGCCAGACTCAAAAACTCCGCATTTCCAAGTAGTTTGGGTATAGGGGGGGAATAAATGTCTTTAAGAGTCTTTTTTTGGCTGATTTTCTTCCCCCCCTATGTTTTTTCAGCCGTCGAACGTCAACCGTGTGGCATATTGAATGAGCCTTCGGGCGTTATTCAATTGCTTGACGGGCGTTTGTTGGTGGTGGAAGACGAAAAAAAGAACCCGATGAATGTGCTCACACAAAATCAAAATTTAATCACATCGGTTACCCCCTTAAAAATGAAAAGCCTTGCCGATCTTGAAGCGGTCGCAATGGATAATAACGGCTTTATTTACGCCATTACCTCCCACTCTCGAACCCATAACGGCAAACGTTCCGATGCACGTGAGAAGTTAGTGCGCTTTAAAGTGGATGCGCAAGGCGCTCAAGACGTTCGGGTATTGGACAGTTTAAGACGTGAAATGCTTAAGTTGAACAAGCGATTAACCTCTGCGGGTAACGTCAAAAATGTAAAAGAAGAGGGTGGCTTTAATATTGAAGGGTTAAGTTTTGATCAAAACAAACGCCACTTACTGATTGGATTACGCAGCCCAGTCATCGACAAAAAAGCCGTGTTATTGGTGCTTAAAAACCCCAAAGCGGTTTTTGATCAGGGTGAATCGCCTCAGTTTAAAAAATCCCCCATCTACCTCGATTTAGACAAAGGCGGCATTCGCTCCATCACGTTTGACCCCTATTTAAACGGCTACTTGATTATCAGTCGTCATGAAAAAAAAGGCAAAAAATTCAAGTTATGGTGGTGGAGCGGACAGAAAAACCAATCGCCTCGCCGAGTACGCATTAACGGTAAATTAGACTTTTCTAACGCCGAAGGCATTACGCCCGTACGAGAGGGGGGGGGAGAAAAATTAATGGTCGTATTTGATGTGGGCGATTCATCCAAGCGTAAAAATGGCTGTTATGCCTTTATACCGTATTCACAGCTTAAAATAGAAGGCGGAACGCAACCGTGATTATTCACTTTATTACCGTTGGGCAAAAAATGCCAAAATGGGTGCAAGAGGGTTATGCCGAATACGCCAAACGCCTGCCTAAATCGTGTGTGCTTAAACTCATTGAACTGCCCATGGCACAACGAGGCAAAAACAACTCCGTAGACAATCTTAAAGCCGAAGAAGCCAAACGAATTACCGCCGCCATTCCCAAAGGCGCACGAATCATCGTATTGGACGAACACGGCCAACAAGTTACCACCAAAGCACTGGCCAATAAACTAGAAGACTGGCTCGGTGGCGGGCAAGACGTAGCCTTAATCGTAGGCGGCCCCGACGGACTGGAACAATC
>JAKISK010000059.1 GCA_021648625.1 Thiomicrorhabdus sp. | reverse complement strand
AACAAGATCGTCGTGTCAAACCGTTTCATCAAGACGGATTTCAAACCGCCATCGCCACCATGCCGCCCAAAGAGCGCCGTGGCTTGGTGCTAATTGACCCGCCTTATGAAGTAAAACAAGATTACGATCGAGTCGTAGAGGTGCTTACTGCCTGCCACAAACGCTTTGCCACAGGCACATACGCCATTTGGTACCCCGTTGTAAAACGAAACATCATTGAGCAGATGCTCAAACAGATCCAACACTGTGGCATTAAAAACATTCAAGTATTTGAGTTAGGACTACAAGCAGATACCACCGAACGCGGCATGACCTCCAGCGGCATGATTGTGATTAATCCACCGTGGACATTATGGCAAGCGATGGAAACCAGCCTGCCTTTTTTGGCAAAACAATTGGGGGGAGAAAAAGGTGTCTATCAAATAAAGCAATTAGTAGCGGAATAGAACCATCCCCCTGGCAAAGAGAACAAGCCTATAGAAAAACCTTGGTAATTACATTATAATTACTATCAAGACTAACTTTCACTGGAAGCATAATATGGCTCATTTAGTAAAAATTGGAAACTCTCAAGGCATTCGAATCCCTAAACCTTTGGTGGAGCAGGCACATTTAGAGGGAAAAGAACTTAAACTACAACTTGTTAAGGGGGGCTTGCTAGTTTCTCCTCAAAGCAGTGTAAGAAGTGGCTGGAAAGAAGCCATTGAGCTGTCTCTTGCTGCCAACGATGTAGAAATTATTAACAGTAAATGGCTGGATTTACCGCTTGATTCTGATGATGAGCTAAAGTGGTAATGCCAACCGTAAAGAGGTTTGATATTTGGCTTGTAGATTTAAACCCGACCAAAGGAAAAGAAATTAATAAAACACGCCCTTGCGTTGTCGTATCCCCTAACGAAATGTCGGCACTTTCCACGGTATTGATGGCTCCGATGACCACAAAAGGATTTGAGTTTCCGGGGCGTGTTAACTGTACTTTTAACGATAAATCTGGATTAATTTTGCTAGACCAAGTACGTGCAATCGATAAATCGAGATTAATCAAAAAACTCGGAAGTATCACTGAAAAAACGCAAATCGAGCTGCGCTCAACCTTACAAGAGATGTTTGCTTTTTAACGAACCCGCTGCAACCAAATCAGTGCAACCGAAAGCAATAACAGCGCGGGTAAAAATGCACCTAATATCACTGGCCAATGGTACACCACGGTTAAATTTCCCACCAGTTGGTTTAACAGATGAAAACCCATCCCGAGTAACACGCCTAAAAAGACCCGTTGCCCCATGCTGACCTGCCGAATGGAGCCAAAGATAAGCGGAAACACAATCGCAATCATCGCAATCACCAACAGAGGCATGGAAACTTTGCGCCAAAACTCCAGTTGATACGCCCCCGTTTCTAAATCGTTGGCTTGCAAAAACTGAATGTGTTGGTACAGATCCCATACACTTAAATAGCGCGTTTCAATCTCTAAATTTTGCAATGCCTCTGGCGTGAGCGGAAAGGACATTTTCAAGGTCTTTAACGGGTCAACCGATACAGAGAGTTGTGGCAATAAATCCTCCCTATCTAACGTCTCATTGGGCGGGGGGGTAAACGCTGAAAATGCGACGGTTTGCACCACGGCATTTTGAAACTGCCACTGCCCTTGTTGATAGTGCGCCTCTTTAATCAAAATGAGTTTTTTCAAACCTTCTGCATCCAACTCATAAACGGTAATATCTCTTAACTCAGTGGTAGACAGTACCTTTTTGACATGAATATAACGGTTAGACTCTTTAATCCAAAAGCCACTTTTAGACCCAACGGAAAAACTCTGATTTAACGCCTCGGCACGTAGTTTTTTAGCGTACGCTTCGCTCTCAGGCGCGACCCACTCACCCACCATCGCAATCACCAACCACATCATTAACGCTGTTTTTAACACCGCCCACAATATACGTTTGATCGACCAGCCTGTTACTCTTAATACCGTTAGCTCCGACTGGTTCGCCAAGCTTCCCAACCCCATTAAAGTACCAATGACCAACACAATTGGAAAAATTTCATAACTGTAAACTGGGAGTTTTAACAGGGTATAAAGCGTGCCTTTTGCCAAGGTGTAAGTATCCGTAAGTTTAGACACTTGGTTCATAAATTCAAAAAAACCAAGAATGACCAATAAGACCACCATAACTAACAAGGTATAACTGACCACAATACGCGCTAAATAACGTTCGATACGATTCATGGTTGCACCCCCTTGGAGGGGGGGGGTAATTTTCTTCCCCCCCCTCTTATTTTGAATACATAACGTGCAAACAGTGCTTTAAAATCCACCAACGCCAACACTAAAAACAGTAATGTAATTGGCCAAAGCCCAATGTGATTCGACCACGTACCGTCCGCAATGCCATCACGACCGACCACCAAAAATTGGTTGTAAACAATGTACAGCACCAGAGCCAAAAACATCTTAGCAAACCGCCCCTCCCGTGGACCCGTTTTACTCATTTTTAACCCGATTAACCCCAATACCAACACCCCAAACGGAGTCACCAAGCGCCACTGCAAAAGTGCTTGATGCTCCAAATCGTCACTGCCCCACAGCTCAGAGGTTTTAACTTCATATTTTGCAGGGCGTGCTGGCTTGGCGCTCAACTCTGGAATCAATAACGTCATTCGCTCAAATTTTTGCACCACCACGGTACCTTCCACCGCTTGATAACGATGCATGCCTTGGTAGGTTACCCCCGATTCCAACACCAAAATTAATCGTTCATCCACCCATTCAAAACGCCCTTTGGGTGCGGTTAAAATGGTATCGGAATCGGCTGACAAACGCTGTATCCAGATATTTTCTAATTCGCCCGATTCCGAAATCGACTTGGTGTAAAGCACCCCTTGATTATTCGGCAACACATTAAAACGCCCTGCAACCAACCCTGAGACAGGTGTGGCCGTTTGCGCTTCAGTGACCAATATCCGCTCGGCATGATAACTCCACGGGGTTACAACCAAAGAGATCCATGCGGTGAGCAATGCAATCGGTAATAAAAACACCACCATTATTTTTTGAAAATAGCGCGGCGCAATGCCACAACTACTCAACACCACCATCTCTTGGTCTTGATACAGTCGCCCCATTGCCAACATCACCCCCAACAAGGCCACCAGTGGCAACACCACCTCAAGCGCGGGGGGAACTTTTAACAACAACACCTGCAAGACAATCGACGCAGGAATTTTACCCTCAACGGCCATCGCCAATAATTTAGTCGCTTCCGACCCAAAGGTAATCAACAGCAACACGATTAACACCGCCAAAAAGGTTTTAAGCAGTTCTTTGAGAAGGTATTTATCGAGAATTCGCAAAAAGCTCTCCACTCACGTTAAAATAGCGACAATAAAAACAATCATTATACGAGATACGAGACCTTTTGCATGAAACACATTCAATTTACATTCCAACCCAAAGCAAGCCAAACCGATACACTGATTGTTCCTGTAAACGATCAAGGGCACATTCACTCAGCCGTCCAAGACCTACCCGATCAAACGGCTTTAACCGAATTGGTACAACAACTCCACCAATCGGGTGATTTTTTAGGCAAACTCGCCAGCACTTTATGGCTGATACAGCCTGCAAACATAACCACGAAACGTGTGCTTTTAGTAGGCATGGGAGAGGCTAAAAAGCTCACCGTTAAAGGCTATTTAAACGCCATAAACAGTGCCGCCAACGCGTTAGATTATTCAGGTGCAAGCCATGTTTTAAATGCCTTAATTTTCTCCCCCCCCTCCCCACACGACCTTACTTGGGCGGTTTACCAAAACAGCCAAGCGCTGCAACACAGTTTTTACGACTACAGCCATGAGAGCCGTGGCGAACATTCGCCTAAAGAACCTAAGCTGGAACAGGTTAGCTATCCTTGCCAAGCCAGTGATGCCCTCACTCAAGCGGCACAACAAGGACAAGCCAGCGCTATTGGCATGGCCTTAACCCAAGAGCTGGCCAATATGCCCAGTAACTTCTGTACGCCTACCTTTTTAGCCGAAACCGCCATTGAACTAGGTAAAGAGTACGGTTACGAGGTCAATATTTTAGATCGCGAAGAGATGATTGAAATGGGCATGGGCTCGTTTATGTCCGTGGCACAAGGGGGCGATACCCCTCCAAAAATGATCTGTTTATCTTACAAGGGGGGGGAGAAAAATCAAGCCCCGATTGCATTGGTGGGTAAAGGCGTCACCTTTGATACCGGTGGCATCTCCCTCAAACCCGGCGCGGCCATGGATGAGATGAAATACGACATGGGCGGGGCCGCCACAGTATTAGGCGTGTTTAAAGCACTGGGCGAACTGAAACCCAATATTAATGTCGTGGGTGTGATTCCCGCCACCGAAAACATGCCATCAGGCAATGCCATTAAACCAGGCGACGTGGTCACGTCGCTGTCTGACCAAACCATCGAAATCTTAAACACCGATGCCGAAGGTCGCCTAATTTTATGCGATGCCCTCACATACACCCAACAGACTTATCAACCCAGTAAAATCATTGATATGGCAACCTTAACAGGTGCGTGTATTATTGCGCTTGGTCATCATGTATCGGCCATTTTAGGCAACAATCAAACGCTGATAGACAATCTAATCAAAGCGGGGGACACCACCTACGACCGTTTTTGGCAACTGCCCTTAGGCGAAGAGTGGGACGAGCAGCTTAAATCCAACTTTGCGGACATGGCCAATATTGGCGGTCGTGCAGGCGGCACCATTACCGCGGCACAGTTTTTAGCCCGTTTTATCAACGAGGTGGACTGGGCACATTTAGACATCGCTGGCACGGCATGGGTCAGTGGAAAAGAGAAAGGGGCAACAGGACGACCCGTCGCGTCATTGGTGCAGTATTTACTGAATGAAGCCAAAGCGTAACGGGATGAAGAGTACCCCAAAAGACGTGCTGTTTTATGTATTAAACAGCACCGACCCTCAAAGCCGTGAACGGTTTTTAAGCAAATTGCTTAAAAAAATCTGGCACGAAAAACGAGAGTGTGACGTACGGTTTGAAAATGAAAACGAAGCGCTGCGTTACGATTTAACACTGTGGAACATTCAACCGCAAAGCTTTATCCCTCACAGCGTTGCCAAAGAAGTGCCCGCGCCCATTCAACTCTACGGACTGGAAATTACCACCCCCTGTCAAGATGTGTTGGTGAACTTAGGCACCGCCTTTCCGGAGAAATTTCATTTCTACCAAAGAACCATTGAAATACTCGATCAATCCGAGTTCTTAATTCAAATGGGTCGAGAACGCTGGAAAGCGTATAAGGCACAAGGGATTGAACCAACGGTGCATAAAATCGGACTTTAGATTGAACTGAGTTGCAACGCTTTACGGTTCTTAACCGCACGTCTAATTAAGGCAATAAACACACCTAACATCAAACCTAGAACACCCCCTACGGCTAAAATCAGTGCCTTTTTCGGTTTTACTTTTTCGGCAAAGTCTGCCGCTTGATCAACTTGCACCACACCAAACTTTTCAGGTTCGATTTTCAGTGACTTTAATAACAAAAGCGTTTCCTGCCAATCCCGAAACTTATCTATAAAAGCTTCACTATTTGTACGATTTTCCAATACCTTTTTTTCAGCTTCCAGCAACTCTGAGCCCAACAAATAAAGCGACAAATTTTTATGACCAATTGCCGTTTCAATATTATTCAGTTCCAAAACATACCCACCAGAAAATAATGGTTTTATAATTCCTAATTGCTTCGTAACCAAAATGGCCTCTTCTAATCGTACAATTTGATCCAAACGACGTTGCGGTTCTATTTGCTTTGCTCCAGTAATCTTTTTTTGAATCAAATTTTGTCTGCCTTTAATTTCAGATTGAATCTGTTCAACCAAATAGTTAACCGTATTAATCTCTGCCTGCATAACAATCGAATTTAAAACATGAATCACCTTATCCCCTGTTAAAGGCGCAAAAAACTGTGCTGAAACCCCTAGTGCATGGTTATCCTTATCAACCGATTGCACAGAAAAACTCAAGAAAAATTGTTCAAACGCCTTATTTTTTGCAACCAAACGTTCTGCAGCGATTAATGACTTTATATTTGGTACATAAACGACATCCAGATTATTTTCATCAAATACCTGCTTTAAGGTTCTCCTCGATTTCAGTTGAACTTGAAACGCTTGAAATACAGACTCTGATGTATAAACGGTGCTATTTGGAATAATCTGATTCAAGCCATTCAGCCAAATCATTTCTTGCTTTTTAGGGGGCTGTACAAAAACACTGCTCTGATAAACTGGCGTTGCAAAAAAAGCATATACAGCAGCTAAAATAACAACAACGAAAAAAGAGATCAAAATAATGAACTTCTCTTGCACCAACCCTTCCCACAGTTCAAACAAATCAATTTCATCATTTGTATCCTGTTGTGACATCGGTACCGTACGCTTTTGTTCCATTGTTTTATCCTGTTTTCAATAAAGAAGGGCTTTAAACCCTATAATGTACGCATAAATCAGGGCATTATACTCAAGTTAACACGCTAATGTAGCACCTAATTAAAGGTTCTCTTTACGCGAACGTTTCACTATAATGTGGAATCAAGATTCTAACTGGAAACGCATCAATGGAAATCACACAACTACTCGAATTTAGCGTGCAACAAGGTGCGTCCGATTTGCATTTATCTTCAGGACAGCCGCCTATTATTCGGATTCATGGCGACATTCAACGAATCGAAGCCCCTGCATTCGATGCCGAAGAACTGCAAACCATGATTTATGACGTGATGAACGATGAGCAACGTCGTCAATTTGAATCTAACTTAGAGGCCGATTTTTCATTTGAATTGCCAAAAATAGCGCGTTTTCGTGCCAATATTTTTCAACAAAACCGTGGTATATCTGCGGTATTCAGAACCATTCCCAGTAAGGTACTCACACTCGAAGACCTTGATGCCCCTGAAATATTTAAAGAGATTTCTAACTTGCACCGTGGATTGGTATTAGTGACGGGCCCTACGGGTTCTGGTAAATCCACAACACTGGCGGCCATGGTCGATCATGTTAATAAAACCTCCGCAGGGCATATTTTAACCATTGAAGACCCGATTGAATTTGTACACGAGCCCATTCGTTGCCTCATTAACCAACGTGAAGTCCACCGAGACACCCAAAGCTTTACCAATGCACTGCGCTCCGCATTGCGTGAAGATCCCGATGTCATTCTGGTAGGGGAGTTGCGAGATTTAGAAACCATTCGACTCGCCCTCACCGCCGCCGAAACGGGGCATTTGGTCTTTGGTACCCTGCACACAAGCTCGGCGGCCAAAACCATTGACCGTATTATTGATGTATTTCCTGCCGAAGAGAAAGAGATGGTACGTTCCATGCTCTCAGAATCGCTGCAAGCCGTTATCTCGCAAGCGCTGCTCAAGAAAAATTCAGGCGGGCGTATTGCAGTACATGAAATTATGCTGGCAAACTCCGCCATTCGTAATTTGATTCGTGAAGCCAAAGTGCCTCAGATGTACTCGGTCATTCAAACTTCTACCCAAGCAGGCATGCAAACCTTAGATCAAAACTTGCAATTACTGGTCTCCAAAGGGCATATCAGCAAAGAAGCCGCTCGCGCTAAAGCCGTCAATAAAAAAGCATTTGATTAGGGGAGGGGAAAATGAGTGATTCAATCGAAGACAACTACACCGATTTACAAAAAATGTTAATCCATTTTACCCAGCAAGGCGGCTCCGATCTGTTTATTACCGCAGGGCGTCCAGCAACCATGAAACAAAACAGTCGCCTCATCAATCTCACCGAAGAACGTATTATGCCCCCTTTAGCCATTCAGCTCTGTAATGAACTGATGAATGAAGCGCAACAAGCACAATTTCAAGAAACGCATGAGTGTAACTTTGCCTTTCATATTGCGGGTATTGCTCGTTATCGTGCCAATGTCTTTATGCAGCGCGGTACACCGGGCATGGTCATTCGTGCGGTACAAACTGAAATCCCTGACTTTGATAGTTTAAAATTACCTGCCATTTTAAAAGAATTGATTATGGAAAAAAACGGGCTGATTTTAATTGTTGGGGGGACTGGCTCGGGTAAATCCACCAGCTTAGCAAGCTTGGTGGATTATCGAAATCGTGAAAGTGAAGGGCATATTATTACCATTGAAGACCCGATTGAGTTTGTTCACTCTCATAAACGCAGCATCGTAACGCAACGCGAAGTGGGCGTGGACACTGACACATTTGATTCGGCGTTAAAAAATACATTACGACAAGCCCCCAATGTTATTTTAATTGGAGAAATTCGAGCCAAAGAGACCATGGAACACGCCATCGCCTTTGCTGAAACCGGTCACTTATGTTTGTCTACCTTACACTCCAACAACACCAACCAAACGCTGGATCGAATCATTAATTTTTTTCCCGCGGATCAACACGCGCACATTCTAATGGATCTATCCCTCAATCTAAAAGCCATTGTTTCTCAACGTCTTTTACCTAAGATAGGGGGGGGATTAATTGCGGCCGTTGAAGTACTGATTAACACCCCTAGAATTAGTGAACTCATTTTACATGGTCAAGTCAGTGAAATTAAACAGCTCATGCAAAACTCACAGGCGTTAGGCATGCAAACTTTTGACCAAGCCTTGTTTAAACTCTATGAAGATGAAATAATTACTTACGAAGATGCATTGCGCGCCGCCGACTCCGCTAATGATTTACGCTTAAGCATTAAACTCAACAGTAAGCGCCCTATTCCAAGCGAGACCGACAATGGCGTGATTGCTGAAGAGACGCAATTTCAACTTAGAACCGACCCGACAGACTCCGAAAACTAAAACTAATTATTATGCTAAAAAATATTAAATCACTCTTTCTGCTTACCGCACTCCTGATTGGAACGCCATACACTTGGGCTGTCACCAGCGCGTCATCCAATGAGATTAAGGCCTTTTGTAAAGACCTCTCTAAAAAGCTGCGTACCATAAAATACCAAGGCTGCTTAGATCTTGGGTTGCAAATTTCAACCTCTCAAAGTGTCGAAGGGCGTCCGCTTACCTATCGTGAATACATTCCCGAAACCATTGAATCGGTGCCCAAACGCCCCAAAGGGCGTATTCTGTTTTTAAGTGGCATTCATGGCGATGAATACTCCAGCATCAGCATTACTTACCTCTGGATGCTCGCCATGCTCAAGCACCCCGAAAGCACAGGACAGCACTGGCTGTTTTTGCCCTTAGCCAACCCCGATGGTCTGCTGGGTCAAAAACCCGCCACCCGCATGAACGCAAGAGGCGTTGATCTTAATCGCAACTTTCCATCCCCCGATTGGGAGCAACTTGCCCTGCCTTATTGGGAGCGTTTTTATCGAAAAAACAAACGCCGCTACCCTGGACCCGCTCCCGCCTCTGAACCCGAAACCCAGTGGCTGGTTAAAACCATTGAACGCTTTAAACCCGATGCGATTATTTCGGTACACGCGCCCTATGGGCTCATTGATTACGATGGCCCAGAACACGCCACCCCTGATAGTATTGGAAGCTTAAAGCATAAAGAGCTTGGAACCTACCCAGGCTCACTGGGGCGCTATGCAGGCGAGTATTTAAACGTCCCTGTATTAACCTTAGAATTGCATGCGGCAGGCACAATGCCAACGGAAAAAGAAATTTACAATATCTGGCAAGACATTGAGAAATGGGCAGAGCTTAAATTAAAACGAAAAGAGACGGATTTCTAGGAATCCTTTCAATTTTCTCTCCCCCCTGCTATCAAAAAAAGGAAAGGGGGGGGAGAAAATTTTAAAACAGAACAAATTACGCTTTTATATCAAAGTTTTTATCGGATTGTGATTCAATCACCATTTTCCAATCGCCATTATCCCCCCGTTGCCAGTATTGATGCACCCATTGACTGTCCGTATCTGCAGGAAAGGTCACATACAATAAGTCCTTCTCTTTAGGGTAACGATAGACACTCACCTTTTCCCAATCCACACTTACATACTGACTGTTCAGCCAGCTTTTAACCTCTAAAAGCACCAAATCATTCGAAGACTGATTATTGGAGTCATTGGTATCAGAAAGTTCTTTCAAGCTGTCCACAATCAAAAAAGGCGTTTCAAATGGCAAGCGATACATGGCCAAAAGCTTTTCCATCGCGGTGTTGTTTAAGACCACACATCCCCTACTCGCGTTAGGGTCTCTAATGTAAGTATCTCTAGGCGTTCCATGCAGCCAAATTCCACTGCCAGTCCTGCCCTTTTTTAAATCCCAATCATTTGGATAGTTGATGGGAAGCGCGCCAATGCCATAAAGCTCAGACACTTCCGAGTCTGGCAGTAGCGCCACAATGTGATAAACACCTAGTGGCGTACCACGATCCCCTTCTCTTTGCTTTCCTGCACCAGAACGTCCCATAGAAATATAGTAGTTTGCAATTTGTTGCATGGCTCCTTGCACGTCTCGTTCATAAACATACAAACGGTTTTCAGATAAGTCCACCAATACAAAATTAGGTTGTTCACCCATCTTAAGCACATAGCGTTCAAACGTGTTGTTATTCGGAAACTCCGCTTGTGAAAACTGCCAACGCACCACCGCTTCATTTTGTAATCGTTCGACGCTTCTTGAATTTTTTTGGTGAATATTCTCCAACAACGTTCGTTGTCCAGATTTAAGTGCCAACAAATCGGCCTTAAGCAACTGAGCCAACTTATAGTTAGGATAACGTTCGCTGAGCGCATTAAATTCATCTAAGGCTCGATCCACCGAAAGGTTTTGGATAGACTTTAACCCTGAAATCAGTTGTTTTTCAGCCAATAAAACATCATCTGCCACGCTTGCAAACGATAGAGAGCTCGCCAATGCAATCGTTAATAGGGGGGGGACTCTTTTTAGTACCCCCTTGAGGGGTAAAATTTTTTTAACTTTTTTCACTGGCAACCACCTCTTGCACAATTTTCCACTGATTACCATCCAACTGCCACAACACCACTTTATACACATTATCGTTAAAGCTGTTCGATTCATATTTTTGTAAAAAACGAGCGCGAACTAAATTTTTATCCAGTTGAACGATCTGTACATCATCAAACGCTATTTTAATAAACTTAGGACGTTTTAAACTACGGTGCCGGCTCTCCTCCCAAACGGAATAACGTAGCCCTTCTTTTGGCACAAACTCTTTGCTGTGATAAAAATGTAAATACGATTGAATGTCTTGATTTTCCCATGCGGCACGCCATTGATCCAACCGTTCTTTTACCGCTAAAATCTCTTGGGTTTCCGGCTGATATAAAAAGGCTTCTTCGGGTGAAAACTCGGGCAATTGAATGGAAACATACTCGGAAGGTAAAACGGAATTTTTAACATCAAAATAAAGCAATTCTCCAGAAGGGGATGTTACCGAAGTTTGACTAAACACTTTTTTATAAGCCTTTTGTGCTTCAAAGGCATATAATTGGTTTAGGTTCGATAACGTGGTGGCCACTTGAATATCGGCTTTTAAGGCAGAGTCCAATAATTTTTCGGCTTGCTTATAATCTTGTTTTTTAATTAACAAAACCGCCAAATTATTTTGCAATGCCCTAGACAGTTCAGGCACCTCAATGGTCTCTTGATTAAGCACGTTCCAAATTTTATCCGCTTTGTCTAGCTCACCTTTTTGAGCGGCATCCCAACCTTGTTTAAACTGCTCGGCCTGTTTCACCAACACCGCAAGTTTTTCATCTGCCATCGCTGGACTGCTAAGGGTAAACGCAAATAAAATAAATGCCAACCCGAGTGTTGCATGAGTGAATCGCTTAAAAAAGCTTTGTGAATTTTTATCTTCTAACGTACGCGACGCTAAATCTTGCTTTACCATAACCAATGTATCTATCCCCCAAACCAGTAAATTTTTTCAATAATTTCAATAATTTCAATAAATTTTATGCATTCTAACGCAAATCACCAATGCCCACCATCCTACTTTTAAGATGTTTTACCTCATCCCTAAGCTGTGCCGCGTGTTCAAAATCTAAGGCTTTCGCCGCTTTATACATCTCTTTTTCCAATTGCTTTAACTTTGAGAGCATTTCTGCGGGAGTAAGCCGCTTATTTTCAACATGATAATCGGCGTCTCTCTCTGCCACTTTTCGATTTTTACCCCCCCTTGCAGGTTTGGTCGAATAAGGAGAATCTTCTAGAATATCGGTGACTTTTTTATTCAGCCCTTGTGGGGTAATGCCATGTTGCTTGTTATGCTCAATTTGTTTAATGCGACGACGCTCAGTTTCATCAATCGCCTTTTTCATCGACTTAGTAATTTTATCGGCGTATAAAATAGCGCGCCCTTCTATGTTGCGTGCGGCTCGACCAATGGTTTGGATTAATGCGCGTTCTGAACGCAAAAAACCCTCTTTATCCGCGTCTAAAATGGCGACCAATGCCACTTCAGGAATGTCCAGCCCTTCTCGTAATAGGTTAATACCGATTAACACATCAAACTTACCCAGTCGTAAATCCCTAATAATTTCAATCCGCTCTACCGTATCAATGTCCGAATGCAAATAACGCACCCGCACTTGATGGTCTTCAAAATAATCGGTTAAGTTTTCGGCCATGCGCTTGGTGAGTGTGGTGACTAAAATACGTTGCTCTTTTTCAGCACGCCATCTAATTTCACCTAATAGATCATCCACTTGAGTGAGTGCTGGGCGAACTTCAATAATAGGGTCTAACAATCCCGTGGGTCGCACCACTTGCTCGACCATCTCAGAACAGTGCTCAGCTTCATACTTACCCGGTGTTGCAGACATAAAGATACTTTGTGGCATCGCTTTTTCAAACTCTTCAAACATCATTGGGCGATTGTCTAAAGCGGACAGCAGTCTAAAACCGTAGTTCACTAAATTTTCTTTTCGCGAGCGATCCCCTTTATACATGCCACCAATTTGAGGAATGGTTACGTGACTTTCATCAATGACCAGCAAGGAATTTTTTGGAAAATAATCCATTAAGGTTGGCGGTGCTTGACCCGCTTCTCGTCCCGATAAATAACGAGAGTAATTTTCAATGCCCTGACAGTAGCCCAACTCGACCATCATCTCGATATCCAACCGCGTGCGCTCTTCCAGTCGCTGTGCTTCCACTAATTTACTCATGGAGCGTAGTTGCTCTAAACGCTCTTTTAGCTCAACTTTTACCTTTTCAACCATCTCCATTACACGCTCTCTGGGCGTAACATAGTGCGATTTTGGGTAGACCGTGGCTCGCGTGGGTCGGCTCAGAACTTCGCCTGTTAACGGATCAAACCAAGCAATGCTCTCCACTTCGTCATCAAACAGTTCAATTCGTAACGCATATTCTTCCGCTTCGGCAGGAAAAATATCAATCACCTCGCCTCTGACCCGAAAGTTACCGCGCCACAACTCTACATCATTGCGTTTGTACTGCATGGAGGTCAATCGAGTCAAAATATCACGCTGAGAAATCGTATCGCCCAACCGCACTTGCAAAATCATTTTCAAATACATCTCAGGATCGCCCAAGCCGTAAATGGCTGAAACGGTCGCGATTAAAATCACATCTTGACGCTCAAGCAATGCTTTAGTGGCCGATAAACGCAATTGTTCTATCTGCTCATTGACCGAAGAGTCTTTAGAAATATAGGTGTCCGAAGCAGGAACATAGGCTTCTGGCTGATAGTAGTCGTAATATGAGACAAAATATTCCACCGCATTATTGGGAAAAAAACCCTTCATCTCGCCATACAACTGCGCGGCTAAAGTTTTATTGTGCGCCAAAATAATGCAGGGGCGCTGCACCTCATTAATCACATTGGCGATGGTAAATGTTTTACCTGACCCCGTAACGCCCAGCAAGGTTTGATAGGCTTCACCATCGCGTAATCCCTCAACCAATTTTGCAATCGCAGCGGGCTGATCGCCATTGGGTGAATACTGAGAAACCAGTTGAAACGCTTTTGCCACAGTTTTTCCTTTAAACCGACCACTAAAATCCAGTAGAATAGGGAGATTACTAACTACATATAAACTACATACTGAAATCGAAAGCGTATTATACAGTGCTTTCATTCGTGGAGAACTTCAATCAATGGCTAATTTATCTGATCGTGTTAACCGAGTAAAACCTTCGCCTACTCTGGTGATTACCGCAAAAGCCGCAGAGCTAAAACGCGCAGGTAAAGATATTATTAGCCTCGGCGCGGGTGAACCCGATTTTGATACACCAGAACACATTAAAGCCGCTGGCATTGCCGCGATTCAAAATGGCGAAACACGTTACACCGCCGTAGATGGCACGCCCGAATTAAAACAGGCGATTCAGGCCAAGTTTAAACGCGACAATGGATTGTCGTATGAGATGAATCAAATTTTGGTCTCTTCTGGCGGTAAACAAAGTTTTTACAACCTGTGCCAAGCCGTGCTTAACGACGGCGATGAAGTCATTATCCCCGCCCCCTATTGGGTCTCTTATCCCGACATGGCATTATTGGCTGGCGGTGAACCCGTGATTGTTGAAGCGGGCATTGAACAAGGGTTTAAAATTAGCCCACAACAATTGAGTGCGGCCATTACACCAAAGACCAAACTGTTTGTGCTAAATAGCCCATCCAATCCAACGGGTGCGGTTTATACGGTGGATGAATTAAAAGCATTGGGGCAAGTGTTAGCGCAACACCCAAACATTCTCATTGCCTCCGATGACATGTACGAGCACATTATGATTGGCGACACACCGTTTACCAATATTTTAGAAGTCTGCCCCGAACTGAATGAACGCACCCTTGTGTTAAACGGTGTATCCAAAGCCTACTCCATGACGGGATGGCGCATTGGCTATGCCGCTGGGGCGGCTGACATTATTACCGGTATGCGCAAAGTGCAATCGCAAAGCACCTCCAACCCCTGCTCCATCTCTCAAGCCGCCGCCGTTGCCGCGCTTA
>JAKISK010000058.1 GCA_021648625.1 Thiomicrorhabdus sp. | reverse complement strand
CAAAGGTTTGATTTTTGTTTAACTCGGGCACAATGTAGTGATAGTTGGTGTCAAACCATTTTTTCATGTCACAGGCGTAATCGGCTTTAGACTCATTTTTTTCATGCCCGTGTCCCGCGCAACAACCATGACCGTCATCACTGGGCGCACGACCGCGCGCCATACGAAAGGCCGTTTCTACATCGTAAGTTTCTTGCTTAAAGCGATTGGGAATCACGCCTAAGAGCGTGCTCATATTGAGCATTTGATCGTAATAGGCAAAGTCGTTGACAGGCAACAGTTCTACGCCTGAATTTAACTGGGTTTGAAAGTTTTGGTAGCGAATTTCACGCGCGGTGCTTTCTAAATCCGTTAAGCTGGTTTTACCTGCCCAGTAAGATTCCAGTGCAAATTTAAGTTGGCGTTTATCGCCAATACGTGGATAACCTAAGTTATGAATTTTCATGATTTTTCCCCTTTGGAGTCATTCTTGGATGAGGAGATGATAGAATCAATGCGATATGAAATCAAGCTAATAAAATTCAGGGTAATATGAATTTTATTCATGTTTTATCTTTTTGATGGAAAGGGAGAGAGAAAGTTGTATTGAAATAAAAAAGCCTTGTAAAAATAATATATTCTTCCTCCAAAAAATAATTGACAATTTGTGACATAAATGCAAGCATTAGCTTGCTTAAGTGGTAATGAGTAGGGGGGGCTGGGCATTATTACGAACGATATTTTTAACGTAAAAAAACATATAAAAGGTACACAAAAATGAAAATACACAAATTATTTTATGCCGCGTTTATTCAACTTTTAATGGTCGGTACGGCTTTTTCAAGCTCTGAAAATCCCTCTTTTGAAAACAATACTTTAACGATTAATGCGGTGGATACAGACTCCCAGTTAGGAAAATACCAAGATGTGATGTTTCAATTAACCGAAGAAGGTGAGTGGAAGTTATTAGATTATAAGGTTAAGACGTTGATCCCTAAATCCGAAGATGGTTCTTATGGCTTAAATACCGTTGAAATCATTACAACTGATGCCCTCCCGATTCAAGCTTTTTTGAAAGTGTCTCCTATTCTGTGGTGCCCAGGCATAGGGCAAATGCACCAAAAATTAGTTGGAAACCATTTTGAAGTATCTGTTTATTATGGAGATGCTCCCAGAGAAGACGAGGCTTGCGTTGCAGCGATGGCATCTCCTAAAATAATTGCACTTCCAATATATGGCTTGCTTGAGGGAGAGTATACATACAGTGTAAATGGTGATTTTTCGGGATCTTTTAACTTAACGAGCTCCAATAGGTTAATTGATCTAGGGAATTAAATAATAAAATTTACGTAAAAGCTGTATAAGTTTTTTGGTCACAATAAGTGGCCGATTTTTTAAAAGGTACACAAAAATGAAAATACACAAACTATTTTATGCCGCGTTTATTCAGCTTTTAATGGTAGGTACGGCTTTTGCAAGCCCTGAAAACCCCTCTTTTAAAAATAATATTTTAACGATTAATGCGGTGGATGCAGACTCCCAGCTAGGAAAATATCAAGATGTGATGTTTCAATTAACCGAACAAGGTGAGTGGAAACTTTTAGATTATAGAGTTGGAAACTTGATTCCTAATCAAGTGGATGATTTTTTTGGTATTGGCCTAGATGCCGTTGAACTCATTACAACCGATGCTTATCCGATTCAAGTTTTTTTAAAAGTATCTGCTACGCTGGCTTGCGACGGCATAGGGCAAATCAGTCAAAAATTTGTAGGAAATGCTTTTGAAGTATTTGTTTATTATGAAAAAGATAATATTGATTCTAACTCAATGTCTTGTATTGCACCTCAATCTACCGGTAATCATGTTAAAATAATTGAACTTCCAGTGTATGGCTTACCTGCTGGAGAGTATACATACAATGTAAATGGTGACTTTTCGGGGTCTTTTAATTTAACGAGTGATAATGAGTTAATCGGGTATTAAGTGGTAGGCACAGCATAAAAAACTGTATAAAATTTTCGGCCACAACAAGTGGCTGATTTTTCAATTAAAAAGCAAGGCCTTCTTCAGGGCTCGCGCATTAGAAAAACAAAATTGATAAGAACCATTCTGTTTTAGCTCCTAGCATCCTTCAAATTTTTTATTAACGTAGTTTAATATGAATTTAAGCGAATAAACTTTCTATTAAAATGATTTCTATTCATAATGAGACCTTTGCACGAAAGGATTCACGGATAAAAAAGGTTAAAGTACGTCTGATGTTCGTTGAAAACCTTGCGAATAGCTAGCCTAGCTATTCCCTGCGTTTTTCGCCTCAATCAGTCAAATTTTATCTCTTTTCTCTCGTGCGTCCTTTTCGTGCAAAGGTCTCATAATAGTTTTAATGAAAGAAGGGGGGGGTAAAATATGTTGGAGTTAAAACACTTAAAAACCATTCAGGCGTTAGCGCAAAATGGTTCGGTGAATAAGGCGGCGGATGCGTTGTTTATGACGCAATCGGCGTTGTCTCATCAACTTAAACAGTTGGAAAGTTCGTTTGATTTAAAGTTATTTGAACGCAAAAGCAACCCGCTTATTTTGACCTCTGCGGGTAAAAATTTGCTTAAAACGGCACAAGAAGTCTTGCCCAAATTGGCTCAGGCAGAATCGACGTTAAAAGCCTTTGCCAAAGGAGAGCAGGGGCGCCTGTTTATTGGGGTGGAGTGCCACACCTGTTTTGAATGGTTGTTGCCGATGGTGCGGTTGTATCAACAAATTTGGATGGATGTAGATTTAGACATTACCAACAGTTTGAACCAAAGTGCGTTGCAAAATTTGATTGAACGAAAGCTGGATTTGGTGATTACCTCAGACCCCGTTGAGAGTGACCAACTGAGCTATCATTCGTTGTTTGGTTTTGAGTTGCGGTTGTTGGTGCCTGTAAATCATGCATTGGCGAATAAACAGTGGGTAGAGCCGAGCGACTTAACCAGTGAAACTTTGATTTGTTATCCCGTATCGGAAGAGAAATTGGATGTGTTTAAACGCTTTTTAAATCCAGCAGGCTTAAAGCCCAAAGCGGTTCGCCACTCAGAAATGACAATGATGATGATGCAGTTGGTTGAAAGCCAGCGTGGCGTGTGTGTATTGCCTAAATGGTTGGTCGACTCTCAACCAGAATTTTCCCACTTGCCTACGTTAAAGCTGGGTAAAGAGGGCTTGTGGTCAACGCTGTATGCCGCGACCCATGTAGAGTCTAAGAACCAGCCTTATATTGTCGATTTTATTGACAAGATGGCCTCTAAAATTGAGAGCCATCAGGGATGAAATTAACCGTCCTTTTTTTCGGATGCTTCCATGTTATGAAAGGCTTCTGACATTTTAAGCCCTGTTAAGCCGTTAATCGTGCGCCATAAAAAGTAGAAAATGGCCATCATCATTAGCATGGATGGAATGGCAATCACGGGGTAACTGAGTAAGGTCAGTTGCCCTAACTCTTCATTAAATTCTGGACTGCCTGCGGGACTCACAACAATCCATGTTGCGAGCATGTAGTTCATTACGGCGGAGAAGAAAAAAGTCCCCCCTAATAAATAGGTTCCCATGAGCAAGCGGGCTTCAAATTTTTGGGTATTGTTGGACGCTTTGAGCCGGTCTTCAATTTTATCCACTTGCATGATTTTTGGGTTGTAGAGTAAGGTTTTAATTAATGGGTAGCGAGTTTTGGTTGAAATAATGACTGCTAATCCAATAATACCTGGAATGGCGGCTTCTTTGATGGCGAGCCATTGCGTATCCAGCTCTAATAAACCAATACCCCCTGTGAGCAGTACGCTAATTAACCCCAGCAGGGCAATAAAGTTAAACTTACGGTATTTAATGAGCTCAAAAAGCCCCCATGCAATGGGAAACGCTAGCGCCGTGATTAAAGCCCCCGTTGCCCCAAGATCATCGTCGCCACTGAGTTTCATTAAAATAACAGAAGGGATGGCGATGCTCACCAGCAAGTCGATCATTGGGCGGGGTTTGTGTTCAGGTATGGTGGATGTTGTGGGTTGGTTCATGGTGTTCTCTTACTGAGGTCTCAAAATAAGGGGGAATCAATAGGGTTAAGAAGGACGTATTACTGGATTTTTTTCACGAATCCATCGAGTAATGCCATCGCGCACATTATACACTTGTGTGTAGCCAAGTTTTTCAACTAAATGGCGAGCAAGGGTATCGGTACGATTGCCTGTACGGCAGATTAAGATAATGGGTTGGTTTTTATCCACTTCTGCGGTAAATTTAGGCAAGAAATCGGGTTTTAAGCGTCCACTTTTGTCTACAAAGGTTAATAAACGACTGCCTTCAACCACGCCTGTTTTGCGCCACTCTTCTGGGCGGCGAACATCGTAAATAACAACTCCTTGGTCTAGCATGGTTTTGAGTTGTTCATTGTTTAAGTTGGTGTAAGGTGGCTCAAAACAAGCGGATAGGCTTAACGAGAGAATTAAAATACTTAAAAGTTTAAATAACATGGTCAAATGAAGTTCCTGAATGGTTTTTAATTGGAGAGAATTATAAAGCCTTTAGAGCCAAAAAATCCCCCCCCCTCATTGAATCTATGAATTTAGGTTTAGTTTAGCCATTAAAAAGTCCATAAACTCGCTTTCAGCAATGTCTTGTGCTTTTTCATCGCGGCGATATTTGTATTCAATCATGCCTTTGTCTAACCCGCGCTCTCCGATGACGATGCGGTGGGGGATTCCAATTAAATCCATGTCGCTAAACATGACGCCTGGGCGTTCGCTTCGGTCATCAAACAGAACATCAATACCTTGTTCGTTAAGTTGTTGGTAAATGGCTTCTGCCGCTTCTTTAACGCGAGGTGACTTATGCATTTGCATCGGCACAATCGCAACCTGAAAAGGGGCAATGCTTTCTGGCCAGATAATGCCACGGTCATCGTGATTTTGTTCAATGGCGGCGGCAACAACGCGGGTGATGCCAAGGCCGTAACAGCCCATCTCTAATAGTTGAGCACGACTGCTTTCGTTTTGTACGTTGGCGTTGAATGCGGTGGAGTATTTGTTGCCGAGTTGGAAGATATGCCCAACTTCAATGCCACGTCTAATTTGAATTTTACCTTTACCACACGGACTCGGGTCGCCTTTTACGACGTTACGAATGTCGGTAATTTGGGTAATGGTTGCGTCTCTGTCCCAGTTTACGCCAGTGCAGTGAAAGCCATCTTTATTGGCGCCCGTTACAAAATCTGCTAAATGGGCGGCGGTGCGATCAACGATGACGGGAATGTTACGTTCGGCTAAACCAACCACGCCAATAGAACCTGCTTTGCAACCTGCGGCGGTAACAATTTCTTCATCCGTGGCTAACTCAAACGGTTCGGCGACCCAATCTAATTTTCCCGCTTTAATTTCATTGAGTTTGTGGTCGCCTCGTACCACTAATGCGACAACAGAAGCGTCTTCTTTTGCGCCTTTAACCAGCAGTGTTTTAACCGATTTCTTTTTCTTGATTTGTAAAAAGTTGCACACGTCTTCAATGCTGTGTTGATTTGGGGTGGCAACGTTGCTGAGCTCTGCGGTTGCTTCGGCACGCGTGCCACGTGGGGCGAGTGCTTCGGCTAACTCAATGTTGGCGGCAAAATCGGAATCTGTTGAAAAGGCAATGTCGTCTTCGCCTGAATCGGCCAATACGTGAAATTCATGCGAGGCTTCGCCACCAATGGCTCCTGTGTCTGCTTGTACGGGTCTAAAATCTAAGCCTATGCGGGTGAAAATTCGGTTGTAGGCCTCAAACATGGCTTGGTAGGTCTCCTCTAAACTCGCTTGAGACATGTGAAAGGAGTAGGCGTCTTTCATTATAAATTCACGTGAACGCATTACGCCAAAACGAGGGCGAATTTCATCACGGAACTTGGTTTGAATTTGGTAAAAAGTCACAGGCAATTGTTTGTAGCTACGAATTTCTTTACGCACAAGATCGGTAATGATCTCTTCATGCGTGGGGCCTAAGGCAAAGCCTCGGCCGTGGCGATCGGTAAAGCGTAATAATTCTGCACCATAATCTTGCAAACGACCAGACTCTTCCCAAAGCTCTAAGGGCTGTACCACTGGCATTAGCAATTCTTGTGCGTGTGTGCGGTTCATCTCTTCTCGAACAATGGCCTCGACTTTACGTAACACTCGCACACCCAGTGGTAGCCAGTTGTAAAGGCCGCCTGCTAAGGGGCGAACAATCCCCGCACGTAACATCAGTTTATGACTAATAACAACGGCATCTGACGGGGTTTCACGGGTGGTGGCTAACAGTAAATTGGAGGTTCTCATTAAGAAAAAAGCCTTTAAGTTGATAAAAGATTATGAAACCCTAATCCCCAGATAGAAAATACGTTTATAGCGCAAGCCCTTAACGCACCTAGCAAATGTAAAAAAGAACGCATCACCAATAAGGTGACATTGTCTTTTTTACATTCACTATGCACATCAATTGCTTACACTCTAATTCTGATTTCTATCAGAGGATTAGGGTGAAAAAATAAATTGCGCGTATTTTAACATGAGCCGATTATTGAGGTAATTAAAAATAGGTGATAAAAAAGGCCAGCCGTTTAATGGGCTGGCCTTTGGTGCAAAGGTCTAAAGTAGCGACTAAAACTTAAACCCTTTTAAGACATCCTCTAGCTGCTCTTTTATTTGCTCTTCTGCTTTTTCTTTGGTTTCTTCAATCACTTGTTCTTTTTGTTGTTCAAATTTCTCTTTATTTTCGTTAATAAATTCTTCTTTTTTCTGTTCCAGTTCTGCTTTGGTTTTCTCAGCCAGTAAACCGCTTATATCCAGTGACATTTTGGGGCTGAGGTAGCTTCCTTTGAGCCGAATAGGAATGGTAAGCCCATTTAGACTTTGAAGTTCTTCCCCCCCTTGACCTTTGTCTGAGGCGACGATTTTAGCGCGAACTAAATAGTTAAGCGACTCTTTGGGCAGGTTAATTTTACCTGAGCCAGAAACCCTCATAAAAGGGATTTGTGCGCTGAGTTCTTGTGTTGTGATCACCCCTTGATTGATGCTTGCTTTTGCAATTAAGGAACTAAAATCGGTTTGTAAATCTTCTTTATTTGGCGGGAGTGTTTTTCCCGTCATTTTGGCTTGCGCTTCACGAACGGACTGAGCAAGGTTAAAGCCTTTAATAAAGCCATCAATTAAGTTGGTCGCAACGGTTCCGTTTAGGTTTTGTTTAAAGTTGGCAATACTTGAACCAGCGGTGGTGATGTTGAGGTCAACCGAACCAGACCCACCGAGTTTGTCTAAATCAGCAACGGCCATTAATGCATCGCCAATGGGAATGTTTTGGCTGTTGAGTTTAAATGAAAATTTTTGCTTATTGTTACGAACGTCTACGCCAGCTTGTGCATGAACCTGCGTTTTAAAAATATCCATTTTAATGGGGTTGGCAAGAATATGCCCCCCTTGTCCTTTGAGGGTAATCACAATATTTTTAGGTTGTAATTTCTCAAAGGTAAGCGCACCTACTTTAACCGTTCCGTTTAAGGTGAGCTTTTTCAGAAACTCAGCAGGCAATACAATTTCAGCTTCTTCAGAGGAGGATGGAGCTGTGGGTTTTGGTTGCTCTTTGGGGGAGGGGGGGGGTAAATATCGGTTTAAATCCAGTTGATTTAAACTTAGATCATATTTGATGTTTGGACGGTCAAACTGGCTAACAGAGGCGTTTCCATTTAATTGAGAATCGTCTAAGGTAAGCGCCAGCGTTTTGACATTAATGGCTTGTGTTTTGGCATTAAAATCGATATTGAATGCGCCAGAAAATTTTGTGAGGGTTTGTGAATCGGCCATCTCGGGCAGGGCTATGTCTAGCTGCTTAAATAAGGCTCTTAAGTTGGTTTGAGCAATGTTGAGCTGGGTGCTCACTCGTGCATCAGAGGTGATTTGGGTTGCTTTAACAGAACCCGTGACCTCAACGCCCATTACGGTTAGTATCAGTTGACTTAAACTGGCCGTTTGCTCGCTTAAATTAAGAGAGGGGTGCATGGTTAACGAGATAGTTTGTTTACCATTGGGTACGGAATCCCCCGTTAAATGGGTTTGCACGTTAAATTGTTGCGCACTAAATGCTTGGGAAGACAGATCGCCTTTAATTTCATTCACATTCAGCTTACCCGTGATGGTTTTCAGTGGAAATTCTTCCCCCCCTATCACGTTGTAGTCAACGGTTAGGGTGGGTAGGGTAATTTGATTGTTTTCCAACGCTAAATTAAGGGTGGGAATGCTAAGGGTTTTTGTAACTTCTTGAACGGGAATACCCGAGCCTGTGGTGGTGGTCTTGAGCGTTAAGTTTTGTATCGCATAGGCGCCATTTTTCTCTATTTTTGCTTCAATATCGAGTGTTAATGCCGTGTTTATTTTGGGTTCGGTTAACGTAGTTTCTGCGGATAACGCAATATTAAAAAATTCACCAAAGCTGATTTCACCCGTTGAAAAATCGTGAATTTTAAGTTGAATATTCTGTTTGGCTTGTTGGTCTTGCCAATGTATGGTGCCTTGTTGAATGTCTAACCCCCCAAATTGTAAGCTGGCTAAGGCATCGAGAGGGTTGGTGGATTTCGCTGGCTTGTCTTCTTTGCTGTTATCGGTTTTTTCATCGGATTTAATGAGGTCTGCCCAGTTGGTGATGCCTTTGGCATTTTTTTCTAAATTAAGTGTTAGGCCATGCACGGTTAGCGTGTCTATTTCGAGTTTCTGGCTTAATAAAGGCAAAATAGCCGCGCCGAGTTGAACCGTATCAATATGAAAAAAATTTGGTTGAGTAAATCCTGTGGCATTGCTGAGCGTAGTATTTTCTAACGTAAGACCAAAGCGTGGAAAAAAAGAGAGGCTTAGCGATTGAATTTGTAAATCACGCCCCGTCTCTTTTTTAACCAGCTCGGTAATTTCGCCTCGATAATCATTGGGATCCACCGTGGCAATAATTACACCAATGGCAATCACGACCGTCACAAGGACAGCGCCAATAATTTTAAAGGTAAGCGAAAAGATATTCATGCCAAAGCTCCAGTTGTATTTTTGCGTAGTAAGGGCGTTACATCATGTTAACAGAAGCCAGCGTGTATTCAATAGATTTGAGCCATGATGATTATGAGAGTGCGCTATATTGGCTCAATATATTCACGTTGATATTTTGAGCTATAATAATGAAGTAGAGGGAGGGGGGTTATTTCTTGATCCATTGCCTGTTTTTTTGAATGTAATGGCCTTTTTTGGCCTTTTCAGTCGATTTTTTTCCTGCGATGTCTTCCACTTCTTGCAATGTTAACTGGTTGTCTAGCGCAATTTTTTTGTAGTGTTTGAGGCGTTCTTGGTTAATGGTTTTAACGAGTTTACGCGTGGCTTTTCGGTCTTGAATGACCGCAAGAAATCCGTTGATTTTCTCGCCTACTTTTCCTTGTGCTTTGTAAGTGGCTAACTGTTTTTTAGCTTCTGTAAGGGGTATTGCAGGTGTAAACAGCTCATCCAGTTGTTGATTCACCTTAGTTGAGGCTTCATTTTGAGTTTTGGATTTTAGTGTGGATTGTTCAACGTTTTGAGTTGACGCTTTGCTGGTGTTTTTTGTGGCCTTGGTTGACGTGCTGGAAGAACAGGCTGAAAGCCCGATAATAATGGTGAGTGCGAGCAGGCCATGAATTAGCCGTTTAAAATAGAACATTTAAAACCCCTTATAAAGCGATAACAAGATATAAAATTTTTAATTGATCTAACTCTTTAGAAGAGACCATTCTCTAATAAAATGGAATAAAAAGCTATTGAAATCAAAGATTACTCTTTAAATTTTTTTTTACACTTCATTACGGCATCCCAATAGACTTTGTTCTCTTCTCGGCTATTGGCTTTGGTGTTCCAAAGATGACTTTGTTCATCAATGCAAAGCTCCGTTTCAGACTTACCGCAGGCGCTGAGTAATAGTGTGACGGACAGCACGGTGAATAAAGTAAGCATCCAAAATTTGGGAGACAGGTGAAATTGATTTGTGTTCATTATTAAAGCCCCTGAAAACTAACGCCTTAATAATAAACCCTAATCCCCAGATAGAATATACGTTTATAGCACAAGTCCTTGACGTACCTAGCAAATTCAAAAAAGAGCGCATCACCAATAAGGTGACTTTACCTTTTTTAAATTCACTATGCACATCAATTGCTTACACTCTAATTCGCATTTCTATTTGGGGATTAGGGTTAAACGATTTTTATACGCTGCCTTGTGTTTTTCAGTATTATGAGGCCAATCAAACGATAGAAATAAAGTGAGACACCCCCCATGAACACACTTGATAATGAGTGTTGGACGCAACGGTATACCGATTTTTTAAACGACTATGACGCTCGTCCTGCGCGTATTGTGTATCAACGCGATCGTGCGCGGGTGATTCACTCGGCTTCTTTTCGACGATTGCAGGCAAAAACGCAAATTTTTGGGTTAAGTGAGTCCGATTTCTATCGCACACGGTTAACCCATTCGATGGAGGTGGCACAAATTGGCTCGGGCTTGGTTGAGCAACTGATTACCATTGGACTTGCAGAAAACGGTCAAGAAGCGGACTACATTGAATGGCTTCCCTCTTTTTATTTGATTGAAGCGATTTGTTTAGCGCATGACTTAGGGCATCCTCCTTTTGGGCATGGGGGTGAAGTGGCATTAAATTATATGATGCGTCATTACGGAGGGTTTGAAGGCAATGCTCAAACACTCAGAATTATGACAAAGTTAGGCGAGTACACGCCTGAAAATGGTTTGGATTTATCACGTAGAACGATGTTGGGCGTGCTGAAATATCCTGCTATTTACAATGATATTACGGCCTCAAATTCAGATTACTTGGCGCAGTTGCAAGAGGCGCAAGTGAATGATTTTAGAACATTGCAAATGAATCGTTGGAAGCCGCCTAAAAGTATTTATTTAGAAGAAAAAATAGTGTTTGATTGGGTGCTTGACTCTTTTTCCTTGGCGGATAGGGCGCTGTTTACTGAATTAACGGCCTGTAAGAAAGGGCATAAACAGACCAAATACACTGCACTGGACACCACCATTATGGAACTGGCAGATGACATTGCCTATGGCATTCACGATTTAGAAGATGCCGTGGCGATGAAAATGGTACCGCGTGAATTGTGGCAAACCGAAGTAATGGAGAGCGAGGTGTTTACACAATATGCCTTGTGGGACAACACCATGACAGAGCGATTGTTTAGCCATTCGTCTAAAGGGCGAAAACATGCGGTAAGTAAAATGGTAGGGATTATGGTTGAAAGTATTTACATGGCTGAAAATCAAGATTTTGAACACCCTTTATTGCGTTATCAAGCAAGATTGCAAGAAGGTCATTTTGCCGTTTTAAATTTATTAAAACAGTTTGTGTATAAAAATGTGATTACCACACCAGAGGTAAAACAAATGGAATATAAGGGGCAGTTGATTGTATTGGAGCTGTTTAAATCCTTACGTGCAAACCCCAGTGCTTTGTTGCCTTCTAAAAGTTACGAAAAATATCAACAAGCCAGCAACGATCAAGCACAACAACGAGTGATTTCAGATTACATTGCAGGCATGACCAATACCTATGCAGCCAGACTTTATGCCAAGCTGTTTACGCCAGAGCAAGGCTCTATTTTTGATCGGTTGTAATCGGTGATTTGAATCAATATATGTGTTTTTTTTGATGTATTTTGAATGCAGATTGAAAGATAGGTTATTAAATCTCTCTCCCCATTTTTTAGTGGGGAGAGCTTTTTTCTAATTACCTCTTAGAAACCAGTTCAGGAACTGGCTTGGGGAGAGGGATTGGTCTAACTATTGGTCCTATTAGGCGAGGTTTTTCTTGATTAAAGAGGTACTTAAATGAAAACACTTTTGTTTGGTTTGGCTTTAGACTGCCTAGTTTAAAAGCAATATTGATTGTTGAGTCAGAATAATTAATCTTCTCGTATAGAAAGTTACTGCCACATTTTTGACTTAAGATTTGCATGGGATCAGTTGTCCATGTAGAGCTGATACAGGTATTGTGGCTAACAGGGTCAACAGAATACAGTGCAACAGACAACCCTTTTTTTCCAGATGCCCAAGCAATATTGTCAGGCGCTATATGAACAGGTTTTCCAGAGGCAGGATAATATGTATGGCCTCTTTTATTAAGAGTATGAAATGTGTTAGGTTGGTCTTGATCTGGATCTAATCCACGTGCATAGGTCATGTTTTTGAAAATACTGCGTCCAGTATTTTTCATTTCAACACGAACGATAATTTCTCTAGAGTTTGGATCTACTGTGTATTTTTGTGTGATATCTAGTTGAGAGTTTTGGTGATTAATCGTTGACTTAACGAGTACACCACCTTCTTGGGTCGTTGAGTGACGGTTAAGTCGAGAAGTTTTTGTAGCTGGAATATCGTCAAATAATGGATTTACCCCATTGCTATTATTATTGGTAAAAAGTTGATTGTTAAACTTTACTGAAAAATATTCGAATGGCGTTCCAGGACGAAGATAGTCTGATGTATTAATCGTCCCCGTTCCAGAAGGGTTAAATGTCATTCCTAATGGCAGATCTCCATTTCCGAATGTTCCATCTTCGCTTACGCATGTGGCAATAAAGTTGTTTTCAAGAAAAATTCCGCCTGACTTTTCACAGTATTTTCCAGGGTTAACATCATGTCGAGGTTCTTCTAAAGCCATACCTTCTATGTTATTGATATTTGGCTCTTGAAGTTCAAGAGCACTGAAATCTACCCCATTTTTTTGAGCAGCGATGTAGCTTTCTGGATGGTAGTCTTTTAAATAAGATGACAAGCTATTATCTGCTGTTGCAGAAAAGGCGATAACAGGATGAAGTATCAAAAGACTTGCAATGGATTTAGTTAAGTTATTCATTTTTTTTTATTTACTCCTTAAGGATTAAGTCTTATTACTTGGTTAATTGTAATAATAACCGTAAGTGATGTTATCTATATGATTCTAACCTGTCAATAAAAAAATATTGCTCTATAGATAAAGTTATGTTATAGAATGATTCGATTATATTTGAATATAATCGAATCATTCTTCTTCCTCTCAATGGTCTTTATGCATTTTCATTGTCGCATTCACGATCAAGATAATCTTGTAGGCTTCTGCCTAACGGGATTTCAAATGATTGTTTTAGCGTTTTAACCTGTTGCATTCGATCTAAGCGAAAATGACGAAATTCATCTCGTAGCTCACACCAAGCCACTAAGGTCCAGATTTTTCCCCAATAAAAAAGTCCTAAAGGGTGAACGGTTCGAGATGAACTTTGACCATCTTCTCTTCTATAATCATAAGCCACTTTCTGGCGCTGCTTAGTTGCGGTGCGCAGTATGCCTAAATTTTGTTGGTCTGTGGCGTTCATACTAAAATCGGGCACCCATAAATCGGCACGTTCAAGTTCAGGACGAAGTTTTTCGGGTAGCATGTTTTCTATTTTACGAAGGGCTTGATTGGCGGCTTTGGCTAAGTTTTTGTCTGTCCATGCTTGCACCATTTTTGCGCCAAGCATTAAGGCAGAAAGCTCCTCTTCGTTAAACATTAAAGAGGGGAGGTGAAAGCCTTTCATCAGCCGATAACCCACACCCACTTCGGATTCAATGGGCACGCCTGAAATAGAAAGGTCTTGAATGTCTCGATAGATGGTGCGTTCTGAAACGTCTAAGGCTTCGGCAAGCGCACGGGCGGTCATGACTTTGGAGCAATCTAATAACCCAACGATTTGAAACAGTCGGTCGGCACGGCGCATTTAAAAACGCACACCCAATGCTTTACACAAAAATTGCATAAAATCCGAGGCTTCGGAAAAGTAGGTGGCTATTTGAGGTATTAAGTTTTTAGATAACATGAAGTGATTTGGTACGGATGCGATGGCAATAAAATCTTGACGTCTTAAATCTTCAATTAACGGATGGTCTTTGGCATAACCTCTAGGTGCGGTTTTTAATGCACGGCCTTCAAGCTTAAAATGCTTTTTAAAAAAAACGCCTCCTTTTTGTGTAAGCCAGTCATCACTTTTTTCGACAATGGCATCACGAATATTGCCGAGTGCTTTTGAATCGGGCTTCCAGAGTCCAACGCCAATAAAACATGCATTGTTTTCAATGTGTAGATAAAAACCTGGCGCATGAATATTCTTACCCACCTCATGGCGAAACTGAATGCCAATATTGGTTTTGTAGGGACGTTTGTCTTTACCAAAACGCACGTCTCGATTAACGCGCATTAAAGATCCTCCTACCTTTGTGGGTAAAGCCGTAAAATGGGGGGAGATATTTAGAAGCTCATCCAAAAAGTCGGTAATAAAATTTAAGGCAGGTGTTCGAACCGTCTCTTCATAAATTTGTTTATTCTCTAAAAACCAGTCTCGATTATTATTGCTGGCTAATTTGGATAAAAAACTGAATGTATCTTGAGTAAAGTAACGGTTCGACACTCGGTTTTAGTCCTTTTTAAAATACGTAATTAACATTAAGGCGGCGCCTTGTGGGTCTTGAATAATCACAAAACGACCCACATCAGGAATATCTTGTGCTGGCATTAAGACTTTGCCGCCTAATGATTCAACACGTTCTGGCATTGCATCCACATCATCTACCGTAACATAAGCGCCCCAAGTAGGCGGCATCCCTTCAAATTCTTTAGGGGTCGCCATTATGCCGGCCACTTCGGTATCACCCGCTTTAGCCATGGTGTAAGCGCCGCAGCTTGATGTCATATCCGTTAATTTCCAGTCTAATAAACTACTGTAAAATGTTTTAGCCCCCTCTACATCATTGGTGACTAATTCATTCCAGCTAAAGGCACCGTGTAATTTCATTGCATCTGTTGTACTCATGTTTATATCCTTTTAAAATTAAGTGATGATCCCTAATCCCCAGATAGAAAACACGTTTATAGGACAAGTCCTTGACGTACCTAGCAAATCCAAAAAAGAGCGCATCACCAATAAGGTGACTTTACTTTTTTTGAATTCACTATGCACATCAATTAC
>JAKISK010000057.1 GCA_021648625.1 Thiomicrorhabdus sp. | reverse complement strand
CTCCACCAAACTTCTTACCTTGTACTATCGTTAGTGCCGCTGTAAGAGTCGTCTTACCGTGATCTACGTGACCAATCGTTCCAACATTTACGTGCAACTTGCCGCGTTCAAATTTTTCTTTTGCCATCTTAAATACCTACTAAATTAAGACAGGCCTTTTCTTACTGAAAAAGCCAATTAAATAACAATTAAGAGCCTTTTTTGGCACTTGTAATAATTTCATCCTGAACATTTTTAGGTGCATGATTGTAACGACCAAACACCATGCTATAGTTCGCTCGACCCTGCGTCAAAGAACGCATTGAATTCGAATAACCAAACATTTCAGATAAAGGAACTTCCGCTCTTATCGACTTACCTGTAGGGATGTCATCCATACTTGAAACAATACCTCGTCGACGATTAAGGTCTCCGATAATATCGCCCATATACTCTTCGGGCGTCGTGACTTCTACATCCATAATCGGCTCAAGAATGACCGCATTTGCTTCTGCAACACCATTCTTAATCCCCATCCCTGCAGCAACAGAGAAAGCCATTTCGTTCGAATCAACATCATGATAAGACCCATCAATCAACTCAACGCTGACATCAACCATCGGAAACCCTGCTAAAACACCATTTTCAAGCTGTGCTTTCGCACCCTTCTCAACAGCACCAATATACTCACGCGGAACAGAACCTCCCACAACACTGTTAATAAATTCAAAACCTTCACCCGCTTCACGCGGCTTCATTTTGAAAACAACATGACCATATTGACCACGACCACCCGACTGACGAACAAACTTACCATCCACCTCTACAGCCGTCGTAATTGTTTCACGATAAGAAACCTGAGGTGCACCGACATTCGCCTCAACACCAAACTCTCTTCTCATACGATCAACAATAATATCTAAATGCAGCTCTCCCATACCTGAAATAATGGTTTGTCCCGTTTCTTCATCTGAATGAACACGGAAAGAGGGATCTTCTGCTGCTAATTTCTGAAGAGCAATCCCCATTTTCTCTTGATCAGGCTTAGTTTTAGGCTCAATAGCAATCGAGATTACTGGATCTGGAAACTCCATGCGCTCTAACACAATCTTATTGTCAGGATCACATAATGTGTCTCCAGTCGTTGTATCCTTAAGACCTACAGCACATGCAATATCGCCCGCGCGAACTTCTTTAATTTCTTCTCGCGAGTTAGAGTGCATCTGTAACAATCGACCAATACGCTCTTTCTTCATCTTAACTGAGTTAAAAACAGGACTGCCTGATGTCAGCGTACCAGAATAAACACGGAAGAACGTCAACGTTCCAACATAAGGGTCTGTCATAATTTTAAATGCAAGCGATGCAAATGGCGCATCATCTGTCGATGGACGCTCACCTTGAGAACCATCTTCAAGCTCTCCTGTAATCGCAGGTACATCCACTGGCGCAGGCATATAATCAATAACCCCATCAAGAAGCGTCTGAACACCTTTATTCTTAAAGGCCGAGCCACAAAACATAGGAACGATTTCAACCGCGATACAACGAAGACGAATGCCTTCCTTAATCTCTTCCTCGGTTAATTCACCCTCTTCAAGGTACTTATCCATCAGCTCTTCTGTTGCTTCCGCAGCAGACTCAATCATTTTCTCACGCCACTCATCTGCAAGATCAACCATGTCCTCTGGAATATCTTCATAACGATACTCCATTCCCATGTTCTCTTCTTCCCAATAAATTGCCTTCATCTTCACAAGGTCAACCACCCCACGAAAAGTCTCTTCCGCACCAATCGGCAATTGCATCGGAACCGGCAAAGCACCCAAACGATCAATTACCATTTGATTAACGTTTAGAAAGTCCGCACCAGCACGATCCATCTTATTTACAAACCCCATGCGTGGCACGCCATACTTATCCGCTTGACGCCAAACCGTCTCTGACTGAGGCTCAACACCGCTCACTGAACAGAAACAGGTTACTGCACCATCGAGTACACGCAAGGAACGCTCTACTTCAATTGTAAAATCAACATGCCCAGGCGTATCTATGATATTAATACGGTGTTCAGGATACTGTTTAGCCATCCCACTCCAATGACAAGTGGTTGCAGCAGAAGTAATTGTAATCCCTCTCTCCTGCTCTTGCTCCATCCAGTCCATCGTTGCACCACCGTCATGAACCTCTCCAATCTTATGAGATACACCCGTATAATACAAAATACGCTCTGTCGTTGTTGTCTTGCCCGCATCAATGTGCGCCATAATACCGATATTACGATATCTATCTAAAGGGGTTTTACGTGCCACTTCAATAACCTTTTAATTAAATACAAAAAATAAAGGCCCTAAATAGGGCCCCAATCAGATTACCAACGGAAATGAGAGAAGGCCTTATTCGCCTCCGCCATTCGATGTGTATCTTCTTTTTTCTTAACCGCCGAACCACGCCCTTCTAAAGCGTCTCCCAGCTCACCCGCTAAACGCAGCATCATTCCTTTCTCACTGCGCTTACGCGCGGCCTCTACCATCCAGCGCATGGCTAAAGCCGTCTTACGCTCTGGCCGAACCTCAACGGGAACTTGATATGTAGCGCCACCAACACGGCGAGACTTAACCTCAACCATGGGGCCAACGCTTTCAAGCGCCTCCTTAAGCAAGGCCGCGTGATCGCCACCATTTTTACGCTCAACAACAACATCTAGCGCGTCATAAACAATTTTTTCAGCAATGGCTTTTTTACCACTCACCATAATCATATTAACAAACTTTGTTAACGTTAAATCACCAAACTTAGGATCAGGTAAAACCTGTCTTTTAGGTATTTCTCTTCTTCTTGCCATTCTCAACTCTTCCGGTATAAATAAACACTAAAAACTGCAAATCGTATGTTAAAAGATTACTAACTAACCTTTAGGACGTTTTGCACCGTACTTAGAACGACCTTGTCTACGCTCAGAAACGCCAGCACAATCGAGTGCTCCACGAACTGTATGATAACGTACACCAGGCAAATCTTTAACACGACCACCACGAATCAATATGACCGAGTGTTCTTGAAGGTTATGACCTTCACCACCAATATAGGAGGCAACTTCATAACCATTTGTCAATCGTACACGCGCAACTTTACGCAGAGCAGAGTTAGGCTTCTTAGGGGTTGTTGTATAAACACGCGTACAAACTCCACGACGCTGAGGACAAGCCTCTAACGCAGCAACGTTTGAAATTTTACGTTTATCTTTACGCGGCTTACGCACCAACTGGTTAATAGTCGCCATTCTTTTTCTCCAAATATGAGATTAACTCTAAACTTAATACGAACTGCACGCTTAATTTTAAAAAAACAAGCATGCAAATAAGGATAGAGGATTTTAAATAGTTAAACCCAATAAGTCAAGCATTAACTGCTTGAAATTATTTAGTTTACGCTTCTTGAGCTTCCGTTACTTCACTTTCTGAAACAACTTCTTCAGAAGTATCGATTACTTCCTCAGTATTCATAAATATTTTTAACTCGTCTGCCGCTTTATCTGCTGCAACTTTTCTCGCTTGATGATAAGCAAAGCCCGTACCTGCAGGAATTAAGCGCCCTACAATCACGTTCTCTTTCAAGCCAACCAAAGTATCTCGCTTACCGCTTACCGCAGCTTCCGTTAATACACGCGTTGTCTCTTGGAATGATGCCGCTGAAATAAAGGATTCTGTTGCCAATGATGCCTTGGTAATCCCAAGTAACACTCGCTGATAGCTTGCTTCAACCTTTCCTTCTTCACGCATTTTTTCATTCAAAGCAACCACTTTAGAGTACTCTGTCTGCTCACCTTTAATCAAGCCCGTATCTCCAACAGACTTAATCTCCACTTTGCGTAGCATTTGACGAACAATGGTTTCAATGTGTTTATCATTAATTTTCACACCTTGCAGACGGTAAACATCTTGAACCTCATCCACAATGTATTCAGCCAACTTTTCCATACCCAATAAACGTAAGATATCGTGAGGGTTCGGGTTACCTTCTACAACGATATCCCCTTTTTCAACACGCTCACCTTCAAAGACACTTACTGTACGCCACTTAGGAATAAGCGCTTCATACTGCTCACCGCTATCTTGCGTAATAACCAGTCGCTGCTTACCCTTGGTCTCTTTACCAAAACCAACCACGCCCGAAACCTCTGCCATGATGGAAGGCTCTTTAGGCTGACGCGCTTCAAACAAGTCTGCAACACGAGGTAACCCCCCTGTAATATCCTTGTTTTTCGAAGAGGCTTGTGGAATTCTTGCCAGCACTTGACCGGCTCCCACTTCACTATTTTCCTGAACAACAACAACACCATTTTCAGGCAAGTAATAAATTGCGGGTGTCTGAGTACCAGGGAAATTTATTGCAACATCCTTGGCGTCAACTAACGCAATATAAGGCCGCGCTTCTTTTGCGGATGAAGCACGCTCTTTTGTACCCTTAACCACGTGCGTCGTCAAGCCTGTTAACTCATCAACATGCTCTTCAACGGTTCCCTCAAAGTTACCAAACGTAACTTTACCAGCCGCTTCTGTAATAACAGGGTGAGTATGCGGATCCCACTGACACAGCATGTCACCAGAAGAAATCCCCCCCCCCTCTTTAACAGAGAGAATGCTACCGTATGAAACTTTATAACGCTCCTGTTCACGCCCCGTTTCATCAATCACCGAAACAACCCCTGAACGCGATGTCACCACAATGTGTCCATCTGGATTGGTAATTGTTTTAATATTATCCCACTTAACCGAGCCAGAGTGCTTAACTTCGATCTGACTTTGAGCCGCAGAACCCGATGCCGTCCCCCCAATATGGAAAGTACGCATCGTTAGCTGAGTACCTGGCTCACCAATCGATTGAGCCGCCATAACACCAACGGCCTCACCCATATTAACCAAATGACCTCTCGCCAAATCACGTCCATAACATTGTTTACAGATACCAAACTTAGTTTCACACGTCATCGGAGAGCGAACATCCACATGATCAATACCATTAGTATCAATCAAATCGGCAATTTTCTCATCAATCAAGACACCCTCTGAAATCAATAAGTCCCCACTATGGGTCATAACGTCGTTATTAATAAACCGTCCTAACACTCTGTCTCTCAATGTTTCAACAACATCACCGCCATCAACATGCGCGGTCATTTTAACACCCGCTTTCGTGCCACAATTTACTTCGGTTACAACAACATCCTGAGCAACATCAACCAGACGTCTTGTCAGATACCCCGAATTTGCGGTTTTAAGTGCGGTATCCGCCAAACCTTTACGCGCTCCATGTGTTGAAATAAAATACTGAAGAACGTTCAAACCTTCACGAAAGTTTGCCGTAATTGGCGTTTCAATAATCGAACCATCTGGTTTTGCCATCAAACCACGCATACCACCTAACTGTCTCATCTGAGCAACCGAACCACGTGCGCCAGAGTCTGCCATCATATAAATAGAGTTAAATGACGTTTGCTGAACCTTTTTACCCTCTGAATCTATGACTGTTTCAAACTGCAACTCGTCCATCATTGCTTTCGTAACAAGCTCATTCGTATGAGACCAAATATCAACAACCTTGTTATAACGCTCACCTTCCGTCACAAGACCTTGCGAAAATTGACTTTGAATCTCTTCTACTTGAGATTCTGCATGCTTAATAATCCCTGCTTTCTCGTCTGGGATTAACATATCATCTGAACAGAAAGATAACCCACCAACGGTAGACCACTTAAAGCCAGCATACATAAGCTGATCTGCAAAAATAACGGTCTCTTTAGGCCCTAAAATACGATAGCATGTATTCAAAACCGTACTGATATTCTTTTTAGTTAGATTTTTATTAATCAAATCAAAACTCAAACCTTTCGGTAAAATTTTTGAAATTAACGCACGTCCAACCGTCGTATCAACAATACGTGTTGCAACACTCTCAACGCCTGATTCATCAATAATCGTTTCAAGATGCTTCAACTTAATACGCGTATGCAAGTGCACCGCCTTCGCATCAAGTGCTCTTTGAACTTCTTGCCAGTTAGAGAAAGATTTCCCCTCTCCAATTGCATTGATTTGCTCACGGGTAATATAATACAACCCTAAAACAACATCTTGAGATGGCACAATAATTGGCTCACCGTTCGCTGGAGACAACAAGTTATTGGTCGACATCATTAACGTACGTGCTTCTAGCTGAGCTTCCAAAGAAAGCGGTACGTGTACCGCCATTTGGTCACCATCAAAATCGGCATTAAATGCAGAACAAACCAACGGATGCAAGTTAATTGCCTTACCTTCAATTAGGACAGGTTCAAACGCCTGAATCCCTAATCTATGCAATGTTGGCGCACGATTAAGCAGAATTGGATGCTCTCTAATCACCTCATCCAAAACATCCCAAACCTCTGGAACGCCTTGTTCAACCATTTTTTTAGCGGCTTTAATTGTTGGGACAGAACCACGTTTTTGCAATTTACTAAAAATAAACGGTTTAAATAACTCTAACGCCATTTTTTTAGGAAGACCACACTGATGCAAACGTAATGTGGGACCAACAACGATAACCGAACGACCAGAATAGTCAACTCGTTTACCCAATAAGTTTTGGCGAAAACGACCTTGCTTCCCTTTAATCATATCGGCTAACGATTTGAGCTGACGCTTATTGGTACCAGTTACCGCGCGACCACGACGACCATTATCAAGCAAGGAATCAACCGATTCTTGCAACATACGCTTTTCATTACGAACAATAATATCTGGCGCCATTAAATCCAATAGACGCTTTAAACGGTTATTACGGTTAATCACTCGACGATAAAGATCATTTAAATCAGACGTCGCAAAGCGCCCTCCATCCAACGGAACCAATGGCCTCAGCTCTGGTGGCAAGACTGGCAGCACATCTAAAACCATCCACTCAGGCTTATTTCCTGAGCCTAAAAAGGCCTCAATTAATTTTAAGCGCTTCGTAATTTTCTTCTGCTTTGTTTCAGAGCCCGTGCTCTCAATCTCTTGGCGCAAAGACTCTGCCTCACCAGCTAAATCAATTGACTGTAACATTTTCTTAATCGCTTCAGCACCCATAAGTGCTTCAAACTCATCACCATGCTCGTCCAAGGCGTCCAGATACTCCTCTTCTGTCAGCAACTGCCAAGGCTCTAAAGGGGTTAACCCAGGATCCACGACCATAAAGGCTTCAAAATACAGAACAGACTCAATAGACTTTAATGTTTTATCCAACATTAAACCAATACGTGATGGCAACGACTTAAGAAACCAGATATGTGCCACTGAGGTGGCTAAATCAATATGCCCCATACGATCACGGCGAACTTTAGACTGTGTAACCTCAACACCACATTTTTCACAAATAACACCACGGTGTTTTAAACGCTTATATTTACCACATAAACACTCAAAATCTCTAATAGGGCCAAAAATTTTGGCGCAAAACAGACCATCTCGCTCTGGCTTAAATGTACGGTAATTAATCGTTTCAGGTTTTTTTACTTCACCAAAAGACCATGAACGAATCTTTTCAGGGGATGCAAGTGACACTTTAATTGCATCAAAATCACTACTCACATTTTGTTTTTTTAGAAAACCAAGTAAATCTTTCATTAATCTTGCTCCAACTCTATATCAATACCCAGCGCACGAATTTCTTTACGCAATACACTAAATGACTCAGGCATTCCTGGCTCCATGTACTCATTTCCGTCAACAATGTTTTTATACATTCTCGTACGACCATTTAAATCATCCGATTTTACTGTCAACATTTCTTGAAGCGTAAAGGCGGCACCATAAGCTTCCAATGCCCAGACCTCCATTTCTCCAAAACGCTGACCACCAAACTGTGCTTTACCACCTAATGGTTGCTGCGTTACCAGACTGTACGGCCCTGTTGAACGTGCATGCATTTTGTCATCCACCAAGTGATTCAGTTTCAAATAGTACATATAGCCAACCGTTACTGGGCGATCAAATGCTTCGCCTGTAAGGCCATCAAATAATTTCATTTGACCAGATTCTGGCAAATCTGCCAGTTTCAACATCGCCTTAATCTGATCTTCAGAAACACCATCAAAAACAGGAGACGCGACAGGAACACCTTTTTTAAGATTATTCGCCAACTCGAGGATCTCTGGGTCACTAAACTGATCAAGATCTACCGATTGGCCTTGCGTTGCATTATAAATTTTATCCAAGAACTTTCTTAATTCAACAACCTCAGCTTGTTCTTGAAGCATTGTATTAATTTTAGTTCCCAGCCCTTCTGCTGCAAGTCCTAAATGTACCTCAAGAATTTGTCCAACATTCATTCGCGAAGGAACCCCTAATGGATTCAAGCAAATATCAACCGGTCGACCCGTTTCATCATACGGCATGTCTTCAACAGGACAAACTCGGGAAATAACCCCTTTGTTACCATGACGCCCCGCCATTTTATCTCCTGGCTGGATGCGACGTTTAATCGCAACATACACCTTGACCATCTTAGACACACCAGCCGCTAAATCATCCCCCTGAGTTAACTTCTTTCTCTTCTCTTCGTACACGTCATTAAATGAAACTCTTTGAGCCTTTAATTGCGCTTCCAAAAGCTCTAATTGACGTGATACTTCCGCATCATCAACATTTAATGCAAACCATGTTGATCGCTCAACACCTGCTAAATACGCTTCAGTAATCGCTGTTCCATCCACCAGCTTATGGCCAGCTAACATTGATTCAATACGAATTAACGTATCATTTTCTAAAATGGTGAACTGCTCATCAATATCCTTACGAATACGAGACAGCTCCTCTTCATGAATAGCGGTTGCACGCGAGTCTTTTTCAATCCCTTCACGAGTAAAGACCTGAACATCGATAACCGTTCCTTCAATCCCTTTCGTGACACGTAAAGAGGTATCTTTAACATCTGATGCTTTTTCACCGAAAATAGCACGCAGCAACTTTTCTTCCGGCGTTAACTGTGTTTCACCTTTAGGCGTGACCTTACCAACAAGAATATCTCCCTGCTTTACTTCCGCACCGACATATACAATCCCACATTCATCCAGCGATGCGAGTGCGGATTCGCCTACATTAGGGATATCGGCCGTTATCTCTTCAGGCCCAAGCTTCGTATCACGCGCTAAACAAGTTAACTCTTCAATATGAATCGTTGTATAGCGATCTTCTTGAACCACACGTTCAGAGACCAAAATAGAATCTTCAAAGTTGTAGCCATTCCATGGCATAAAAGCGATACGCATGTTCTGACCCAATGCAAGTTCACCGAGATCCGTAGAAGGACCATCAGCTAAAACATCACCGCGAACAATGACATCATCCTTTTTTACAATCGGTTTTTGGTTAATGCATGTATTTTGATTAGAGCGCTGGTACTTAACTAAATTATAAATATCAACACCCGACTCACCGTCTTTGATTTCGCTACCAGCAACGCGAACCACAATACGAGAAGCGTCAGAAGATAAAACGACCCCACCGCGTTCTGCCACAACGGTAACACCAGAGTCAATGGCAACAATCTTTTCAATTCCCGTTCCAACTAAAGGCTTATCCGCACGCAGCGTAGGGATCGCTTGACGCTGCATGTTTGCTCCCATCAAGGCACGGTTAGCATCATCATGCTCAAGAAACGGAATTAAAGAGGCCGCAACCGATACAATCTGCATAGGCGAAACATCCATTAAATTAATATCTTGCGCTAAAGAGAACATAGATTCATTTTTGTGACGTGATGAAATCAACTTATCAACAAAGCGCCCTTCAGAGTCTAAATCTGAGCTCGCTTGAGCAATCACATATTGCATTTCATCAATCGCAGAAATATAAACTACATCGTCGGTAACCTTTCCATCAAAGACTTTACGATACGGCGTTTCTAAAAACCCATACTCATTCGTTTTTGCATAAATCGCCAAGGTATTAATTAGTCCAATATTTGGCCCTTCAGGCGTTTCAATTGGGCAGACTCGACCATAATGCGTTGGATGCACATCTCGCACCTCAAAACCTGCTCGTTCACGCGTAAGACCACCTGGCCCTAATGCGGATACACGACGTTTATGAGTTACCTCAGAAAGAGGGTTTACCTGATCCATAAATTGCGACAATTGACTGGAACCAAAAAACTCCTTAACCGCAGCAGAAACGGGTTTTGCATTAATCAAATCCTGAGGCAGTAAGCCATCTGTTTCAGCTTGGTTCAGACGCTCTTTAACTGCTCGTTCAACACGAACAAGACCAACACGAAAGGCATTCTCTGCCATTTCACCTACCGCACGAATACGGCGATTTCCTAATGCATCAATATCATCAACAGAACTATGACCATTACGAATATCTATCAACTCTCTTAACACCGCAACAATATCTTCTTTTTCTAAAACGGTAGAACCATCATTATTTTTACGCCCTAAACGACGATTTAACTTCATTCGTCCAACAGCGGACAGGTCATAACGCGCCTCATCAAAAAACAAACTTTTAAACAACGCTTCAGAAGAATCTTTTGTCGGTGGCTCACCTGGACGCATCATTCGATAAATTTCGACCTGCGCTTCCAACTGAGATGTGGTCGAATCTAAATTCAAGGTATCTGAAATATAAGAGCCATTCTCTAGCTCATCAATATAGATAATTCTAAATTCACACCCTGTAATCTGAGAAATTTTTTCCAAATTTTCTGCCGTTAATACCTCATTAGTACGACAAACCAGTTCACCCGTATCTTTATCGGTAATCCCTGATGCCAAAACTTTACCAATCAAATACTCTGGAGGAACGATCGCAGAATCAATGCCCGCCTCTTTTAATGCCTTAATGGTACGCGCAGTAATACGCTTACCCTCTTCAACAATTTTCTCACCACTTTTTTCAATATCAAACGCAGCAAGCTTCCCTTTTAACTGGCTTAAGTTCAACTTTAACTTAAAGCCTTTTTTAATTAATTTAACCGAATTGGAATCAAAAAACTCGGTCAAAATATCTTCATTTGAATAGCCCATAGCACGCAATAAAATCGAGACAGGTAACTTACGACGACGATCAATTCGAGCAAAAACACAATCATTATGATCAAATTCAAAATCCAACCAAGAACCACGATAAGGAATGATTCGAGCATTAAACAACAACTTACCAGAAGAATGCGATTTTCCTTTATCATGGTCAAAAATCACGCCAGGAGATCGGTGAAGTTGCGTAACGATAACACGCTCTGTTCCATTAATAACAAACGTTCCATTGTCAGTCATCAAAGGAATATCACCTAAATAAACCTCCTGTTCCTTTACATCCTTAACCGGACGCTTACCCGCAGGTGCATTTTTATCAAACAATACCAAGCGCATTTTAACGCGCAAAGGCGATGCATAAGTCACCCCCCGCTGTTTACACTCTTTAACATCAAACTCTGGCTCCCCCATATAGTAGCTCACATACTCTAGGTTCGCGGTTCCAGCCACACCATGAATAGGAAAAACCGATTGAAAAGCAGAGTGAAGCCCAACCTTAACCCTCTCTGAAGGCTTCTTATCTTTTTGCAAAAACTCATGAAAAGAACCCTTTTGAAGGGAAAGTAAATAAGGAACATCCAATACGGAAGGGAGTTTCGCAAAATTTTTACGAACGCGTTTTTTCTCGACTAAAGAGTAGGTCATTTTTTACCTCGACGTTAATTGTCAGGACTGCCAGTAACAGAAAAGTGTTACCAATTTAATGCATAAAACTGTAGTAGCCACATTATTATCCACACGTTACTAACACACTTTTACACACTGTTAAAAACGAGAAAAGGCCGACGCAAAGCGTCAGCCATTCTCATGCTGAACAAACAGCAAATAGAGGTTAATTACTTAACTTCTACTTCAACACCAGCTTCTTTAAGATCATTTGCTAGTGCATCCGCTTCTTCTTTAGAAACCGCTTCTTTCAGTGTGAAAGGCGCACTTTCTACCGCTGATTTAGCTTCTTTTAGGCCTAGACCTATTGCTGCACGCACCGCCTTGATTGCCGCTACTTTGTTAGGACCTGCGCCCGTCAACACAACATCAAACTCAGTTTGCTCAGCTGCACCACCAGCATCATCGCCAGCAGAACCTGCAACTGCAACCGCAGCAGCAGATACACCAAACTTCTCTTCCATTGCTTCAACAAGCTCAACAACTTCCATAACAGACATGCTGGCAACTGCTTCTAAAATATCATCCTTTGATACAGACATTTGAAATCTCCAAAAATTTAATTTAATTTATTTTTTTACTTAAGTAACGACGTGATACTTAAGCGGCTTCCGCTTCTTTTTGCTCTTTAACAGCAACCAAACCACGCGCAAGTTTTGCCACAGGTTCTTTCATGACATACAGAAGCTTACTAATCGCTTCATCGTAAGTCGGCAGAGCAGCAATCATCGCTAAATGAGTTGCATCCATAACCCCTTCACCAATCGATAACGACCTTACAACCAATGCATCGTTACCCTTAGCAAAATCTTTGAACACACGTGCCGCATTCCCTAGTTCTTCACCAGAGAAAGCAAACACTAACGGACCTGAAAAAGTCTCCGCCATGTCTTCAAACTTAGTGCCTGCAACCGCACGGCGTGCAAGCGTGTTTTTAACAACACGAACTTGAACATTTGCCGCACGTGCATTTGCACGCAACTGAGTCATTTGCTCTACAGTCAACCCACGATATTCAGCCACGACCATTGAACCTGCCTCTGCAACAACCGCAGAAACCTCTTCAACGACAAGCTTTTTACCTTCGATATTGAGCGCCATACAACCTCCAAACAGCCTAGCCAATTACCAGCTAAACCCTTCCATCTACGTAGGCTTATAACTATTAAGAGCATAATTCCTACACTCGCCTACGGTCTGCGATGGGCACTCACTAAAAATTAAATAACTTAATTCAAGGAGACCCTTTTCGCAAATAGCACCTGCATACAAAACGTATGCAACCGCCATTATAACGTTGACTGATCAATCAACAGGCCGGGACCCATTGTAGAAGAAACAGACACTTTTTTAAGATAAATACCCTTAGCAGAAGCAGGCTTGGCTTTCACAAGCTCTTCTAAAAGGACATTTAAATTCTCTTTCAATTTAACCGAATCAAACTCAGCCGTTCCAATCGCAGCATGAACAATCCCAGCCTTATCCGCTCTAAAACGCGCTTGACCAGCCTTTGCATTGTTAATCGCCCCAACAACATCAGGCGTAACCGTACCCGTCTTAGGGTTAGGCATTAAACCTCTAGGCCCTAAAACCTGACCTAACATTCCAACAACACGCATCGCATCAGGGGAAGCAATGACAACGTCAAAATCCATCATGCCCTTCTTAATTTCAGCAGCAAGTTCTTCCATGCCAACAAACTCAGCACCCGCTTCTTTTGCCGCCGCCTGATTCGCTTCACTCGTAAAAACGGCAACACGAACATCTTTACCCGTTCCATTCGGAAGCACTACGGCTCCACGAACAACTTGATCAGATTTTTTCGGATCGATACCCAAAGAAATTGCAACATCAACCGACTCGTTAAACTTAGCTGTTGCCAATTCTTTAACCAAATCAAAACCTTCTACTGCACTGTATGCAACTTCACGATTAACGCGCTCTGCATTTATTTTTTGTTTTTTAGTTAGCTTTGCCATTTCATTAACCCTCAACCACTAGACCCATACTACGAGCAGAACCCGCAATAATTTTAACTGCGGCATCTAAATCATTTGCATTCAAATCAGCCATTTTAGTGTTCGCAATTTCTTCTAACTGCGCACGCGTTACCGTCCCAACTTTATTAACGTTTGGAATGGCGCTACCACTTTTAATTCCTGCTGCTTTTTTCAACAAAATAGATGCGGGAGGCGTTTTGGTTACAAACGTAAAACTGCGATCACTGTAAACAGAGATAACCACCGGAATCGGCATGTTTTTTTCTAAACTCTGAGTCTGAGCGTTAAACGCCTTACAGAACTCCATGATATTCACACCGTGCTGACCCAATGCAGGACCTACTGGTGGACTTGGATTTGCGGCACCCGCAGGCACCTGCAATTTAATATAGGCTTCTATCTTCTTAGCCATGACTTTCTCCTAATTTTGGGTCAAACACTTTTCAGCTCCCCGTACTTTTAAAACAATTTAGATCTTTTCAACCTGAGTAAACTCAAGCTCAACAGGCGTCGAACGCCCAAAAATCAAAACCGTTACTTCTATCTTATTCTTATCATAATCCACGCCTTCAAGAACCGCCTCAAAGTCTTTAAACGGCCCATCAACAACCCGAACCATCTCACCTGGCTCATACATAACTTTTGGACGTGGCTTATCAACACTGCTCTCTATGCGCTCCAGTATACGATCAACTTCCTTCTGTGAAATAGGCGTTGGACGATCACTGGTTCCACCAATAAACCCCATTACTTGCGGCACACTCTTCACCAAATGCCAAGAGTCTTCATTCATCTCCATCTGAACCAAAACATAACCAGGAAAAAACTTACGCTCACTGGTTCGCTTTTTCCCATCACGAATCTCTACAACTTCTTCACAAGGAACCAGCATCTCTCCAAAACTGTCCTGAAGCGCCTCACGCTCTATGTACTCTTGCAGATTCTTCTGAACTTTCTTTTCATACCCTGAATACGCATGAACGACATACCATCTTTTTGCCATATCAACCACCTTGACCTGTTAACAGCTTCACAGCCCAAAGAAAGAACATATCAATCAGCCAAAGAAATATCCCCATCAAAATAACCACAACAAAAACAATCAACGTCATTTGAACGGTTTCGGGACGCGTAGGCCAAACCACTTGCTTAACCTCACGCTTAGCGTGCATCGCATAAAGATACCAACCTCGACCCATTGTTGTTTGATACAGGGTAAACAAGGCCAAACCAATCCCTGCAACCACCCCAAGAACGCGAACAACGCCATGCACGTCTTGAAACGTATAATACCCAACAAGAGAACCGATCAGTATTGCTATTGACAACAACAACTTGACAGTATCCAAAGGGCGAGTAGTGCTATCTTTATCCATCTCTTTTACTCATAAATAAGCTATCAGCTAAATTAAAAACGACCCGTATTTCCGATGAAATACAGGTCGTTAAATATTGGCAGGGGTAGAGAGATTCGAACTCCCAGCACCCGGATTTGGAATCCGGTGCTCTACCAATTGGAGCTATACCCCTATAGAATGTCACAAAAAAATGGAATTATACATCCCATTCTTTTATGTTGCAAGCGCTACACTAAGTTAATCTAGAATCTTAGCAACAACCCCTGCTCCAACCGTACGACCACCTTCACGAATCGCAAAACGCAATCCTTCGTCCATCGCGATTGGGTTGATTAACTCAACTTTCATCTGAACATTGTCACCC
>JAKISK010000056.1 GCA_021648625.1 Thiomicrorhabdus sp. | reverse complement strand
GTCAGTGGTTTTTTTGATTACATAGAAAACATTGTAGAACGACGAAATACCTTTGATATGCAAGATTTTGCAGAAAGTGTGAATAAATTTTTGGCGTTTAATGAATATAAAATATTGGACGGTTACGGCAAGGTCACGCGAAAACAAGCGAATCAAAAGGCGTTTTTAGAATACGAAAAATTTAATAAAACGCAAGCGATTGAATCTGATTTTGATCGTGAGTTAAAACAACTCGAAAAGCAAAGCCTTCAAACCGATCGTAAACAGGATAAAAAGCCATGATCAAATAGGTGTAATGGCCTACCTAATAAACCTGTAGAGACAAATAGATAAAGGAGCCGTTGCGAGCATTCGAAAATGGTTTGAATTAAATGAGGTAATGCCATGAATATTATGGAAGTTGAGTCCTATAAGGCAAAAATTGAATACGATTCAGAAATAGATATGTTCAGAGGAGAAATTCTTGGACTGAATGGAGGCGCTGATTTTTACGGTAAAAATTCCACTGAATTACGCAAGGAATTTAAAGAATCATTAAAGGCTTTCTTAGAAGTATGTGAAAAAAATGGAATGAACCCTAGAAAAGAGTATTCAGGAAAATTCAATTTAAGAATCCCTTCTAAGTTGCACAGTGAAATAGCCGCAATGGCAACCGCAGAAGAAAAAAGTATTAATCAGTGGGTGGTTGATACGTTAAAACAAATAATACATGTGTAATGAGACCACTACAAAACACTGAATAGTAGGGGGGGGTAAAATTATCCCCCCTATGGATTGAATGATTAACGTAACAAATAGAGGGTTTTATGAAGCATCTTATTATTGCACTGATTATTGGTATTGGATCTTACGGATTTTTTCAACAAAATCCCAACTCGCTTGATGCATTTGCCAAAGAGAGCAGAGTAAGCCAACAAGAACAAATTATTAATAACGCGTATCAAAATAAACTCAGTGACATACAAGTGAAGGGCGTGGGGCGGGTAAGTCGTGTTTTACCTGATGACAACAAAGGCAGTCGTCACCAAAAATTTATCTTACGCCTTGCGTCTGGTCAAACCATTTTAATTGCACACAACATTGATCTAGCCCCCAGAATCCCCAACCTAAGAAGAGGAAATACCATCGAGTTTTACGGCGAATACGAATGGAGTGAACGAGGTGGCGTCGTTCATTGGACACACCACGATCCAAAAGGCCGACACGTTGGTGGTTGGTTGAAACGTGATGGGCGGATTTATGAGTGAGCGTTACAGATTCAAGTATTACGCCAATCGTTTTTTTCCTTCAAACTGTATGCGTTGAATCATGTGGTACAGTCCTGTGGAGCGGTTGGGGGAGAGTTGTTGCAGTAAGCCGATTTGCGCTAAAAAATCTAAGGGGGTATTTACAATTTCTTCTGGCGTTCTGCCATGGTAAATTTTAAGCAACAGTGCGATAAGCCCCGATACAATGGCGGCATCGCTTTTGGCTTGCATGTATAAACGACCGTCTTTTTCTTCGATATGAATCCATACCTGAGACTGACAACCATGAATGCGGTTTTCATCGGTTTGAAAAGATTCGTCTAGGCTTTGCAGTTGTTTTCCCATATCAATTAAATATTTATAGCGATCTTTTGGGTTTTTAAAATGGGTAAAGCGTTTGACTAAATCGGCTTTAACATCATCAATGCTTTGAGGGGGGGGGGTAAAATTCACGCGACAATCCTGTTTTAATTTTTTCTTAGTGTAGCACCCTAATCCCCAGATAGAAAATACATTTATACCGCAAACCCTTGCTGCGCCTAGGAGGCTGTCCGAGAACTAGAATAGTAACGAAAATCACAGAAACGTTATAAGGTGACCTTATGATGTTTATGGGGATTGGGGTTTAAGCATTGAGCGCGGTATTTAGTCTTCTAAGCCGTAACTCACAGGCACTTTTAGAATCCATTTGTTGCGTACAATTTCGCTAGGAAAAGGTTTAAATTGGCTGTTCATTTTGGTTTTAAGGATATGAATCGCCGCTTCATCAAGTAATGAGCGTCCTGATGATTGAATAATGCGAATATTTTTGATAGCGCCAGTGGGGTACAGGGTAAACTGAATGAGTACTTCGCCTTCCCAGCGACGGCGCTTGGCTCGCTTGGGATAGGTGTTTCTTGCGTACTGTGCAATTTGAGCATTGAGCTCGCTTAAGTAGGTTTGTTCTGCCTGTGCGGTATTGGGAAGGCTGAGTTGCGCTGGCGTGGCATGTTTAGGTTTTGTTGTTGTAGGCACTGGTACCTTTGTGGGGGTGGGCAAGTTATTTTCAATTGGTTCAGAAAGCGCACTCGGCTGTATGTGTTCTTGCGCTTTAGGACGTTCTTTGAGATTTTCTAAATTTTCTTTAGGGGGGGGGGTAATTTTTTTAGGTTCTATGGGTTTGGTTATTTGGGGTTTAATGGGCTTAGGTTTAGGTGTTTGAACGGGTTTGGGTTTTATTTTTGATTCAACCTTGGGCTCGATCTTTGGCTCAGTTTTTTTCGGTTCTTCAAGCTTCGCTTCTTTTGGTATTGTTGGCGTGGGTGTGGCGACGGCAGGGGCTTGAAACATCGTTAGGGTGACAGGAACCGTGGTGAGTTTTACTTTATTTTCTTTTACGGGGGTGGCGCTAGAGGTGTAGAGCCAGTAGCCAGCTAACATAAGAGTCGAGTAGAGGGCAAGCGTGATGACAAATGCTTTTTGAGAGGGCGAGGTCATGTGTTAGTGGTTACTGGATTTGGTAAGAATAGTCAGTTTATCGAGTTGCTGTTGTTTTAAGGCATCAATGAGCTGTACAAAATGCCCAAAGGTTGCTTGCTTGTCTACTTGAAGTACGATGGACTGCTCTTTGTTTAAGGTTTTAATAAAGTGTTGCGCAAATTGTTGGCTTTGTGGTTCTTCATCAATATAGAGTTGGTTGTGCTGGTCAATATGAAAATAGATGGGGGTGATGTCTTTTTCGGGTACATAGCTTTGGGTGCTTTGGGTTTCGGGCAGGTCAATATTTAAACTGTCTTTTACGATAAAACTGGCGGTCATTAATACAATCGCCAATAGCACGAGAATGACATCGATAAGAGGGATAACGTTGATGTTGTCAAAGCGTTTCATATTCAGGCTTTACGTGCGTGTATTGACATTAGGGTTTTCAGCGCGGTAATGCGCATTAAACACGTCTATTTTTCGGTTGAGTCCGTTGTAGGCAATAATAGAGGGAATGGCAACGGCGATGCCTGCGGCGGTGGCTTTTAGTGCGAGGGCGAGTCCAGTCATGATTGCCCCCGTGTCTAAATTATGTTGTTGACCCAGTTCAAAAAAGGTGATTAAAATTCCAATGACGGTACCGAGTAGCCCAACATAAGGGGCATTTGCCCCAATCGTTGCCAGTGTGGTTAGGTTTTTTGTGAGTGCAATGTTTAGGTATTCGGCATGGCTAAATTGGTCGATTTTTACACTTTTATAGAAAAAAAGTCGTTCAAACGTCACCCATAGGGCAATGAATCCCATAATACCTAAAATGCCAAAAACAGCGATGTCGAGATACGTTTTTAAAAATTCCATGGAATACCTAAGTCTTTTTTAATGTTTTTTGTGAATCAGAATCATTTCTATTTAGAATTATAGGCGATTTAAAATATTTAGGGGTTAAAAATTGTGAATTAAGTATGGTTTTTTAAGGGGGGTGTTATAGATTGCGTAAGCATTTTTTCATTATTTGATCTGTTTTTAATTGTGTTAGAATCAAAAAAAAGTTTTTTTAAAGCCCAACGCTTTGGGTATAAACCTTGTAAATCAACACTAGGAGTTAACCATGAAACGTCGTGCGCTATTAAAATCTGCTTTAGGGCTTTCCGTAGGTGTGGTGGGTATGTCGGTACTTAAGCCATTGTACGCCAGTGATGCCATGAGCATAAAGGCAGAACCGATGTATGATGTACCCGTGACCAAGGTAACGGAGAGTTGTTATTACATTTTAGCGAAAGACCCTGAGCCATCTCCTGAAAATCATGCCTTTTTTAATAACCCAGGCTTTGTGGTTACCAGTGAGGGCGTGGTGGTGATTGATACAGGAAGCTCGGTGCAAATTGGTGAAATGGTGTTGCGCCAAATTAAGAGTGTTACGGATAAACCTGTGGTCATGGTGATTAACACGCACTATCATGGCGATCATTTTTTAGGTAACCATGCGTTTGTGGAGGCGTATCCCAATGTGCCGATTTACGCACACCCTACAGCGATTGAAAAAATTAAATCTGATGGGGGGGACTTTTGGTATGGTTTTATGCAGCGTAATTCCAATAATGGCATTACTGGCACGGTGATTACTCTGCCTAATAAGGTTTTTAACGGCGGCGAAAGCATTAAAGTGGGGGATAAAACCTTTAACATTCACCAATTTGGTGTGGTGCATACTGAATCGGATTTGATTGTAGAGGTTGTGGAGGATAAAGTCGTATTTATGGGCGATACCGCAATGCGCCGTGTTGCCAATATGGCGGACGGCTCGTTTGCGGGCACGATTGAAGCGATGAAAAAAGCACGCGCTTTAGATTGTGACCATTACATTGTGGGGCATGGCGTACATGATGACGTAAAAGTGTGTGAAGACATGCAAAGCTTTTGTGAAGCCATCTATAACAATGCCGAAGTGTATTACGATGAGGGGCTGTCTGATTTTGAGATGAAGCCAAAAATTATGGCCGACCCCTTTATGAAAAACGTAGCGAGTCAATGGCCTGGATACGATAAAACCCTAGGGGTGTTTATCTCTTTGGCCGTCGCGGAAGTGGAAGACAATCTGTTTTAAAGTACTGCATTAGGGGGGATTAGGATTGATTTGACTCTTGTTCTTTTTGCTCTCTTAATGCACGTTCCTTATTACGTTCTGCACGATTCATAAAGTGCAGGGCAAAATGAATGGCAATGAGTAATAGAAAAGCCCCCATTCCAATTTCAGCAATATATTCAATCCACATTGTTTCAATCCCTCTGTTATCGAATTTTAAATCTTTGATTGTCCTGTAATTGTACTGCGTTTTTGTTAGAATTTGCACCCATTTTATTTTTGATCTCCCTCCTTAAAGGAATTTACATGACCAACCCAAGCCAGCCATTTAATTGGAAAACGTATAAAAATGACACGCTTTCTGGTATTACGGTGGCGTTGGCACTGGTGCCAGAGGCGGTTGCGTTTGCGTTTGTTGCGGGGGTTCACCCGTTGGTTGGTTTGTATGCGGCCATTATTGTGGGCATGATTACCGCTGTTTTTGGGGGTCGCCCAGGGATGATTACGGCCGCTGCTGGCTCGTTAGCGGTGGTTATGATGCATTTGGTGATGGAGCATGGCGCTTCTTTTCTATTTTTAGCCGTGATTATGATGGGGGTGTTTCAAATTATTATTGGCATTATGAAGTGGGGGCGATTTATTCGAATGGTGCCCACCTCGGTCATGCTGGGGTTTGTAAACGGCTTGGCGTTGATTATTTTGTTTGCTCAATTTACGCAGTTTAAAGACGTGGATGGCGAGTGGCTTTCGGGCGCGAGCTTAAATATTATGATTATGATTATTATCGCAACGTTAGCGATTATTTATCTATTGCCTCGGATTACAAAAGTGGTGCCTTCTGCACTGGCTGCGATTGTCTTGATTACGATCGTGGTGATCATGTTTGATTTAAATGCGGTGACTGTGGGCGATAAAGCGTCGGTTTCGGGTACGTTAGAGTCCTTAATTTATGGTGATGGGGTTGAAGGAGGCTTTCAAGGGTTAAGTTGGTTTACCACGTTGCCTGAAGGGTTTTGGAGTTTAGAAACCTTATGGATTGTATTACCTTATGCCATTATTTTAACCATTATAGGCTCGGTAGAGTCGCTGTTAACCATGACGTTGATTGATGACATTACCAACACGCGTGGTAAAGCCAATAAAGAGTGTCTTGCACTGGGCGCGGCAAACTGTACTGCGGGTGCGTTTGGTACGATGGGTGGTTGTGCGCTGATTGGGCAGTCAATGATTAATGTAAACTCGGGGGGTACAGGGCGTTGGTCTGGGATTTCTGCGGCATTAGGGCTGCTGGTGATTGTACTGCTGGCCTCATCTTGGATTGAGATGGTGCCCATTGGTGCGCTGGTTGGTTTGATGTTTTTTGTGGTTATTGCAACCATTAATTGGTCGAGCTGGAATATCATGCGTGGCATGAGCAAGTCCGATGCATTTGTGATGGTTTTGGTGACGGTATTAACGGTGGTCTTTGATTTGGCTGTGGCGGTGGTTTCAGGGGTGGTGGTTTCTGCACTGGTCTTTGCATGGCAACATGCGCAACGTATTTTATTGGAAACCTCTTTTGAAGAGATGAATGGCCATCAGGTTAAGGTTTATAAAGTAAATGGCCCACTGTTTTTTGCTTCGGTTAAAAACTTTGCAGATATGTTCAACCCTGAAAACGATCCCGATTGTGTTGTGATTGATTTCATGCATTCTCGTGTTTACGATCATTCAGGCATTGAAGCCATTGATGGTTTAACTAAAAAGTATCAAGCCGCAGGTAAAAAGCTGGTGTTAAAGCATTTAAGCCCTGAGTGTTTACAGTTGCTTGAGAATGCAAAAGACTTGGTTGAAATAAATGTTTCCGAAGACCCGCATTATCATGTTTCAATTAGCGGGAAAGACTCGAATGCCTAAAATTAATGAACTTAAAAAGGGCGATTTGGTTGAGATTAATGGCGCACCGCATATTGTCAAAAGCTATGATGTTCGCAACCCGTCTTCACGTGGTGCATCCACTATGTATAAAGTACGCTTTAACAACTTAAAAACAGGCAGCAAGGTTGACGAAACGTTTAAGGGGGAGGATTTTATTAACGCGATGGATTGTCCAAAAGTTCCCGTTATGTTCTCTTATATTGATGGCGACAACTATGTGTTTATGAATAATGACGATTACAGTCAATATTTATTGTCTGAAGAGACGTTGGATGATGCAAAAAAATACCTAACCGAAGGGCTTTCAGGCATTACGGCTATTTTATTGGATGAACAGATTTTAACGATTGAGCTGCCAACGCAGGTAACGCTTGAGATTGTTGATACCATGCCAGGTACAAAAGCAACAGGCGCAGGGCGAACTAAGCCTGCTGTACTGTCCACAGGATACGAAGTACAAGTACCCGAATTTATTGAGCCTAACGAACAGGTTAAAATCAGCACCCTTACGGGTAAGTTTTTATCACGCGCATAGGTTTTTCTTTGGCCTTTTTTTCAGCCTTTTCACTCAATTAAATCAATCAATTCTGCTGAAAACTGTTCTTTTAAGTGCTTATCTTTGATCGCTTTGTTGTGAGTGTCGCTAATAATAAAGACATCTTCTGCTTTTTCTCCGACGGTATGAATTTTGGCATCATGCAAACGAATATTGCAACGTTTGAGTGCGTGACCTATTTTAGAGAGCAGTCCGGGGATGTCTTTGGTGGTGATGTGTAGCTCTGTTCGGTGTTCGTTTAGGGTGTTAAACACTAAATCGGTTGGGGTTTCAAAGCAACGAATTCGGCGTGTTTGAGTGGAGCCATGCTGGGTTTGTTGCTGAGTTTCGGGCTGTGCCAGTTGATGTTGAATTTTTTGAATCACTTCTGGGTGGCGATCTTTGGCAATAAATGACATGGTTTTTCGATCTAAAATGTACATGATAACCAAGGTCATTTGGTCGGCGGTACTGAAAATACGCGCTTCGACAACGGTTAAATTAAGCAAATCTAGCGCGTGTGTAATGTGCGCAAACAAAAAATCCCTGTCTTGCATATAGATCATTAGTTCGGTTGCTCCGAGGTGTTTTTGTTGTTGCAAAAAAACATGGGTTTGATTCGGGTTAATGGCGTAAAGCTGTTGAGTTACTCGTGCGACATCGGGTGCGCTTTGGCGGCTAAAAAATTCGCTTTGCGACATGCTGCTCCAAAAGGGTTTGTATTGCGTTGCTGAAATGCCTTGTTTGGAGAGCAGTTCTCTGGCTTTTTCTTGGGTGGCAAGCGCCTTTTTCTTGCGGTTTTGTGGTGTGTTTTTGGTTTGTGAAAGAACGTTAGAGGTTTCGTTATAGAGCGTTAAAAAGAGCGAGTTTTTCCAGTCATTCCAAACCGCAGCAGAGGTTGAACAAACATCGGCTACTGTAAGTAGGTAGAGGTAGTTTAGGTGTTCTTGGTCAACCACTAATGAAGCAAATTCATGAATGACTTCTGGGTCACTAAGGTCTTTACGTTGCGCGGTGCCTGAAAATTTTAGGTGATTACGAACCAGCCAGCAAATCATGTTGCTGTCTTTTTCAGATAAATTATGTTGCTGAGAAAATTCAAGTGCATCTTGAGCACCGAGTATTTCATGTTTTCCACCCCGCCCTTTGGCGATGTCGTGGAACAGTCCTGCTAAAAAAAGAACTTCTGGCTTATTCAGCTCGACGGCAACTTGGTGTGCGGTTGGAAATTCGTAGGTAAACTCATCTACAAAAAAACGTCGGAGGTTTCGGATGACTAAAATGGTATGTTCGTCAACGGTATAGGCGTGAAAAATGTTAAATTGCATTAAACCTGATATTTTTTGAAAAACGGGTAGGTAGGCACCCAATATGCCATAGCCATGCATGCGTTTTACGGCGGCATTTACGCCGTTGGGTTGGCGAAAAATTTCAATAAAAAGTGCTTTATTGATGGGGTCTTTTCGAAAATCTTCATCAATTAGGTACAGGTGATCTCGAATGGCTCGAATGGTATTGGAGCGTAGCCCTATAATATTGGGCAGCGTTTCTAAAATAATAAACACTTCGAGCAGGGTGGTTGGGTTGTGTTTGAATATGGCGGGGTCTTTAATATCAAGCTGTTGGTTAACTAAGTTAAAGCGTCGGTTAATGATTTGAGTGGTTTTTTGGTCATCATCAAAGAGGGTCTCTCTAAAATGTTGCAGCAGTATCTCGTTGAGTTTGACGGTATTGTGTACGTTGCGATAATAACTGCTCATAAACTGCTCAACGGCCATTTTTTCGGTGGTATCGGAATAATCAAATGATTCGGCAATGGATTGTTGAGAGTCAAATTGAAGGCGGTCTTCGCGTCGTCTTTTAAGGTGTTGCAGTGCAAATCGAATGCGATTGAGGTGTCTGTAAGCCGCTTCTATTGCAATGTACTCTTCGGTGCTTAAGAAGTTTCGTTGAACCAACTCGTTAATGGAGCTGGCATTAAAGTGTCGCTTGGCAACCCAGTAAATGGTTTGAATGTCTCGCAAGCCACCAGGGCTTTCTTTGATATTGGGTTCGAGTTGGTAAACGGTGTCGTTAAATTTTTTATGACGATTTTCTTGTTCGGTAAATTTGGCTTTAAAAAAGGCTTTACTTGGCCAAAAATCTTTATGATTCCAGATGGATTGCAGTTGTTCAAAGAGCGCATAATCGCCTGTTATCCAACGAGATTCTAAGATGTTGGTGGCGGTAGTCACATCTTCTAACCCTGCGCTAAAGCAGTCATTGATGGTTCGAATGGTTGAGCCAACATCAAAGCCAAGATCCCAAAGGAGGGTAATGAACTCGCTTAAAGGGGTTTGGTATTGTTCGATCTGTTCACAGAGTATGAGAAGGTCAATATCCGAGTAAGGGTGTAGCTCGCCACGACCATAACCCCCTACCGCAATCAGTGATGCAACATCTGAAGAAATGTAGCAACTCCAGATGGTTTTAAGCAGTTGGTCGATAAAGCTTGCGCGTTCTGTAATTAAATTTGAAACGGCAATGCCACTTTCGTATTGTTCAAACTGTTGGTCGAGAAACTCCTTTAAAACCAATCGACCTGACTTTAATGTTTCAAGATAAGGAATTTCATCGTCGTTAAGCGCTTGAATAAAAGAGGTGGCATGGGTGTTTGAAGAGGTCATGAACGTATTGCCTTTGGGTTGTTTTTTAGTGGGATGGTAGAACCGGTTGTTCATCGGTTCTTAAGGTGAAAATTTCAACCCCAGTTTCGGTCACGGTTAGCGTATGCTCCCATTGTGCGGATAATTTACGATCCTTAGTGACAACCGTCCAGTTATCGGCAAGTAATTTAACGTCGGATTTACCCAGGTTAATCATGGGCTCAATGGTAAAAACCATGCCTGGTTTTAAGACGATATTTTTTAATTTGGGCTCCACGTAATGTAATACTTGTGGGGCTTCGTGAAAGTCGGCACCAATTCCATGACCACAGTACTCTTTTACCACGCTAAAATTATTTTTTTCAGCGTGTGTTTGAATGGCTTTTGCTATATCGTAAAGTGTGGCTTCTGGCTTAACTTGTTGGATACCAAGCCATAGACATTCGTGTGCTATTTTGGTTAAACGGCTGGCAAAAGGCTTGACGGTACCAATTTCAAACATTCGACTGGTGTCGCCGTGATAACCGTCTTTAATGACGGTGACATCAATATTAACAATATCGCCATTTTTAAGCTTTTTTTGGTCATCGGGAATGCCGTGGCAAACCACTTGGTTAATGGAAATACAGCTGGAAGCAGGAAAGCCACGGTAGTTTAAAGTGGCTGGAATGGTGCGTTGTTCATTAACCATGTAGTCGTGCATGATGGCATTTAATTTCCCAGTGGTTACGCCTGCGACAACATGAGGTTGAATCATCTCTAATACGTCTGCGGCTAATTTTCCTGCAATGCGCATTTTCTGTATTTCATTTTCGGTTTTGATTTTTATGGTCATTTTTAGGTTCTTTTTAATAAAATGTATTTGTGAATTTTACTTGGTTATGGTATAAATGCCGCGCCTTTCTATTGAGAGGAATTTTAACAAAAAATCCGCACGTTTACCGATACATAAAACGGGGTGCTGAAAAAGGGGGGGTAAAAATTGCCCAATGCGCTTTTTTGGTTCGTTTTATGGGTAAACGGAGGCTTAACCCCAAAACTTGGAGAAATATCATGGCAAAAGTTACCATGCGTGAAATGCTAGAAGCCGGTGTACATTTTGGACACCAAACCCGTTATTGGAATCCTAAGATGGCTGAGTACATCTTTGGCGCTCGTAATAAAATTCATATTATCAATTTAGAAAAAACACTTCCTATGTTTAATGACGCATTAAACATGATTGGCGGCATTGCTGCGAATAAAGGGAAGATTTTGTTTGTAGGAACCAAAAAGGCAGCACGTGAGTTAGTGGCTCAAGAAGCCAAGCGTTGTGGTATGCCTTATGTTGATTACCGTTGGTTAGGCGGTATGTTAACAAACTTCAAAACAATCAAGCAGTCTATTAAGCGTTTGAAAGAACTTGAAGGGATGGAAAAAGACGGTACCTTTGAAAAAATTACCAAAAGAGAAGCCTTGACGCGTACGCGTGAAAAAACAAAGCTAGAGCTTTCTTTAGGTGGTATTAAAGATATGCGTGCAATGCCTGATGCAATTTTTATTATTGATACTGGAAATGAAAATATTGCCATTCAAGAAGCTAAAAATTTAGGCATTCCTGTTATTGGTGTTGTGGATACAAATAATGATCCACGAGGCATTGATTATGTGATTCCTGGTAACGATGATGCGATTCGTGCGATTACCTTGTACCTTTCTTCTGTTGCCGATGCGGTTCTTGAAGGGAAAGCAACGATTACAACCAGTGTTGAAGGCGATGATTTTGTAGAAGCAAAAGAAAAAGCGTCTAAATAATTTATCGAAACCTACCTTTGGATTTTAAAAGGTAGGTTGTCTTTGTACAGGAAAAGGAATGAATAAGATGGCTATTACAGCTTCTATGGTTAAAGAACTACGCCAAACAACGGGCGCAGGGATGATGGATTGTAAGAAAGCACTGTCTGAAGTGGATGGTGATATGGATGCGGCGATTGAATTTCTTCGCAAAAAAGGCATGGCGGGTGCAGATAAGAAAGCAAGCCGTCTTGCTGCGGAAGGCATTATTGCCATAGCCGTTTCGGACGATAAAAAAAGCGGTATGATTGCTGAAGTAAATTGCGAAACGGATTTTGTTGCGAAAGGCGATGAATTTAAAGCGTTTGCAAATGAAATTGCAGCCTTGGCTTTGGCGACGGATACGGTTGATGTTGCAAAAATTATGGAACTCAACATGGCTTCTGGTAAAACGGTTGATATTACGCGCCGTGAAATGATTGCACGTATTGGTGAAAATATGTCATTACGTTTTGCCAATAAAATTGAGTCTTCTGGACTGATTGGTCAGTATCAGCACGGTGAGAAGATTGGTGTTGTGGTTGCGCTTAATGGGGGTGACGATGTCTTGGGTCGTGATATCGCGATGCACATTGCGGCGGTAAACCCATCAGCCATTACGGCAGATGAGGTGGATCAAGAGATGCTGGCTAAGGAGCGTAAGTTCCAAATTGAGCAGGCGCAAGAGAGTGGTAAGCCAGCCGCAATTATTGAAAAAATGATTGACGGTCGTATGCGCAAGTATTTGCAAGATATTACATTGGTGGGTCAGGCATTTGTTAAGAATCCAGATGTGACCATTGAAAAGCTTTTGAAAGAGAACGGGGCAACCGTTACGGCTTTCATTCGTTTGGAAGTGGGTGCAGGACTTGAGATTGAAGAAACTGACTTTGCAGAAGAAGTAGCGTTAGCGGCTAAAGCTGTCACAGGTTAATTTTTTGGTTGATTGAGCCATGGCTCTGGTTTACGCTGTTATAAGGTAAACTGGCTATGGCTTTTTTGTATGTGAAATTGAGTGAAGATATTTTAGAATAATTTTTTAAGGCCTTAAAAAATTGTTGTAAAGTATTTTTTAGTGGGTTATTTTAATGAGTTATAGAGCATAAGGATGCGCAAAGATGGCACTTAAGTATAAACGTATATTGTTAAAGTTTAGTGGCGAAGCCTTAATGGGTTCAGGTGAGTTTGGTTTAGACGCTAAAACCCTGAAATCTGTTGTTTCTCAGGTTAAAGAATTACGTGACTTGGGTGTTGAAGTAGCGATTGTTGTAGGGGGGGGGAATATTTTTCGTGGCGCTCAAATTCAAGGCTCTGGTATTCAAAGAACCACTGGCGATCATATGGGTATGATGGCAACGGTCATGAATGCGTTAGCACTGCGTGATGTGATTGAGAGTATGGGAATGAAGTCTAAAGTATTATCTGCGATGCCGATTGATGGAATTGCAGAAGGGTTTTCTGCAAACAACGCCAAAAAACGCTTAGCAGATGGCGTGGTTCTAGTGTTTGCGGCTGGTACGGGAAGCCCTTTTTTTACAACCGATACCGCTGCCGCATTACGAGGTATTGAGGTGGATGCTGAAATTGTTTTAAAGGCAACCAAAGTGGATGGAATTTATACCGCAGATCCGATGAAAGATCCGAGTGCAACGCGTTACACGTTTTTGACGTATGATGATGTGATTCAAAAGAATTTACAAGTAATGGATATGACTGCATTTGTCTTGTGTCGTGAGCATAAAATGCCGATTCGAGTGTTTGATATGTTTAAAAATGATGCGGTCATTCGAATTGTAAAAGGTGAAAGTGAAGGTACGTTAGTGGCTGAGGGAGAGGTATAATGTTAAATGAAATTCGTGAAGATGCAAAAGTAAGAATGCAAAAATCGTTTGAAAATTTAGAAGTAAACTTTGCTAAAATTCGAACGGGGCGTGCGCACCCAAGTATTTTAGATTCAATTACGGTGGATTATTATGGTTCACAAGTGCCGATCAGTCAGGTTGCCAATATCAACTTAGAAGACTCTCGTACGTTGACCGTCCAGCCATGGGAGCAGCCGATGGTGGCCGTTGTTGAAAAAGCCATTATGATATCCGATTTAGGGATTAATCCTGTAACGGTTGGTAATTTGATGCGTATTCCAATGCCTCCTTTAACGGAAGAGCGCCGTAAAGATTTTATTAAGGTGGCTCGTAGTGATGCGGAGCATGCACGCGTTGCAGTTCGTAATATTCGACGCGATGCAAACAGCGACGTGAAATCTTTATTAAAAGATAAGGATATTACGGAAGACGAGGCGCGTCAGTCAGACGATCAAATTCAAAAGTTGACGGATGACGTGATTAAGAAAGTGGATGCGGTTTTGGCGGATAAAGAAACGAGCTTAATGGATATTTAAGTCGCTATTTGTACGCAATTACGGCATAATTATTGGGTTTTATTGTGGGCTGGACAATGGTCTCAATAAGGTTTATTTATTTTATCCCAAAATAAAACGGCTCAAGTCAATTTGAAAAAGTTCAAGTTGGCTTGAGCCGTTTTTTGTTTTATTTTGTTAGAGGTTTGTTTTGTCTCAAAAATTTGATCACGATCTTCAGCCCAAGCATATTGCCATTATTCTGGATGGTAATGGTCGTTGGGCTAAAAAACGTTTTTTACCTCGGTTTGTAGGGCATCAAAAAGGATTGAAGTCCGTTAAACGTTTGGTGGCGCATTGTTCTTCTCAGGGGATTAAAGCGTTAACGCTTTTTGCTTTTAGTACAGAAAATTGGCGTCGTCCTGAGGATGAAGTGAATAAGTTGATGGGGCTGTTTTTGAGGGCTTTGCAAAAAGAAGTCTCTAAGTTAAATGACAATAATGTTCGGTTGCTCATTGTGGGTGATCGTTCAGCTTTTAATGATGAAATTCAGAAGCACATTGCCATCGCGGAGTCTATGACACGTGATAATACGGGATTGGTGCTGTCTATTGCGGCAAACTATGGAGGCCGTTGGGATATTGTTGAGGCCGTCAAGAAGTGGCAGTTAGCGCATCCAGAGGCATCGGTTTCGGAGTTGAATGAAAAGGCATTAAGCCCGTATATTGCATTGAGTGAGTTGCCAGAGGTGGATCTTTTGATTCGAACGGGTGGCGAGCAGAGAATCAGTAATTTTTTAATTTGGCAGATGGCGTACGCTGAATTTTATTTTACAGGGGATTTGTGGCCGGATTTTGATGAGAAAAGTCTTGATAAAGCGATTGCGTCGTTTGCACAACGTGAACGACGTTTTGGTAAAACCAGTGAGCAGGTAACAAAATAATGTTAAAACAACGAGTAATGACCGCCGTTGTTTTGGCCGTGTTGGCCATGCTGTTGCTGTTTAAATCCTCTGATGAAATTTGGCAGGGCGTTCTTTTGTTGATTGCGGCGGTGATGGCTTGGGAATGGGCTGGTTTTGCGCGTTTAAAGGCTGTTTGGCAAAAATTGAGTTTTGCCTTGCTGGTAACCTTGCTGGTGTGGTTAGGCATGATTTGGTTGCCGATTCAAGCTATTTTAGCGTTGACATTGATTGAGTGTTTGTTGGTGGTCTGGGTGGTTTTTCGTTATCAACAGAGCCAAGGAAGAAAAGGTATTGAGTCTACTTTTTTTATTTTAATGTCTGGCGTGTTGGCGGTGGTGCTGTTTACGGTGGCACTGTCGCAGTTTCGAAATGAGTTTTCGCCATGGGTTATTTTATTGAGTTTGCTGGTCATTTGGGC
>JAKISK010000055.1 GCA_021648625.1 Thiomicrorhabdus sp. | reverse complement strand
GCGTTACCGAAGGCGACACCACGCCAGTTCAAGGCACGATGAACGTAACTTCCGTGTTAGGGATTGACGCCGTCACCATTGATGGTCAAGACATCACCAGTGCGACGCCAAGTACCCCCGTCACCATCGTAGGAGACGAAGGAACTTTAACCATTACCAATTACGATCCAACCAGTGGCGACATCACCTACGAATACCTAACCGATGGTCTCGCGAATGACAACAGTGACGACACACCGATTATAGACAGCTTCGAAGTCATCGTGACCGACACCGCAGGCGTGAGCAATAGCGACACGCTTGATGTGCTGATCGAAGACAGCGTACCTGTTGCGGTTGATGATACTGACAGCGTGAGTGAAGATGGCGTACTGATTGCAGAAGGGAACGTCACCAGCAACGACACAATTGGTGTCGATGCGACTACCGTGACTGACGTAGACGGAACTCCAGTGAGTTCAGACAATCCAGCCGTCCTAACAGGAACATACGGCACCCTGAAGTTAAATGAAGATGGGAGCTACACTTACGAATTAGACAACAGCAACCCAGCGGTACAAGTGCTGGTTGATGGAGAAAGTCTAAGTGAAAGCTTTGACTACACGCTTACCGATGCAGACGGAGATGAAGCCACAGCAACGCTTACAATCACCATCAACGGAACCGACGACGATAAGCCCGTGATCACAATCGAAGACAGCAACGGTCAAGCAACCGCAGGTGACATCAGCGTTACCGAAGGCGACACCACGCCAGTTCAAGGCACGATGAACGTAACTTCCGTGTTAGGGATTGACGCCGTCACCATTGATGGTCAAGACATCACCAGTGCGACGCCAAGTACCCCCGTCACCATCGTAGGAGACGAAGGAACTTTAACCATTACCAATTACGATCCAACCAGTGGCGACATCACCTACGAATACCTAACCGATGGTCTCGCGAATGACAACAGTGACGGCACGCCGATTATAGACAGCTTCGAAGTCATCGTGATCGACACCGCAGGCGTGAGCAATAGCGACACGCTTGATGTGCTGGTAGAAGACAGCGCACCTGTTGCGGTTGATGATACTGACAGCGTTACTGAAGATATCGATATTATTGCAAGTGGTACAGTGATCAGTAATGACACTGCGATTGATCAACCTATCGTAGTCACGGCAGAAACATTAATAGGTGATTATGGAACTTTAGTATTGAATGCAGACGGTAGCTACACCTACACCCTGAACAACAGTCATCCTGATGTTCAGGCACTAGGTCAAGGAGATACTGAAACCGACAGCTTCATCTACACAGTTACCGACAGTGACGGCAGTACTAGCGATGCAACCTTGACGATCAGTATTAATGGTCGTGATGATGGACAGCCTGTGATTATTGATTGTGGTGAAAGTGTTGTAGAAGGATTGGGTAATTCGGTTAATGGTTCATTTATGGTTCAGGCTCAAGCTGGTGTCTCAACGATTACCGTTGCAGGTATGAATATTATGAATGCAACGGCAAGTTCACCTATTGTTATTCAAGGGAGTGAAGGGGATTTAACCATCACAGGATATGACCTGCTTACAGGAGAGGTTTCGTATTTATATACGATAGACACTCAGACGAGTGACCATGTTGCTGGTGATGAGAGTGTAAAAGATAGTTTTGAGGTGGTTGTAACCGATTTAGCAGGGCAAGTAGTCATTGAAGATCATGACATTTTAATTTTAGACACGGCCCCTGTCGCAGTTGATGATACAAATAGTATTATTGAAGATGAAATCAGCGTTGTCGGTAATGTGATGACTGAGAATGATGTTTTAGGAACCGATGCCACGACCGTTACAGATGTAAGTGGTACAGCTGTCGGAGCAACTCCAGGGGTTATTGACGGTGCTTACGGTACATTAACATTAAACTCAGATGGCAGTTACACCTATTTACTTGACAATACTGACTCTGATGTTCAAGGCTTAACAGCCTCTAGCGATCCTTTGATGGATACATTTTCGTATACCTTAACTGATGAGGATGGTGATGAAAGTAGTGCCATTCTTAAAATTACGATTAATGGTCAAGATGATGCGCCTCCTGTTATCGAAATCGTGGATGAAGACGGCAATGACTCTCCTGGGCATAATAGTGTGGGAGAGTGTACTGGTGACTCTGTTGATGGTTCGATTAAGGTGAATGCTGAGGCGGGTATTGCAGTGGTAACCATTGGTGGTGTTGATATTACTACTGCCAGCACAAATGCACCTGTTGTTATTCAAGGGACACAAGGCGTTTTAACGGTTACAAGCTATGATTCAGCAACAGGAGAAATTGCTTATACCTTCACGGAAGATGATTTAGCAAATGATCACAGTGCTGGAAAATTTAGTGTTCAAGATCAGTTTGAAATTATCGTAACAGATACATTAAATCAGGAAAGTAGTGATACGTTAACGATTAAAATATTGGATTCAGTGCCTGTTGCGGTGGCCGATGAAAACAGCATAATTGAACCTAAATTTGAGATTATTCCTCGTGACTTAATTGGGTTTGATATACCTGATAAATACACTGTAGAGAGTAGCACGGAACCTTTCCATGGCCAGTTTACAATTGATACAAATGGGGTCTCTAATTACAGAGTTCTTATATCTGGAAAAGATGTATTGGGTGCAAGTGCAAGCAACCCTGTTGAGATTGATATGCAATATGCAACGATCTTTGTGACGAGCTTTGATCAACAAACAGGCGTAGTTGAGTACACTTACATTGGTGATGGTAGAGCGATCACCTCTCCAGACGATCAACCTGATAAAATTGAAGTTTTAGTTAGTGCACCTGTTACTGAAAGTTTAAATGGCAATGTATTGTTTGGTACAGGTACGAGTTCGGAAGGTAGAGATTTTTATATTGATGAATCTTTCGTTACCTTAATTAATGGAGGAAGTATTGACGACCCCATACAAGGAGATTACGGAACTTTAGTTATAAACTCAGATGGCTCCTATGAGTACGTTTTAGATGTAAATCATCCCGATCTTGCTACGTTAGATTTAAATGAGAAGTTGATTGAAACGTTTACTTACGAAATTACAGATGCAGATGGAGATAAGAGTTCATCAACTTTAACCATTACAGTCAATGGTCAAACAGAAGTTCCGCCAACAGTGAATGTTGTAGATGAAGATGGTAATGCTACAGCAGTAGATAATAGTGTAATGGAAGGTTCTTGTGATGTGATTACAGGCTCTATTTTCTTCAATGTGACCGAGGAACTCTCTCACATTCGTATTGGTGGAAAATTGGCTTATTATAATGGGTTCAGAGAAACCGAAATTTTAGGTTATGAAGGAACTCTTACTATTACTGGTATTAATATAACCACAGGTGAAATTACTTATAGCTATGCCGAAGACGGTTCAGCCGCAGACCATAGAAATGGCGATGACAGTATTATCGAATCCTTTGCAGTTCTTATTGCAGATACAACAGGAACAACGGCTATTGATAGTTTGGATATTCAGGTTATGGATTCTGCACCCGTTGCTATTGCAGACGTGAATACAATTGATGCCGATGACTGTGATTCAAATTATGGAAAAGACTTCCATGGCAATAATTATAATGGATCTTACGCTTCAAATGGTTCGCAAACAACGTCTGATGCACATGATGCCGCTCACGTACAAGGCGTACCTATCGCGATAGGTAATGTTTTAACAGGGACAACGCAAGAGGATGGATCCGAATCTGGAGCCGATATCCTTGGTGCGGATCTAACCGCTGTGACAGAAGTAAATGGTGTTGCAATTGGTTTTGATGCGAACCCTTCGTTTTTCGGCACTGAAATTGAAGGTCAGTACGGAACACTTATGATGAAAACTTTTGGTCAGTATGAGTATATTATTGACACATCTAACCCTGATGTTATCGCCTTAGATGATAATCAATCTTTAAACGAAGTCTTTAATTACACAATTACAGACCGAGAAGTAGGTGGCTCTAGTTGGGAATATGGTGATAGCAGTACAACAACGTTAACGATTACCATTAATGGTTCAGATTGGGATTCAGCGGCCATACTTGGTGAAGCGCAGGTTGTTGATGATGGTCATAATCTGGCGCTTGAGTCTTCGGAGTTGGTGTTAGATGAAGAGGCCATTTATATGCCTGAATTGGAGCATGATTCTGATGAAGTTGAAACGTTAGATTTAAGTGAGTTGATTTCAGATTTAACTACTTCGGAAGAGAGTTTGAATGATTACTTAGAAAATATCGATCATGATGACGACCGTGATGATGACCGTGATGATGACCGTGATGATGACCGTGATGATGACCGTGATGATGACCGTGATGATGACCGTGATGATGACCGTGATGATGACCATGATGGTCGCCAAGTGACTCGATTAGAGATGGAAACTGAAATTGCGCTGGATAATTCTTTTAATGATTACGATGAGCATTTAAATGGAGACTATTTGAACGAATAAAAATTAACTGGTTTGTTTAGTACAAAAAAAGGAAGTTTCTAATGCTAGAAACTTCCTTTTTTTATGCATGAACTCTTGAGTAATTTTAATAAAATCAAGTTTTCAGTTTTTAGGTGCATTATCACTATAGACGCAAACATTCCAACTTTCAGCTAAACCATCACTTGCAAGGCAGTAAGTTTCAAAAAAATGTATAATTTCTGGACGCTGGCAATGTGCTTCAAAAGCCGCCATGTTTTGCCAAATTTCATTAAATACAATTGAAGAACTCTTACCCTCTGCAAACGGGCTCGTAATCTGACGTGTAACGGTATATTGTAGGCAACCATCTTCACGGATGCTGTTTGGCTCTAATGATTGCAATACCTTAAAAAGTTCCGCTTCTTTTCCAAGTTTTGGTTGAAATTGTGCGAGACAATAAACTTTTGATGACATATTTTTTCCTCGTTATTAAATGGGTACTCAGAATCTCTTTAAACTAAAGGTCCTTATGAATCAAAGAATGATTAAAAGCATCGTATTATTGGTACTTAGTAAGCTTATTAAACAGCCAAAGTATTTTTTGCTGGTACTGTTGGTGGTTATATTATGGTTTCTTTATAACTTTTTAAAGCCAACAGTGACAGGTGTTACCGTAACGACGGCTAGTTCAACGACTTATTTAGGCCTGCCTCAAATTATTTCAGGTATTGCAAGCCAAGGAGATTCACGCATATTGCAAAACGAAGGCTATGTTTTGGCATATTCTGAAACACTTGCGAATCCTTTATGGGTAACCTATTACGTGGGAGAAAAGCGTTTTAATATAGGAAAACGCCCTAGGTTTACCGTAGATACGCGTTCGGAATCAAAGATTAGTCATGGGGATTATACTCGTTCAGGGTATACACGAGGGCATTTGGCGCCTAATTACGTGATTGCCAGTCGTTATGGAAAAGAGGCGCAAAAAGAAGCCTTTTTAATGACCAATATTTCGCCACAAACCGCACGGCTAAACCAAAAATCTTGGCAACGTTTAGAAGAGATCGTTGCAAACGATTTTTCAGAATGGCATGGTGGTTTTTGGGTTATAACAGGGCCTATTTTTAATCAATCACCGCAAACACTGAAAAAGACAAAAATTGCTATTCCTGATGCCTTTTATAAAATATTAATTAAGCCAAATGACAACTCATCCTCAATCATAGCACTGGCTTTTATTTTTCAGCAAGAAGCAAAGGCTAATGCAAGTTTACTGTCATTTGTGACCTCAATTGATGAGATAGAAAAGCAGAGTGGCATTGATTTTTTCTCTGAATTAGAAGACCCGATTGAAGATGTTTTAGAGTCAAAAATAACGCCAAAACAGTGGCGTTTACCCGAGGTTGCCACAAGGCCATCTCGATATTGAAAACATTTGGTGTACCTTGGACAAAACCAAGTAGAATAAAGAATCATTTGAAGCTGTGGAGACTATTTCATGCTTAACGATGTCGTAGCGATGTTAAAACAACAACCCGATTTAAGTAAGATCCGAAAGGTGAGCCTTGGAGAGTATGCTTCTGTTTATAAAGGAGTGCTTGAATCTGAGCAGGGAAAGAAGAAGAAAATTATTCGTGTGATTCAAGATATTAGACATTATCATGCGATTAAAAGAGAGAAGGATTTATTAACGTATTTAAATCAATTCCCAGAGTTTTCTCGCTTTAATGAAATTCGTAAAGTCGGATTTTATTATTTACAGTTATTTGATTATGCAGGCCGCCGAACCTTAACCAAACAGGTGAAAAAAAAGGGGACGTTATCGTCTAAAAAGACCAAAATATTATTAACGTCAATGGTCTCTTCGTTAAAAAAAATACACAAACTTACGTTTGTGCATGGTGCGATTCGTCCCGATAATATTTTGATGGGAAAAACATCCTCCATTTTAATTGAGTGGTCACACGCCATTCCAGCATTAAGCTCGTTTGATTCTGAAATGATTACGGGGGATTTACGTTATTGCCCTCCTGAACGACTGAATGGCATACTGGATGAAAAAAGTGATATTTATTCGCTGGGCTGTACGCTGTATTTTGCTTTAACAGGCAAGCACATCTATTTATTAAAAAAATCAGAAGAAAATGTTCGTCAGTTATGGGCGCATGCGCACCACACCATTCGAAAACTCAATCGCTTGCCTATTTTTTGGCGTTATTTAATTATTTGGATGACACAAAAACAACCAGAAAAACGCCCTAACTTAAAAGAGTTAAAAATTTGGATTAAAGATGAAATCGTGCCAGATTGGGTGCGTAAAGAATCGACCGTTGTTGAAAGTTCTTTTCCAGAAGATCCATTAAGCCAGCTTGCAGATGAGCACTACTTGTACCCCATTTTTAAACAAGCACTTCATTATGAAACCACAGGTGATTTAGAAAATGCATTCAACCTGTATGAAAATGGGGCTTTTAGAGGGTATTCTAGAGCCGAAAATAATCTTGGGTTAATGTACGAAAATGGCCGTCCTGTTCGTAAATCGTATGCGATGGCAGCCAATATGTATGAGCAAGCCTACCGTAAAGGAAATCCGTTTTCGGCCTATAATTTAGCCCGTCTTTTTGAAAAGGGGCTGGGCATGCCTGTGAACTTAGAGCAGGCATTGAAGCTGTATAAGTTTTCGGCATTAAGAGGCCACCTAAAAGCCCAATATGCACTGGGTTTGATGTATCAAAAAGGGATGGGTACTAAACAAAATTTAGGCCAAGCAGAGTATTGGTTCTGTTTAGCGGCACATTATGGCCATAAACCGTCAAAATTGGCTTTAAAAAATATGTAACTACTCAGCTAGCCCCTGAAAAAGGTCAACTCTGTGTTAAAAAATGATCATTTACAGGTGTAAACTCACATTTTTCGCCTTGATTTGACCATTTTCAGGCGCCATCTGAGCAGTTACTATACATATTGACTACTCGCTGAGTAGTTACAAAAATATTTGAATTCGCATAACTAAAGAGCGGCCTTTATAGAAGGGGTAAAGTCCCCCCCCTATCCAATAATTATCTTAATCAGGAACTTCACCAAAACGAATTACTCGGTTACGTCCGTTGTTTTTAGCGTGATAAAGTGCCTGATCGGCCATATCAATAAGCTCCATCTCTTTTGCCACGGGTTGCTCTGGATAAGCGGCAATACCAATACTCACTGATAGGTTAATCTGTTGATCGCCTTCTTTTAAAACTGAATCTTGCACCTTATGTCGAATGCGTTCACACACCGTAAAGGCATCTTCTGAATCCGCGCCATGTAAGATAATTAAAAATTCTTCCCCCCCATAGCGAATTACAATATCACCATCACGCAAACTGTCTTTAATAAGACTGGTGGTCAATACAATGGCTTTATCACCGACTAAATGCCCATAGGTATCATTCACTTTCTTGAAGAAATCAATATCGACCATGGCAACGGCAAGTGTTGTTTCATGCCGAACAGCTCTTGAGAAGTCTTCTTTTAGGCGATCCATACCAAACCGTCGATTATAAATTTCAGTCAATCCATCAATGGCGGCTAAACGCTGAAATTTAGAGTGGGTCATGGCATTATTGATGGCCAGCCCAATGCTGCGAGTAAAGAGTTCTAATAGATGTTCGGTGTGTTCATCGGCGATATTGGCACCTGTTGCAGCAATTAAAACACCTAAATTAATTCCTTTAAACTCGATGGGTTCAATGAAAACTTCTGAAGGATAAAAATGCGTTAATACTCCGTCAATTTTAATGTTTTTAGGCACTTTAATGCGTTCAGACACGCCTTTTTTAATGCTCTCTAGCACAACATCATGCGCTAACAAACTGTCGGCCTCTAAAATCCCTTTTGAGGCCATTAGCTTAGCCTCACCCTTTTTAGAGATTACTATTGCTCCTGCATCAATATTGGTAGAGCGAATAAGGAGAGAGAGGGTTTCATCGGCCAGTACTTTAACGTCTAAGTTTTCGGACATCACTTTTGAAAATTGCGTGTATACGGCTTCAATTTCATTGGCTTGAATCAATGATTTCAACATTTTATTGTACGCTTTGGCACTGACACCAATTTCATCGTTAGACACAATGTCTATTTTTCGTAGGGCAATATCACTCATGCTCTCATCATCGGGTGATTTTTTCTTTAGACCCTCGGTAATGCCAGACATTTTTAAAGAGAGCAATTTTAAATGAGGACGAATCACCATTGAGATAAGCAAGAAGCTTAACAGCCCAACCGATTGCCCAGCTATCTGAGTCGCCAAAAAGAAGTCCCAATGTAAAACCGTGTCCTTTTCAAAACCGTACCAGACTAAAAAATAGGGAAAGCTCAAGCCAATTAATACCCCTGCCCCTTGCATAAATAAGAATTGATCTAAAAATATACTTTTGGTAAGTCGTGGTATACGCATTCTGCCAGCCTATTTAGAAAGAGAGTTAATCGTGCAACTGAATGACAGACCGAACCATCATATCGTGATATTTAAAACTATTTAATGAGGCTAAGTCAATTAAACAAGCCATACCAAAGAGATCATAGCCCACCTTTTCACACAACTCTGCCGCGGCACCCATTGAGCCGCCTGTGGCAATTAGGTCATCAAAAAGAACAATTTTACTGCCATCTCCTTGTTGCATCTCTAACCGGTCTGTTCCGTACTCTAAACTATAACCAACCGAGGCACTGACATTGGGAAGCTTGCCTTGTTTTCTAACTTTTACGATGCCTTTGTTGTGCTTATAAGCCAATGCGGAAGCAAAAATAAATCCCCGTGATTCAATGCCTGCCAAACAATCAATTTGTGCCCACTCTTCGTCTGAAAAAAGGGCACTCATCGCATTAATGGTCTCTTGAAAATGGTTTTTTAATAGGGGAGAAATATCACTGAATAAGACACCTGGTTTTGGAAAATCTGGCACGGAATCTAAATATTGTGTAAGAGGGTGCTGTGACATAAATAAGTTTCTCTAAAACGGTGTAAAAATGAAAAGTATAAAATAGCCAATGCCTTTACACTTTCTTGATAGAATATTATTCTAACAGCTTAAATCACCTGTAGGGCATCTCTAACCATTATTACCTGACTACAGATTCAGGTATTAAAAATACCCTATTTTTAAATTCCTGAAAAAAGCGTAAGTTTAAATGATGGCTCATGCAACTACTTGAAAATAGATATGAAAAAGCACTGTTATTACAGCTTCCTCCTAAAGCAAGAGATGTGGCAGAAACATTGCTAAACACGCTACCTTTAGCTGAGATTCTGTCCATATGGCAACAAAATACGCCTGATAAAATACTATTAAATGAATATCAAGTCCCTCATAAAGAATGGTATGCGATTTTAAATGCAACCGTTCTGGCAAAAAGCACTTATTTTTTAGCCAATTCTCAATTTACTAACGCAGAAGCTCTTTACCTTATAAAAGCCGCCTGTGGCAGTGCAGGCCTATCGCTTACAAAGCACGCCTTAAAAGAAGTCATTCAGTTAAGTCAATTCGATTTTCCTGTGCTACATGAGTGGCTATTGGAGTTTTCTCTTTTAGTCAATGCCCAGGTTTCCAAAGAGCAGTACACGGTCTAAAGCTCATACAAGAGCCAGAAAAATAAATATAGCATTCATTGTAGCGGTGTGTATTAAAAATGTAATAGGGGGGAAGAAAATATGGCGCACGATCACCATCATCATAATGTTGAAGAAATGGACGACCGAAAGCTGGGTTGGGCGATTGCGATTAATATGTTGCTCACCTTGGCGCAGATCATTGGCGGGGTGCTTTCAGGCAGCTTGGCATTGATTGCCGATGCGTTGCATAATTTTAGCGACGCCGCCTCACTCTGGATTGCGTGGATTGCACGTAAAATTGGTCGCAAACCTGCCGATCACTTTAAAACCTTTGGTTACAAACGTGCAGAAGTTATTGCCACCTTAATTAACTTGATTACGTTGGTCATTGTTGGCCTGTACCTTATTTATGAGGCACTGTGGCGCGTGTTTGAACCACAGATAATTGAGGGTTGGATGGTGGTGATTGTGGCCAGCATTGCCTTGGTGATTGATGTGGTGACGGCGATGTTGACCTATCGAATGTCCAAAAACAGCATGAATATTCGTGCCGCTTTTTTACACAATGTATCGGATGCACTGGCCTCGTTGGGGGTGATTATTGCGGGTACGCTGATTATTCTGTACGACTGGTACTGGACGGATACAGCCTTAACCTTGTTGATTGCTGCGTATGTACTGTATCAGGCAGCGAGCATGTTACCAAAAACCATTCATATTTTAATGCAAGGTACGCCAGAGGATGTTTCCATTGAAGAGGTGATTCAGGCCATGGAGTCGATAGGGGGGAATTTATATCTTCAAACCAAAAATACCCCCCCTTTCTAATATCTCTGCGTATCATGCATCTATTGCCGTATACTGTGCATTACGTTAAATTTAAGTAGGAAAATGTAATGCAAAAAAAGATGGATATGACAACTAAGATACTGATTTATATGGGCTTCGGGTTGGTGGTTGGGAGCTTAATTAATGCCTTTGCAAGTGAGGTCGCCTTTATTCAAGACTACTTTGTAAATGGGTTATTTCATGTTGTTGGTGCCTTATTTATTAATGCATTGAAAATGCTGGTTGTACCCCTGGTTACCTTTTCTTTGATTTGTGGTATTTGTGGTATTGGCGATGTGGGCGTATTAGGTCGCATAGGGGTTAAAGCCTTTTTGCTCTTTATGTTAACAACGGCATTGGCGATTACTTTAGCGATCAGTGTGTCCGTTATAATCGGGCCAGGTGAAGGATTTGATATGACTCAAGCGGCTGCAAGCACTTTTGTTGCACAGCCAGCGCCGCCTTTAACGCAAGTATTTATTGACCTGATTCCAAGTAATCCTGTGGCGGCTTATGCTGAAGGAAATATGCTGCAAATTATCTTTTTCACGATCTTATTTGCGGTGTGTGTGCTTATGATTGGTGAGCGCGGTAAGCCAATTGCTGAAGGCGCAGAGCGACTAAATGAAGTCATGATGCAAGTGGTTAATGTGGTTATGCTGGCTGCCCCCATCGGTATTTTTGCTTTGATTGCAAAAGTTTTTTCTGAACAAGGGGTGGGTATGATTTTGCCTATGATGAGTTATTTTGCTGTGGTGGCAACGGTACTGTTGTTGCATACAACGGGTACGTTAATGATTTTACTTAAAGTATTAGGGCGTGTCAGCCCGATGATATTTTTGAAAAAAATGCGTTCCGTACAGTTGTTCGCTTTTAGTACGGCCAGTTCGAATGCCACCATTCCTATTACTTTGCGTACCGCTGAAAAACGCTTGGGAGTGGATAATTCAACAGCCTCTTTTGTGGTGCCTTTTGGTGCAACCATTAATATGGATGGAACGGCCATTATGCAAGGGGTAGCCACCGTTTTTATTGCCAATGTTTATGGTATTGATTTAGGGTTAATGGGGTATTTAACGGTGATTGGAATGGCGGTATTGGCCTCCATTGGAACCGCTGGAGTACCTGGCGTAGGGTTGATTATGTTGGCGATGGTATTTCATCAAGTTGGCTTGCCAATTGAAGGTATCGCGTTGATTATGGGTGTGGATCGTTTGTTGGATATGATGCGTACGGCGGTTAACGTAACGGGAGATGCGGCGATTACTACGATTGTGGCACGCAGTGAAGATAAAATTTCAATGGAAACGTTTAATGACCCTAAGGCTGGGGTGGTAGAAGAGATTCATCTGCCACATGGTTCGTCTCAGTCGTCTAAGGTTTGATTGAAAAACCCCTCTCTGTTCTTCGGAGAGGGGGGGGTATTTTTTATTTAAATTCCAGGGATGCCAATTGGGCCCGGTAAGTCAGGAATAAGTGAACAGGCTGATACTCCAAGGGTTGCGATAAATAATAAAACCGTTGTCATCCATTTTTTCATGGTGTGATATTCCTGTAAATAAGTTTGTTTATTGTCCAAAGACTTTTTTCAGCAACTCGGTTGACTGCTTAATAGGATCTTTTCGAATACTGGCCTCTTCTTGCGCCAAATAGAAAAACATGCCGTCCATGCCTTTCTCAACCACATGATTTAACAAGTCTGTTTTTACGTCGGGCACAAAGGGTAAGTTTTTATAGCTTGAAATGGCTTTGTCATACGATTTAATTGCACCAACTTCATTTAATGATTGCTCAATAATGGGAGTCATTTTAGATTTTAAGTCGGATGAGGTTTTACTTTTAAGGTATTGGGTTGCAGAGTCATTAGAGCCGCTGTAGATAGTTTGCACATCCTGAAAGCTCATGTTTTGAATGGCATCTAAAAACAGTGATTTGGCCTGAGGGGTGGCGGCCTCTGCGGCACGGTTAAGTTTGGTTTCAAGGTCATCCATTAAACCAGACATTCCAGCGCTTTTAAGGGTGGATTGTACTGTTTTGAGTGAATCGGGCAAAGGAATACGAATCTTTGCATCGCTATTAAAGCCATCTTTCATACCAAGTTTGCTTACAACGGTTTCTGAACCCATGGTTAAAGCTTCTTTAAACGCCCGTTGTATCTCGTCCGTTGATAGATTAGACAAGTTACTGGTTGCGGAAGAGGAGGAAGAATTTTTTGGTGTTTCTATTTTTTCTTGTGCTTGCTTAAGTAACTCTGCACCTTGGTCAAGCCAACTGGCCTGAGTGTGTGTGGAAAGGCTGAAAGCACAGATTAAAATGGATGTACTTATGAATGGAGTGGTTGATGTTTTCATATTTTTTATTGGTAACCTATATTAAACGAGTGTATTTAAAAAATTAAGGGAAGGAGTTTACGTATTAATTTACGGTAATCAGATTAGGTTGGCAACTAAAATTGATTTTGTTAGCTCATTTTTTTAAAAAAATTGAAAAAATAAGCTTTACTGTCCCTAGGTACGATAGTAAAGCCGTATTGAAGTGCTGTATTATTGTCCGATTGAAAAAAATAATTTTAAATTTGCTGTTATCCCTTTCGTTATATTTTAGGAGTTGTTAATTATGTCTACTGTCGTTGGTGAAGTCTCTAGTTTAGAAGGTATGGTTCGTGCAATTGAATCTACAACGCAATCTGTTCGTATTCTTGAAGCGGGTGATTCTGTTTTTGAAAACGAACTGATTGTTACTTCATCTCCCGCTAACCTTATGTTGGTTTTAGAGAATGGAGAGGTTTTAATACTGGGTCGAAATTCAGAGCTCTTCTTAGATGGTGATGTTTTTAATGATGTTGTGTTGAATGATGAAGCTATCGCAGATGTGGCAACATTACAGCAGTTTGTTTTAGAGGGCGATTTTGAAGCGTTAGAAGAGCCCGCAGCAGGCACCGAATCACCTGGGAGCGCGGTTGAAACAGCGGTTGAGATGGCGCGTACGGCAGCAGAAGGTGAGGTGACTGCTGGGTTTGTTACAGATTTTGTCGCTGTGGATAATACCTTAGAGGTATTGGAAGATGAGGATGATCCTTTTGCTGGTGGTGGCTCAGGTCGTTCTGATGAAGATTTATTGGCAAGAGCAGATGTTAATGAAATCATGGAGGATGATGTTTCAGTGAGTGGCAACGTTCTAACCGATGGCGTTGCCGACACATTAGCTGCCGATAACTCAACCGTACTCAGTATGGATGGAACCACGCCCACCGCAGGTGCTCCTGTGATCGTTGTAGGCCAGTTCGGAACGCTAACGCTTGAAGCAGATGGTGATTACACCTACGCATTAGACAATAGCAGCCCAACGGTTCAAAGACTGGATGATGACAGTGATCCATTAAAAGATGTCTTTAATTATACAATTACCGATGCAGACGGAGATGAGTCCACGACCACCCTAACCATCACCATCAACGGAACCGACGACGCCGCCCCAATGATAGACGTAGGAACCGTTAATGAGATCGTTGAAGCAACAGGCGGAACCGTTAGCGGCACCATCACAATCGATGCCGAAGCCGGCCTACCAAACGACGGCATCACCATTGGCGGCGTAACACTTGATCTTGAAGCGATCGAAAATGGCACCTTGCCCGACCCAATCGAGATCCCAGGCGAAGGGACGCTCACCATCACCGGTTACGATCCAGAGACTCAAGAGTTGAACTACGAGTTCACCGAAGACGGAAACCCAAATGACCACAGCGGATCTGATCCAGTTGTTGTCGAGATCCCAATTATCGTGACCGATCTTGCAGGCAACGACCCCGTAACAGGCACGCTTAGTATCAACATCACTGACACCGGGCCCGAAGCGGTTGACGACGTTAATAACATTACCGAAGACGACACCATCCCAGCGACAGGAAACGTCCTCAGTAACGACAGCGCCACAGACAACCCCGATCACAATACAGAGGACGCCGATGCCGCGCCCGATCTAAAAGTGACCGACGTAGATGGTAGCCCCGTGAGTTCAGGTAGTCCAGCGGTTCTAACAGGAACATACGGAACCCTAACCTTAAATGAAGACGGAAGCTACAGCTACGAGTTAGACAACAGCAACCCAGACGTTCAAGGTCTAGATGAAAGTAGTGATCCATTTGAAGAGACATTTAGCTACACCGTAGTAGACAGTGACGGAAGCGAAAGCAGTGCGATTCTAACCATCACAATCAACGGGCAAGACGACGCGGCACCGACGATAGATGTTGGTACGGTTGACGATATAGTTGAAGCAACAGGCGGAACCGTTAGTGGCGTGATCACAATCGATGCCGAAGCCGGAATACCAAGCGACGGCATCACCATTGGCGGCGTAACACTTGATCTTGAAGCGATCGAAAATGGCAGCCTACCCGACCCAATAGAGATTCCAGGCGAAGGCACGCTCACCATCACAGGTTACAATCCAGTGACTCAAGAGTTGAGCTATGAATTTACCGAAGACGGAAATCCAAATGACCACAGCAGTACCGATCCAGTCGTTGTCGAGATACCCATTACCGTAACCGATCTTGCTGGAAACGAGCCCGTAACAGGCATGCTCAGCATCAACATTTTAGACACTGGACCCGAAGCGGTTGACGATGTTAATAACATCACCGAAGACGACACCGTCCCAGCGACAGGAAACGTTCTCAGTAATGACAGCGCCACAGACAACCCCGATCACAATACAGAGGACGCCGATGCCGCGCCCGATCTAAAAGTGACCGACGTAGATGGTAGCCCCGTGAGTTCAGGTAGTCCAGCGGTTCTAACAGGAACATACG